>JAHRAH010000132.1 GCA_020027345.1 Gammaproteobacteria bacterium | reverse complement strand
CGGGGGAGAAATCGTCCCCGCCATTGTAGCGCATTTTCGGAAAATCCGCGCGCTTTTCGCGCTTTTTGCCCGTGTGCGGGAAAAATCCACAACAGGAAGAGCCCCCCGTCCCCATCGGCAGATGGGGACGGCAAACTCCGACCCCCCCCCGCAAGCGGCGGGGGGTATAGGAGAGTGGGTGGCGGGGGTATAGTTGACTGTGCTTCTCGCTTAGGGGGTGTGAAAAAAAAGTTGAAAAAAGTGTTTGGTTGGGGTTTTTTGCGTTAGAATGACGGGCCGCTTCGCGAGACCGTTCCGGTTTCGGGGGGCGCCGTTCTTTGACAATTGAATAAACCAAGGGTATGGTCAGCAGTACATGCCTGTCGCCCCGCGCAGCGCGCAGGGTGATGGGATCAAGTGACCAAGTGCACGCGGTGGATGCCTAGGCGGTTGCAGGCGACGAAGGACGTTGTATCCTGCGATAAGCCCCGGGGAGCAGGCAAACATGCTTTGATCCGGGGATTTCCGAATGGGGAAACCCGCCGGCCTCGCGCCGGCGTTGCGCGCTGAACACATAGGCGCGCAAAGCGAACCCGGCGAACTGAAACATCTAAGTAGCCGGAGGAAAAGAAATCAACCGAGATTCCCGGAGTAGCGGCGAGCGAAACGGGAAAAGCCCAAGCCCGCATCAAGCCGGCAAGCCAAGCAGAAGCGCCTGGAAAGGCGCGCCGCAGAGGGTGAAAGCCCCGTATGCGAACGGCGAGCCGGCGGGCGGGCTGCAGAGTAAGGCGGGACACGTGTTATCCCGTCCGAACATGGGGGGCCCATCCTCCAAGGCTAAATACTCGCAACCGACCGATAGTGAACTAGTACCGTGAGGGAAAGGTGAAAAGAACCCCAGGAGGGGAGTGAAACAGACCTGAAACGGCGTGCATACAAACAGTAGGAGCCCTTCCATTCAGCCGCTTGTTACCGAATGGAAACAAGCGCAATCGCGCAAGGAAACGGCGCCGCCGCAAGGTTGGCGCTTATTTGCCGCCGCCGCTTGCATCGCGCAAGCCGAGCGCTTCAATCAAGTCGTTCATGCGGGGGTATTTTCCGAGGGATTCGTGATAGTCATAGTTGGCGGCGAATCCCGCCGTGATGCCCGCCGCAAAAACGACGACGGCGACCGCCCAAAAAACAACCCCCTCTCTGGGGTTGGGTTGGAACATGTTTTTTCTTTTGCCGCCGAACAGAAGTTTGGCAAGCAAGCCGAGGACAATGCCGGCCAAGAAAGCGGAGCCGAATATTGCTTTGGCATAGTGATGATGCCGCGAGAACAGCCCGACGAGCAGTTCCAGCGCGGCGCCAAACAGGACGGCGGCGAAATCAAGCACGGCGGCGATTATACGCCGCAGGCGGCTGAATGGAGGGGTGACTGCGTACCTTTTGCATAATGGGTCAGCGAGTTGCGTTTGACGGCGAGGTTAACCTTTTTGGGGGAGCCGCAGGGAAACCGAGTTTGAACAGAGCGAATGAGTCGGCGGACGCAGACCCGAAAGCGGGCGATCTATCCATGGCCAGGTTGAAAGCGCGGTAACACGCGCCGGAGGACCGAACCCACTGATGTTGCAAAATCAGGGGATGAGCTGTGGATAGGGGTGAAAGGCCAATCAAGCCCGCAGATAGCTGGTTCTCTCCGAAAACTATTGAGGTAGTGCCTCGCGTGTATCACTGCCGGGGGTAGAGCACTGTTTTGGCTAGGGGGTCATCCCGACTTACCAAACCAAGGCAAACTCCGAATACCGGTAAGCGTCAATCGCGGGAGTCAGTCGGCGGGTGCGAACGTCCGTCGTCAAGAGGGAAAGAGCCCAGACCATCGTCTAAGGCCCCCAAGCCGCCGCTAAGTGGGAAACGAAGTGGGGGGGCACGGACAGCCAGGATGTTGGCTTAGAAGCAGCCATCATTTAAAGAAAGCGTAATAGCTCACTGGTCCAGTCCCCCCGCGCGGAAAATGTACCGGGGCTCAAGCGGCGCGCCGAAGACATGGGTGTTGAAAGGTTGACAAAGTGAATCAGTCCGGCGGTTTTATTAACCGCCGGAGAAAAAAGGGCGGGGATTACCCTCCCCGCCCGTTGTTTTTTGATTTCTCTTTTCCAAGTGGTAAAATGGGAGCGTTGTGTCGTTTCTGAACAAATGTTTGGGCGCGATGCTTTTTGCTAACCATAATCAAAGAAAGGAGGAAAGCATGGCTGTTACGGATAGAACTCCGAACGACGACCGTTCGGACACATTCAATCCATGCGCGCCGGGCTACAACCCGCCGCCATACGACGACTGTGACGACGACGAGGACGAATAACCGTCTTTGTTTTCCGTGGTAATAGGCAATGGGCGACTGTTGCCTTGCTTGGTCGCGGAATTCTTTCAGAATTCTGCGACCCTTTTTCTCGTTTTCGCGCTCCGGCGTGGGAACGAGGACTCTGTCATTCCCGCGAAAGCGGGAATCCAGAAAGACGACGGGGGCGGCGATAACGGTTATGGATTCCCGCTTTCGCGGGAATGACGGGGGGGTGTTATACTTTCCGCTATGGAAAAAGACACCAGCCACAAAGAGCGCGGGCGTTCCAAGTGGGACACTCTCTTGCTTGTTACCGTCATCATCGCCTTTGTCGGCGGGGCTTGGACGATACGCAGCAGCATCGCCGACAACGGTGCAGCCATTGCCGCTAACGCCAAAGCCATTGAAGCGAACGGCGAAGGCATCACAGAGGTGCGCGGTTTGATTTTTTCGCACATCACTCACAGCCACGGGTCGGCGGATGCCGACCCGCCGGAGTGGACGGAGAAATAATGGCGAATGTTGGGAACAAGAAAAGCGGCATAGGCGGCGAAATTTTCACTTTCGCCAAAGATGCCGTGGTGTTTGTCACGAAGGTGGCCGTCTTGTCTTTCGTGATTTGGGGCGCCGGCGCGCTCGGATGGTGGCTCGGCGGGCGTTATCCGCCGCCGGAGTTTTTGAAAATAATCTTTGGCGGCTGACAGCCGCAACAACCCCGCGAGCGCGGCGGGTTAAACATCGCGCAAAAAGATTCATTTTGTCAACCTTTCAACGCGGTAGGAGAGCGTTCCGTAAGCCGTTGAAGCCGTATTGCAAAAGACGGTGGAGGCATCGGAAGTGAGAATGCTGACATGAGTAACGATAAAACGAGTGAAAAACTCGTTCGCCGAAAGTCCAAGGATTCCTGCGCAATGGTAATCACCGCAGGGTTAGTCGGCTCCTAAGGCGAGGCCGAAAGGCGTAGCCAATGGAAAATCGGTTAATATTCCGATACCGCCGCGCGATGCGACGGGGTGACGGAGAACGCTGCCTGGTCCGGGTGTTGGAAATCCCGGTTCAAGCCGGTAGTTGGTTGATCCTCCCAGGCAAATCCGGGAGGGGACAGCGAGAAGCAATGACGACTGTTTCGCAAGAAACGGGAAGCCAGCGACGCGAACTCCCAGGAAAAACCCCTAAGCTTCAGTCGCGCGGCGACCGTACCGCAAACCGACACAGGTGGACAGGAAGAGAATTCCGAGGCGCTTGAGAGAACTCGGGTGAAGGAACTCGGCAAAATGGCACCGTAACTTCGGGAGAAGGTGCGCCCCGACAATGTGAAGCCCCTCGCGGGCGGAGCAGTAAGGGGCCGAAGAGAACGGGCGGCTGCGACTGTTTACTAAAAACACAGCACTCTGCAAACACGCAAGTGGAAGTATAGGGTGTGACGCCTGCCCAATGCCGGAAGGTTAAATGAAGGGGTCAGCCAGCAATGGCGAAGCTCCCGAGTGAAGCCCCGGTCAATGGCGGCCGTAACTATAACGGTCCTAAGGTACCGAAATTCCTTGTCGGGTAAGTTCCGACCTGCAGGAATGGCGTAACGATGGCCGCGCTGTCTCCATCCGAGACTCAGTGAAATTGAAATGAGTGTGCTGATGCACCCTACCCGCTGCAAGACGGAAAGACCCCGTGAACCTTTACTGCAGCTTTGCATTGAACTTGGAATTGGTTTGTGTAGGATAGGCGGGAGACATTGAAGCGCCGGCGCCAGCCGGCGCGGAGTCATCCTTGAAATACCGCCCTGACCGGTTCTGAGTTCTAACCCAACCCCGTGATCCGGGGCGGGGACCATGCATGGCGGGCAGTTTGACTGGGGCGGTCTCCTCCTAAAGGGTAACGGAGGAGCGCAAAGGTGCGCTTAGCGCGGTCGGAAATCGCGCCGAATGTGCAATGGCGAAAGCGCGCTTGACTGCGAGAGCGACGGCTCAAGCAGGTGCGAAAGCAGGTCATAGTGATCCGGTGGGACTTCATGGAAGGCCCATCGCTCAACGGATAAAAGGTACTCCGGGGATAACAGGCTAATTCCTCCCAAGAGTTCACATCGACGGGGGAGTTTGGCACCTCGATGTCGGCTCATCACATCCTGGGGCTGAAGCAGGTCCCAAGGGTTCGGCTGTTCGCCGATTAAAGTGGTACGTGAGCTGGGTTTAGAACGTCGTGAGACAGTTCGGTCCCTATCTGCAGCGGGCGTTGGAAGTTTGAGGGAAGCTGCTCCCAGTACGAGAGGACCGGAGTGGACGAACCACTGGTGTTCCGGTTGTCGCGCCAGCGGCACCGCCGGGTAGCTATGTTCGGAAAGGATAACCGCTGAAAGCATCTAAGCGGGAAGCCCCTCCCAAGATTAGACCTCCCGAGGGCTTGACCCTCCTTAAGGCCCCTTGAAGATCACAAGGTTGATAGGCCGGATGTGGAAGCGCCGCAAGGCGTTAAGCTAACCGGTACTAATTGGCCGTGCGGCTTGATTCCATCACCGTGCGCGTTTGTTTTTTGCGAACGCGGCGGCGGGCAACGCTGCTGACTTTTTCCCTTGGTTTGTTTGTTTTTTCGCCCGGCGGTCATGGAGGGGCGGCACCACGCCTTCCCATTCCGAACAGGACCGTGAAACGCCTCATCGCCGATGGTAGTGCGGTTTTGACCGCGCGAGAGTAGGACGCCGCCGGGTTTTTTTTCCACCACCCCCCGTCATTCCCGCGAAAGCGGGAATCCATACGGAGCCAAGGAAAAAGCCAAATCCACCGCCGTCCGCAATCCATCGGAAAAAGACAAAGCCCGTATGGATTCCCGCTTTCGCGGGAATGACGGCAACCGTCCCCCCCCCTTTTTTGCGCGGGCGAAAAAAAGCGTTACACTTTGCAAATGCTGCGCATCATCACCATCCTTCTGCTCTGCTTTATCGTGGTCAATCTCTTCGCCGGGCTTTACCACATACTGCGCAACCGCGGCGGCGACGATTCCAACCGCGCCGTCCGCGCCCTGACCGTCCGCGTCGCCCTGTCGGTCCTGCTCTTCGCCGTAATCATCCTCCTGGCAACCTCCGGCATCTTCCCGGAATAACGCCCGTCCCCGCCGCTTGCGGGTTTGCGTGTGTTACAATCCCGGACATGAGCGCGAACGCATTCGCAATTTCCCGCCGTTTGGCGGAGAGGGGCGTGGATAAAAAAATCGCCGACGCCGTGGCGGAAGAAATCGTCGCGCACTCCGACGACCATCTCGCAACCAAAGCCGACATCGTCCGGCTGGAGGGCAGAATAGAAACTTTGGCGGTGCAAGTGAAGTTGCTGGTCGGACTTGTCGCCGGGCTTTACATCGGACTCGCGCTGCTTTTCCTCGACCGGCTGTAAACGCCGACTCCCTTCCCCGCCCCTAAACGCCGTTTAGGGACGAGGGGAAAACATCTATACCCCCCGCCGCTTGCGGGGGGGGTCAAAATCTCCGATTTTGGGGGGGTGGAATTCCCGCAAAAACGACCACCCCCCCAAAGCCGCTGACGCGCCTTTGACCCCCCCCCGCAAGCGGCGGGGGGTATAGTTAATTAGGGGTTAGAATACCCCCGCGATGGCGCACCCCGATTTTGACGATTACGGCGAGCCGGCCAACGCGCCGGCGGAAGCGCCGCACGCGGTGGACGCCGAGCGCGCCGTCCTCGGCGCGCTGCTGCTCAATAACGAACTGCTGGATGAGGCCGAAGCGCTCGCCGCCGAACACTTCTACGACAAGCGCCACCGCGTCCTCTTCGCCGCCGTGCTGCGCCTTGCCGAATCCGGACACGCCGACCCCGTCGTAGTCGCCCACCACTTGGACGGCACGGGCGAGCTCGCCTCCGCCGGCGGCAAGGAATACATAGCCGAACTCGCGGCCATCGGCGCCGCGCCGGTGAATATGCCGGCGTATGTGCGCCTCATCCGCGAAGCCGCGCACCGCCGCCGCCTGCTCGCCGCGACCAACGAAAACGCGCAAGCTGCGCTGCATCCGGGCGAAAGCGACGCCGACAAACTGCAGGACGAAAGCGAAGCGCGCCTGCTCGCCGTCGGCGACGATTTTGAGCGCGGCGCGGCGGGACCCGGCAGCATAAAAACCTTCGCGCACGACTACTTCAACAAAATCACCGATGTCATCAACAGCCAGAATTTTGACAAACTGCGCGGGATAGACACCGGACTGCCGACGCTGACGCGCAAAACAAACGGCTTCCACTCCGGCGACCTCGTCATCCTCGCCGGACGCCCGGGGACGGGCAAGACGGCGCTGGCGCTGAATATGATGCGCGCCGCCAGCGCAGCCAAAAACAAAGCCGCCGTGCTGATGTTTTCGCTGGAAATGAATTCCGAAGCGCTGACGATGCGAATGCTGGCGCAGGACCGGCTGGACCTGCAAAAACTCCGCGCCGGCAAACACGGCGGCGAACAGTTGAATCTAGCCGACCTCTCGCGCGCCGTCTCCGAACTGGAAAAACGCGAGCTCTATTTTGACGACAGCGGCGCGCTGAATATCTGGGAAGCCAAAGCGCGCGCGCGGCGTTTGCGGCGGCGGCTCGCGCAGCGCAATGTCCGGCTGGGACTGGTCGTCGTGGATTACCTGCAACTGATGACGCCGCCGCCGGGAACGAAAAAAAGCGACACCCGCGCCGAAGAAGTCGCCGCCATCAGCCGCGGGCTGAAAGCGATGGCGAAAGAACTGGACGCGCCCGTCCTCGCACTCTCGCAACTGAACCGCGCCGTGGAATCGCGCGCCGACAAAAAACCCGCCCTCTCCGACCTGCGCGACAGCGGCGCCATAGAACAAGACGCCGACCTCATTCTCTTCCTGCATCCCGCCAAAGAAGAAATCCCGCCCGGCGCCCACGACGCCCCCGAAGCGCCCGACGGCGTGGATGTCATACTGGAAATCGGCAAACAGCGCAACGGCCCCGTCGGCAAAATCCCCGTCAAATTCCAAAAACGGTTTTCGCGTTTTGGCGAGCCCGCCGAGCCCAACCGCAGCGGCGGCGACTTCTAAAATGCGCGCCAGCCGCGTCGTCGTTTTGCCCTATTCCGCGCGGCAGATGTTCGCCCTCGCCGACGAAATTGAACGCTATCCCGAATTCCTGCCCTGGTGCGAGGGCGCCGAAGTCGCGCGCGGAGAA
Source organism: Gammaproteobacteria bacterium (assembly GCA_020027345.1). Classification (GTDB taxonomy): domain Bacteria; phylum Pseudomonadota; class Gammaproteobacteria; order Tethybacterales; family Persebacteraceae; genus JAHRAH01. The sequence goes on along the minus strand of JAHRAH010000132.1, from coordinate 7,254 downwards.
GGCGCGGAAACCGTGCGGGCGACGCTGCGCATCAATCACTTCGGGCTGCGCACGGCCTTCACAACCGTCAACCTCCATCAAAAACCGGAGCGCATTACGATGACGCTGGCGGAGGACGGCGCCGGGCGGAGTTTGTCGTTTTTGCGCGGCGAATGGTGTTTTGCCGATTTGCCCGACGGCAGATGCCGGGCGGCTTTTGATTTGGAATACCGCTTTCGCAACCGCCTGATGGCGGCGATATTCAGCGGAATGTTCGCCGCCTTCTTCGGCAAATTCGCCGGCTGCTTCATAGCCCGCGCCCGCCAGTTATACGGCGAAAGTGTCAACACCCCCCCCATCTCTGATGGGGGGGGTTGGGGGGGGGAAAAACCCAAATCTCCAATCACCATAGAAGTAGTCGGCGCCGGCGAAAGCGGATATTGGAGCAAGAAAATAACACTCCCTCCGCAGTCCACTCTCGCCGAAGCCCTCGCCGCCGCCGGCGCAAAAAAAACGCAAGCCGCCGGAATCTGGGGGCGGCAGCGCCCGCCGGAAACAGTCCTCGCCGCCGGCGACCGCGTGGAAATCTATCAACCCCTCGCCGCCGACCCCCGGCTGGCAAGGCGCGCGCGCGCAAAACAAGAACGATGAAAAAACCCAAAACGCAAAAACCGGCAAAACCGGCGAAAGCGAAAGCGCGACCGTCCTCGCCGCCGCCGTTAAAAGTCCTCGCCGACTGCCGCCGGGCGCGGCACGATTATTTCATTTTGGAGACATTCACCGCGGGAATGTCGCTGCAGGGATGGGAAGTGAAAGCCGCGCGCGCCGGGCGGGCGCAAATCAACGAAGCGCATGTCCGCCCCGTCCGCGGCGAAATGTTTTTGCTCGGCAGCCACTTCACCCCGCTCGTCTCGGCGGGCACGCACAAAGAGCCCGACCCGGCGCGCAGCCGCAAACTCCTTTTGCATGCGAAGGAAATCAGCCGCATCGGCGGAAAAGTGCAAAGGGCGGGGTTGACGCTGGTGCCGCTGCAAATGCATCTCGCGCGCGGCAAAATCAAGCTCTCCCTCGCCCTCGCGCGCGGCAAGAAAAAACACGACCGCCGCGAAGCCCTGAAAGAAAAAGATTGGCAGCGCCAACAACGCCGCATCCTCTCCACAAAAATCAAAACCCGCCGCTGACACCCCCGTCATTCCCCCCTGCGTCATTCCCGCACTCTTTCAAAAAGCGGGAATCCAGCAAATTAAAAGGACGGTTGTCTTACTCGCGCCAGATGGCGGCGGCCATTCCCCTGCGTCATTCCCGCACTCTTTCAAAAAGCGGGAATCCAGCAAATTAAAAGGACGGTTGCTTTATTCGCGCCAGATGGCGGCGGTCATTCGGCCGGTTTTTGTCCCGTCACGGCGGGCGGAGAAATAGTTGCGGCGGTCGGCGTAGGTGCATTCGTTTGTCGCCGTTATTTTTTCCGCGCCCGACACCGTCAATCGCAGTTCCGCCAATTTTGCAATGTCGGCGTAATATTTTTTTCCGCCGCCGGAACGGTTGCCGTCGTTGTCGTCGCTGCCGTCGCTATTGCCGCCGCCGTTAACGGAACCATCCCCCCGCCCGTCCCCCGCAAGCAAAAAACAATCACCGTCGGCGTCGCTCCGGCAACAGGCGGCGCGGACTTCTTCGCCGACCAAATAATTGCGCGCGCCGATAGCGGGGCCAATCCACGCCAACAGCGGCGCGGAAGTTTGCGCGCGCAACGCTTGAACGGCGTTTTCCAAAACCCCGGCGGCAATCCCCCGCCAGCCGGCGTGGACGGCGGCGACGGCGGTGCCGTCCGCAGCGCACAAAAGCACGGGCGCGCAATCGGCGACGGTCACGGCGCACACCGTCGCCGCTTTGCAGGTGTAAGCGGCGTCGGCGACATCGGCGTCGGTGATGACGGTTTCGGCGCGCATCACCCGCGCCGAATGCGCCTGCCGCAAAAACTTCGGCGCGGCGGGCAGGCGCTCGGCGAGGCGCAGGCGGTTTTCGCGCACCGCTTCTTCCTCGTCGCCGACTGTGAGCGAGAAATTCAGCGAGGCGAAAGGCGAGTCGCTGACGCCGCCGTTGCGCGTCGTAAAAACGGCTTTGACCGCCGCCGGCTTTTCCCATTCGGGCGCGAACATCAGCGGTAGTCGGCGTCCAGCCGCGCGAGGGCGGCGCGCATGTCCGGCGGCGGCGGCGATTTCCATTCGCATTCCCCGCCGCTTTGCGGGTGGCGCAGGCGCAGGGTTTCGGCGTGCAGCATCTGCCGCGAAAGCGGAAAAGGCAAAGCCCGCGCGCGCCGTTTGTAACTTGCGTCGCCGGCGAGCGGACAGCCCAGGTGTTCCAGATGCGCGCGGATTTGATGCGTCCGCCCCGTCTCCAAAAAACAACGCAACAGCGCAAAACCGCGCCATCTCGCCTCCACCGCAAACCGCGTCAGCGCGCGCCGTCCGCCTTCGCGCACCGCCATTTTTGTCGGGTCCCTGCGGCTGCGCCCGAGCGGGCGGTCGACGACGCCGGTCTGCGGCGGCTCGCCAAAAACGAGCGCCAGATATTCGCGTCCCGCCGTCCGCTTCTGAAACTGCGCCGCCAGCCGCATCTGCGCGCGCGCGGTCTTTGCCGCCGCCAGCAAGCCGCTCGTGTCCTTGTCCAGCCGGTGAACAATCCCCGCGCGCGGCAGCAGCGCCGTTTGCGGAAAGCGAAAAAGCAGCGCCGCCTGCATCGTCCCCCCGCGGTTGCCGCGACCGGGATGCACAACCAGCCCGGGCGGCTTGTTAATGACCGCCATCTCGTCGTCCTCATACAGTATGTCCAGCGCGATGTCTTCCGGCGCGCAGTTCGCGTCGGAGTCGGCACTGTTGCCGCCGTCGTCAGCGCGCAAGGCGAGTTCTTCTCCCCCGCGCAAAGGGGCGGACGCCCGCGCGCAAACCCCGCCGCGCAGGGTAACGCCGCCGTCGGCGATGATTTTCTGCCAGCGGGCGCGGGAAGTTTGCGGGAAGAGTTCGGCGAGCGCGGAATCCAGCCGCCGCCGGGCGAAGGCGCCGCGCACGAGGCAAAGGCGCGTATAATTTTCCGCCGTATCCGCCATGTCCGCCGCCATTCGCGCCATTGTAACGCTTATTTTTTTTGCCGGCGCGCTCGCCGCCTGCGCCACGCCGCCCAAGCAGGAAAGCGCCCGCGAAATGTACGAGGAAGCCCGCGAACTCCACGCCCGCGCCAACTACGACGAAGCGCACCAGATGTTTGAAAACCTGATATCCACCTACCCGAACTCGCGCTACGCGCGGCAGGGAATGGTCGACCAGATTTTTTATTATTCGCGGCGCAAACAGTACGCGCTCGCCGCATCCGCCGCCGACCGCTTTATGGAAGCGCACCCGGACAGCCCGCATGTCGCCTACGCCTTGTATATGAAGGGGCTCGCGTATTTTCGCGAAGACCGCGGCTTTTTGGACCGCATCGGACAGCAGGACCCCGCCAAGCGCGACCCGAAATCCATGCAGTTGTCGTTTCAGACGCTGCGCGATTTGGTGCGCAGGTTTCCCGAAAGCCGTTACGCGAAGGACGGCGAACTGCGAATGCGTTTTTTAATTAATGCGCTCGCCAACGGCGAAATACATGTCGCGCAATACTATATGCGCCGCGGCGCCCCGCTCGCCGCCGCCAGCCGCGCCCGGCATGTTTTGGAAGTGTACCCGGACAGCGTCGCCACCGAAGCCGCCCTCGTCATCCTAATCCGCGCCTACAAAGAAATCGGCGCAAAAGACGCCCAAGAAGACGCCCGCCGCCTCCTGAAAGAAAACTACCCCGAAAACCCCCTCGCCGCCAAACCGGAATAAACTTTCCCTCCGCGTCGTTTCTTGTCCGCAGTTACATTCCCGCATTCCCCGTTTCCGCCAAATGAACCCCCGGCATTTTTCGCCTCTTTGCGTTATAATCCGGCCGGGTGGCGCCCGCGCTCCCTGAAATTTATGCCGGACGAAAAAACCGAAAAAAAAGAGGAAGCGGCGACGATTCGCCCCGCCTTTTCCCTGAACGACGCCGCAAAAAGCTGGCTCCGCGGGCAGTTGTGCGAAATTGAAGAAGTTACCGGAAAGGACGCCCTGACCATTTGCGGCGGCATCTTCCCCGGCGCGGATATCCGCGCGCGCATTGCGCTTGAAGAAATTCAGGGGCAGCGGCAAAAAAAGAAGCCGCTTCTTGTCATACTGCACACCAACGGCGGGATAGTGGAAGAAGTGGCAAACATCGTCAAAGTGCTGAGGCGCCATTACGACGAGGTGCATTTTCTCGTTCCCATGTTCGCCATGTCGGCGGGCACGGTTCTGGCAATGTCCGGGGACAAAATCTACATGGACTATTTCTCCCGGCTGGGACCCATTGACCCGCAAATTCGCCCCGCGAACCGCGAATATCATGTTCCGGCGCTTTCGTACCTGCACCAGTACGAAGACCTCATCAAGCGGGAGGGCGCTCTCACAATGGCGGAACTGACCCTGCTGAATAAATTGGATTTGGCGGAATTGCACGGCATTCGGCTGGCGGCGGATTTGTCGGTTTCCCTCATTAAAGATTGGCTGACCAAGCACAAATTGCGACTGATGGAGGACGGCAAGCCCGTCCCCGCGAACAGGAAAGCGGAAAAAGCCCAAAAAATCGCCGATGCGCTGGGCGACCAAAAAAGGTGGTTTTCGCACAGTTACAGCATCCACAAGGACATCCTGGAAAAAGACCTCGGACTGGCAATAGACGATTACAGCGAGGACGGCCGCCTGAAAAAGGCGGTTTGGCAATACCTCATCGCTTTGCTACAATACATAGGCAGCGAAGACGGCCCCGCCGTCATCCACAGCAGGGAGTTTCTATGAAAAAACAGGACACCAAAGAAAATGCCCGCCTCGCCCGGGAAATCGCGGACGCTGCGCGGCGCAACCCCCGCATTGACTTGCGGCTTTTTCGGGAGTGGCAGGCGATGATGGAGGTTGTTGAAAGCGTTCCGAAACCCGCGCGTCCCAACTTGCCCGCGCCGCCCAAAAACGCTGATAACGCTCAGCCGCGCCTGCAAAAAATCCCGCTGGAAATTTTTGAACGGCGGTAACTCTGCCCGGACTGCCGCCGTCAATCCGCATCCCCCCGCGGACGCAATTGGGGGGAGAGAATCACATCGCGAATAGAAGGAGAATCGGTCAGCAACATCACAAGGCGGTCCACTCCCAAGCCGCCGCCGGCGTTGGGGGGCATTGCGTGTTCCATTGCGCGAATGTAATCGGCGTCGTAATGCATCGCTTCGTCGTCGCCGCCGGCGCGCATTTTGCTTTGTTCGCGGAAGATTTTCTCCTGCGCTTCGGGGTCGTTCAATTCGGAAAAGCCGTTTACCAATTCGCGCCCGGCGGCGAACAATTCAAAACGCTCGGCGAAGGCCGGATTGTCCGCGCATGGTTTCGCAAGCGGCGAAAGCGCGGCGGGGTAGGGCGTGATGAATGTCGGATTTGCGAGCGTCTCCTCCGCGCATTCTTCAAACAGCGCAAAAAGCAAAACTTCCTCCGCCGCGTTTTGCAATGCGGAAATGTCCGCCCCGCATTTTTGCAGTTGCGCGAGAAGAAAACCGCGCTCGCTTAATTGCGCTTTGGAATATTCCGGGCGCGCGCGCAAAACCGCGTCCATAGGCGAAAGCCGCGCGAACGGGCGCGAGAAATCCAACGGTCTCCCCTGGTACGAAAATGTTTCCGCCCCCGCAATCGCAAGCGCCGCGCCGTGCAGCATTTCCTCGGTCAGATCCATAAAGTCCCCGCAGGTCTGATAGGCGGCGTTGAATTCCAGCATCGTGAATTCGGGGTTGTGCCGCGTGGAAACGCCCTCGTTGCGAAAGATGCGGTTCATTTCAAAAACGCGCTCAAAGCCGCCGACGAGCAGCCGCTTAAGATGCAGTTCCTGCGCGATGCGCAAATAAAAATCGCAACCGAGCGCGCCGCAGTGCGTGACAAAAGGCCGCGCCGCCGCCCCGCCCGGTATCGGCTGCAGCATCGGCGTTTCCGCCTCCATATATCCGCGCGAATGAAAAAACTCCCGCAAAAAGCGCGTTGTTTTCGCGCGCATTAAAAAAACATTGCGCTCCTTTTCCGAGGACATCAGCGGAAGATAACGCGAACGGTAACGCGCTTCCGAATCGGCGACGCCGTGAAACTTCTCCGGCGGCGGGCGCAGCGACTTCGCAAGCAGGCGAATCTCCAAAGCCCGCACAGTCAATTCCCCCGTGCGCGTGCGAAACAACTCCCCGCGCGCGCCGACAATGTCGCCCAAATCCAAATCGGCCGCGGCGGCAAACGACTCTTCGCCCAGCGAATCTTTGCGCGTGTATATTTGCATCGCCGCCGAAGAATCCCGCAGCGTCAAAAACATCGCCTTCCCCATCCCCCGCCGCAACATCACCCGCCCGGCAACGGAAACAACCGCGCCGTTGTTGCCGTTATTACCGTCGCCGCCACCGTCGCCGCCACCGCTACCGTCATCACTGCCGCCGTTACCGTCTCCGTCCCCGCCCGATTGTTCGGCAAACAATTGAGGAAGTTCCTCCGCCAAATGCGTGCGCCGAAAATCATTAGGGTAAGCGTCCCCCCGCGCCCGCCACCGCGCAAGTTTCCCCCGCCGCGCCCCCAAAATACTATCGTCGCTCACCGTCCCCGAATCCCCCGCAAAAAAAAGCCGCCACCATTTTACAACATTCCCCCAACGCCCCCCCCCGCGTCATTCCCGCTTTTCCCCAGAGGCGGGAATCCAGCAAATTAACCCCACCCCCCGTCATTCCAGCGAAAGCTGGAATCCACACACCCCCGCGAAAACAAAAGAACCCGAAACTTAGCAATATCCCCAACACCCCAATGGATTCCGGCTTTCGCCCAATAGTGTCCGGTTAAAATTACCCACCGCGCAAAACGCCAACCCCAACGAAAAAAGCCCCAACGGGGCGGCGCAATGTAGCACAGCGGCAACGCCCTGTGTAAGCGCGCATTAAAAAAGAAAAGCCCCAACGGGGCGCAGCAAAAAACCGGCGGGCGCGAGGATTCTTTGCCCGATTTGTGCGACGCCCCGTCAGGGCTTGTTTCTTGTGCGCGCCAATTCACAGGGCGTTGCCACTTGTATGATGGGTTCCGGGTAAAAGTTCCGGGTTAGCGCCCGGGATGCGGGGGAGTGCACGCTGATTTGCCCTATGGCGTAAAAAGCCCGGAGCACAGATAAGCGCCCCCCGCACCCGTCCTTTCA
>JAHRAH010000105.1 GCA_020027345.1 Gammaproteobacteria bacterium | reverse complement strand
GATTACTGAAACGGGTCAGTAATCTACCGCCAAAACACCCCTCAAATCCTTATCCCGCTTGAAAAAAAGAAACCCAAAAGCTCCACGAAATGTTACATTTCCCTCTGGAGAGGTGTAACGAGGCCGGGGGTTATATTCGGGGTTTGTTGTAGGGGTGGGGGCGGGGGTTTTGGCTTTTGGTTTGGTTTTGGTTTTGGTTTTGGGGTTGGGTTTGGGGGGGGGGGTGATGGGGGGATGTTGCGTAGGCGAAGGCGTTCCAGCGGGATTCGGGGAGGGCGCAGCCGGGTTCGGTGTTTTGTTCTTCAATTTGGGCGGCGAAGTGGGGGTCGGGGTCGTCTTCGGGATAGTTGTATTTGTGGATGGAGCAACGGCCGGACTGCCACCAATCCAGCCATGCGGGGGTTTGCAGGCGGCCGTCCCAGCCGTTGTGTCTTGCGGAGCGGTTCAGCCCGCACTGTTTATGACATCCGCCGCCTTTGTTTTTTATGGCGTTTGCGCGGGCGACCCATTTGCTGTGTTTTCTCTGGTTCGGATATCTGGTCAGGTAATACACGATGTAATCCCACGGCGTGTATTCGCTGCCCCGCCCGGGCTGGTTTATGCGCAGGTTCGGGTGGTTGAGGACGGCATTAAATGCGGCGTCGGTTCCGAAGACGGCGGCGATGCCGAGGATGCTGTGGCGGTCGCGCACTTGCCAGTCCCTTCCGCCGTTTCCGTTTAATGCTCCGGGGCGGATGTCGGCCCATTCTTTAATTAATGCGGCGGCGTTCGGGGAAAGCTCGCCCACTGCAATGTGCTTAATCACATGATTGGCGAAGAGCGTTACCCGCTTGCGCACCTGGGAGGTGCAATCGGCGGGGGGGGGATTTGACCCGCATCTTAAATCATAAGTCACTTTCTCAAGAACTTCGTCGTGATACACGGCGATGGTGGGATAGGTGGACAGATAATAGTTGTTCTCGTGACGGCACAAACTTTCGGGGATGAAATCGGGGAGGAGGACTTCCCGCCCGCTGAGCGCGGAAGAAGCCCATCCTCTTTTATTAACATCATCCACCGCGGGATTGCCCCATTCGGGATAGCAGCGGAGTCCGTCCGAGATTCTGTAATCGGAGGGTTTGCATGCCTTTTTGCATTTTGCGCGGCGGGCGCGAAAATAGTTATTAATGGCGGCGTCGTTTGACAAACTAAAAAATTCATTATACAAATCCAACGGGGTGCGCCCGTTTGCGAGGACGATGTCGGTGTCGGCGCCGGCGGCCAAAGCATAACGGACGGAAGCGGCGATTCTTGTGGAGACGGCTGCGGCCAAAGCGTCGCGGGTGCAGACCGCTCCGGGTAATATTTTTGTATTCGCCGCCGTGCGTATGTTCGCGTGTTCGTAGGAAGCGTTGCAGGCGCGGCCGTCGGAGAGGCGGGGGAATCCTTTCCAGCAGCGGTTGTTGCATTTTGCTCCCCAGGTGGTGAGGGCGACTATGGCGAATCCTTCCGTGCCTTGCAGCATATCCATCGGGGTGTTGCCGCCGGCGTCCAGTTGATTAACCAATCCGGCGCCGTATTTTTCCACAAGTTTGTTCATAACAGCCAGATTTCCGGCGGTTACGGCGTGGCGAAAGACGGTGTCGCGCAGGGTTACCGGCAGGGACACCGCGACGGCGGCCACGCGAAGCAGCATCGGGTAATCCTGTTCGGCCAGCGCGAGAGTGAGAGCGTTGTAGTCGGCGGCCTGGCAGCTCAGGACGGTTCTGCCGTTTGCGGGGGCGCCGCATATTCCGCCGGCGAGGGCGACATAGTGGGCGGCGCTCCAATGATTGAAGTCCAGCGCCATATCCAGCGGCGTTTTGTTGTGGCGGTCGGGAATGTTCATATCCGCGGTTTGCGCCAGAATGGTTATCACCGCCGTGTGCCCGTTGCGGGCGGCGAGGTGGACGGGGGTGCGCCCGTCGTCAATGGTGAGGTTGACCGCCGCTCCCGCGGACAGGAGCGCGCGGACGATTTCGGCGTTTCCATTGAGCGCGGCGTGATGCAGGGGGGTGAATAATCTTGCGCTGCGGGTGTTGAGGTCGGCGCCGGCGTCCGCGAGGATGGAGACCAGCGTTATGTTGCCGTCCATTGCGGCGCGGGAGAGCGGGGCGGTTTCGCTTGCGCCTTTTGCGTTTATGCTCGCGCCGGCGGAGAGGAGTATCGTGAGGGCGGCGGCGTTGTTGAATTGCGCGGCTTGATGGAGGGGAGTGTTGCCGTCGTTGTCGCGCAGGTTAATGTCCGCCCCCGCCGAGACGAGTGCGGAAATGTGGCGGGGTTTGTTTGCCGCGGCAAGGTGGTAGAGGAGATTGCCGCTGAGGTAAGTTTTTTTTGTGCGCGTGAGTCCTTTTGTGGTGGTTCGCACCGAGGAAAGCAGCGCGGCCAGATGGTCGTTCAACCGCGCGCCGGAATTGGCGAACATTGTGACGGTGCTCAGGTCCATCGCGAGAAAGGCGGCGAGGCGGTCTTCGGGGGTGCGCGCGTTTTCCAGCCCGAAGGCGTCGCAGCCGGCGGAAACGCTGCAGGAATGCAGCCCGCGCAAAGTCAATAACCGGTAGCCGGTGGCGTTTACCGGGCGGGGGGTGAATTCGCCGCCGGTTACTGTGCCGGCGACGGCGAAGACGGTTGCGGTCATTGTGCCTTCTTGCTTGCCCTTGAAGATGAGATAGCCCTCGGCAGTGAGCGAGACGGCTTCGGGGGGGGCTGCTGTGTAGAGGACTGTCGCTTCCTGTGCGGCGGCGGTGTTTGCGGCGGCAAAGCCCGCACCCGTCAACACGAGCGCAGCGCAAAGCCGAAAAGCCGCCTTCCCCATTGTGTCCTTTTGGCCGCCTTCTTGGGCGGCTGCGGGGGTTTATACCACAAATTCCTTGCGTTGCATTATTTTTTGTTGGGGTCGGCGGGGACGCCGGGGGGTATGCGTTCCCACGCTGGAGCGTGGGAACGAGAGGGTTTTTCCCCCCCCTGCCCCCCCCAACAAGTTGGGGGGGGGTTTAATGTTTTTTTTGTATGCGTTCCCATGCTGGAGCGTGGGGACGAGGTCGTCCCTTGTCATTCCCGCGAAATCTTTGTCATTCCCGCGAAAGCGGGAATCCAGAATTGCGATGTTGCGGCTGGGGACTGGATTCCCGCTTTCGCGGGATTGACAAGGGGGGGGGGCATTCCAGCCCATTTACTTTCTTTACTCCCTCCACTCCCTTTACTCCCTCCACTCCCTCCACTCCCTTCACTCCCTCCACTCCTTTCACTCCTTTCACTCCTTTTACTCCTTTTACTCCTTCATTCCCTTTACTTCCTCCACCCCCCCGGAGTTTGCCGTCCTCATCTGCGATGGGGACGGCACACTCCGACCCCCCCCCGCTTGCGGCGGGGGGTATAGGGTGGGTTTTTTTCCCCCCTGCCCCCCATCGGAGATGGGGGGGGGGTTTTAAGGGTTTTTTGTATAATGGGGGGGAGGACGGGATGTTTGGGGTTTGCCGTTTTTTTTGGGCGGTTTTATTGTTTGCGGTGGTTGGGGGGGGACTGTTGACGGCGGCGGGGGGGGTGGAGGCGCAGGAGGGGACGGTTTTTTATGGGACTACTTCGCCGGAGGTTGTCTCGGTTACGGGGGATGACTTTGTCATCTATAAAGGGGACTCGGCGGGGACGGTTACGGCTACTATTATTGCCGTTACGGGGACTATTACCGGGGGGAACTTTGTTCCGGCGGCGGTTAATGCTACGGGGATGGTTTTTATTACGCTGCGGGGGTTGGACTCTTGCAGTATTGCCGACGGGTGCGACGGGTTTGGTTTGGGGGGTTTGCAGACGGCGGGGGAGCGGTTGCGGCATTTGATAACTATGGGGCTGCGGACGGTTACTATGTTTGCGGCATCGGGGGCGGATTTGAATGAAGAGGTAGATGATAATTTTTTGATTTTTCATTTGGCGACTGCGAACAGACCGTTGGCGGCTTCGGCGCTTTTGACGGCGGGGGCGAGAGTTGACGCACAAGGGGCGGGGGGGAGGACACCGTTGATTAATGCGGCGTCTTTGCGGCATTTTTCGGCGGCGACGCTTTTGCTTGCGGCGGGGGCGGACGAGGGGAAGACGGACGACGGCCGGGTTACGCCCATGCATTATTCGGCGGCGCTCGGGGACACCGTGATGATCAGCGTTTTGATTTCGGCGGGGGCGAATTTGAATGCGTGGGACTTCGGCAACGCATCGCCGATAGATTATGCGGTTGCGGCGTTTCAGGAGTTTGCGGCGCAGACACTGCGGCGGGCGGGGAGCCGGTGCAACGCTCGGCGGGGGGAGGTGTTTTGCGCGGAATACGGGGCGCCGACGGTTACGCTGCCGGGGGCTTTTCCGAATACGGTTTTTGTTGTGCGCGGGGGGGGACTGACGGCGGGGGGTTTTGTTTCGGAGACGGGCGGGGGTTTTGCGGCGACGATTACTTTGACGGCTGCGGCGGGGGGTGATGTGAGCGTTGGCGGGCGGAGCGTTTTATACACGGGGACGGATTCGGGGGGGGTGACGGGGACGATTTTTGCGGTTGCGGGGACTTTGCTGGGGGGCGGATTTACGGCGCGTGCGATAAGCGCGACGGGGACTTTGTTTGTGACGCTTCGGGCTTTGGCATCTTGCGGGATTGCGGGCGGCTGCGACGCTTTCGGGCTGGGGGATTTGGGGACTGCCGCGGAGCGTTTGGCGGGTTTGCTGGCGATGGGTTTGCGGACGGTTACGATGTATGCGGCGTCGGGGGCGGATTTGAATGAGCGGGTGAATGGGAGTTTTTTGCTTTTTCATTTGGCGACGGCGAATTTGCCGGTTGCGGCTTCGGCGTTTTTGAAGGCGGGCGCGAGCGTTGACGGTCGGGGCGCGGAGGGGCGGACGCCGTTGATTAATGCGGCGCGGCTGGGCCATTTGCCGGCGGTGACATTTTTGCTTTCGGCGGGCGCGAGCGCGGACGCGCGGGGGGCGGACGGGGTTTCGCCTTTGTATGACGCGGCTTCGCAGAATCGTTTGGCGCTGATTCGGGCGCTGCTTTCCGGGGGCGCGGATGCGAGCGCGGGCAACGACGGGGACGGGGAGACGCCGCTGCTTGCGGTTTCGCAGTTTGATTTTCGGACGGCGGCGGGGATTTTGCTTTCGGCGGGGGCGGATGCGGACGGGGCGAACGATTCGGGGGAGAGGCCTTTGCATCAGGCGGTTTTGATTGGCAACGGGGCGATTTTGACGCTGCTGCTTTCTGCGGGTGCGGATGCGGATTTGGCGAACAATTTGGGGGAGCGGCCTTTGCATCAGGCGGTTCTCGCCGGGCGGGGCGCGCTTTTGACGGCGCTGCTCTCGGCGGGCGCGGATCCGGATTTGGCGGCGAATGACGGCGTTGTTCCTTTGCATCATGCGGCGCGACTGGGGCGGGCGGTGATGGCGAGCGCCTTGGCGGCTGCGGGGGCGGAGGTGAATGCCCGGCGGGACGGGGAGCATACGCCGTTGGACGATGCGTCTGTTTTCAATCAGGCGGCGGCGGCGACGGTGATTCGGAGTTTCGGGGGACAGTGCAACACGCAAAGCGGGGGACTTTGTTTGCATCCGCCGACTGTGACATTGCGGTCGCCGGGGATTGCGAATTTAGTTTTTATTGCGCGGAATTCGCGGGTGGTTACGGCGGGGGTTGTCGGGGGGCTGGGGACGAGCGTGGAGATTTCGCCGACTGTTACTGTGACGGCTGCGCGCCCGGCGTTGGCGAGCGTTTCGGCGGAGGGGGGGACGGATTGGGGTTTGTTTTACACGGGGACGGAGGCGGGTTTGCAGGTGGCGACCATTTTTGGGATTGCGGGGACTGTTGACGCGGGGGGGGTTTTGGTTCCGCGGGTGAATAGTCCGACGGGGACTTTGTTTGTGACGATTCGGGCTTTGGCGAGTTGCAGCATCAGCGGGGGGTGCGCGGCGTTTGGTTTGGACAGGGTTGCGGGGAGTCCGGGGGCGAGGTTGGGGGCGTTGTTGACGATGGATTTGGGGGTGATGACGATGTTTATTGCGGCGGGCGCGGATTTGAACGAACTGGTGGGCAACATCGTGGCGCGGAATTTTTTGATTTATCATCTGGCGACGGCGAATCAGCCGGTGCGCTTTTCGCTGTTTTTGGAATCGGGGGCGGACATTAATGCGCGCGATTTGCGGCGGAGCGCGCCGTTGCATTTTGCGGCGCTGGACGGGGAGACGGTTGCTTTGACGCTTTTGCTTTCGGCGGGGGCGGATGTTGGGGCGCGCAACAACCGTGGGGAGACGCCGCTGCATCATGCGGTTTTCCGGGGGCATTTGGGTGCGGCGAGCGTTTTGTTGACGGCGGGGGCGGATGCGGGGGCGCGGGATGTTGACGGGGGGACGCCTTTGCATATAGCGGCGTTTCACAACCGGCTGGCGGCGGCGAGCGTTTTGCTTTCGGCGGGGGCGGATGTTGACGCGACGATGCATGACGGTTCTTCGCCTTTGCATGAGGCGGTTTTTCGGGGGTGGACGGGGATGGTCACGCTTTTGCTTTCGGCGGGGGCGGATTTGGGTTTGCGGGACGGGGACGGTTTTTCGCCTTTGCATATTGCGGCTTTGCATGGGCGGGCTTTGGCGGCGAGCATTTTGCTGGCGGGGGGGGCGAATGTGGAGGCGACTGCGGGGGACGGTTCGGCGCCTTTGCATACGGCGGCTTCGGCGGGGAATGTGACGGTGATGACGGTTTTGTTTTCGGCGGGGGCGAGTGTTAATGCGGAAAATGCGGGGGGGGCTTCGCCGCTGGATTTGGCTCTGCGGGAGGGGCGGACGGTTGCGGCGAGTGTTTTGCTGGCGAACGGCGGGGTTTGCCGGACGCAAAGCGGGGGGGACTGTCCGCTGCTTTCGCCGCCGCCGAGCATTACTTTGGCGGCGGCGGCGAATACGGTGTTTGTCGCGCGCAATGCGACTCTGACGGCGGGGGGGCATATTGCGAATTCGGAGGCGGCGGCGGCGAGCGTTGTTTTTTCGGCGTTGCCGGCGGCTTTGGTGAGCGTGCGGGGGAGCGAGGGGGAGCGGGAGCTGCTGTATACGGGGACTGCTGCGGGGACGATGACGGCGACTGTTTATGCGGTTGCGGGGACTGTGCTTGCGGGGGGGGGATTTGCGCCGCGGGCGTATAGCGCGACGGCTTCGCTGGTGTTGACATTGCGGGGGTTGGACTCTTGCAGTATTTATGACGGGTGCGACGCTTTTGGTTTCGCGGGGGGGGCGAATCGGAATGCGCGGCGGGGACGGTTGGCGAGTTTGATTGCGATGGACTTGCGGACGGTTACGATGTTTGCGGCGTCGGGGGCGGATTTGAATGAGAATCTTGCTTTTAATGCGAACGGGTATTTGCTTTATCACTTGGCGACTGCGGACAAGCCGGGGCATGTGTCGGCTTTGATTGCGGCGGGGGCGAGCGTTGACGCGCGGGACTTTTCGCGGCGGACGCCTTTGTATTACGCGATTTTGCGGAATCAGTTTTTGGCGTTTACGCTTTTGCTATCGGCGGGGGCGGATGCGGGGGCGCGGCGGAGCGGGGGGCTTGGGCATTTGCATTCGGCGGCGAGCGGGGGACGGCTGGCGATGGCGGCTACTTTGCTTTCGCTGGGGACGGATGTTAATGTGACCAGCGACAACGGGATTTCGCCTTTGTATTTGGCGGCGGGGAACGGGGGGCATGCGGTGGTTACGCTTTTGCTTTCGGCGGGGGGGGATGCGAATGCGCGGACGGGGACGGGGAATACGCCTTTGCATAATGCGGCGTTCTGGCGGCGGGGGGCGAATGCGAGTATTTTGCTTTCGGCGGGGGGGAGTGTTAATGCGACTGCGAACGACGGGGACACGCCGCTGGATGTGGCGATACAACGGAACAGGCAGGGGCGGTCGCGGGGAGTGATTCATGCTTTGACGGTTGCGGGGGGACTTTGCGGGACGCAGGTGGGGCCGTTTTGTCCGCCGCCGCCGCCGCCGGATTTTCTGACTTTGGATTTGACAATGCCGAATACGGTTTTTGTTGTGCGGGGTTCGGGGTTGACGGAGCCGGGGCATATTGCGAATGCGGTTGCGGATGCGGGGACGGTTTCGCTGACGGCGGTTCCGCCGGGGTGGATGAGCGTTCGTTCTGCGGGGGGGGAGCGGGAGGTGGTGTATGTGGGGACGGATGCGGGGATGGTGACGGCGGGGGTTGTTGCTGTGGCGGGGACTGTTGCCGGGGGGACTTTTACTCCTCGGGCGACGGGGACTCTTTTGTTGACATTGCGGGGGCTGGCGGGGTGCAGTATCGGGGAGGGTTGCGACGCTTTTGGTTTGGGGGGGGCGGCGGATTCGGGGGGACGGCTGGCTTCTTTGATTGCGATGGACTTGCGGACTGTGACGATGTATGCGGCGTCGGGGGCGGATGTCAATGAGAATTTGGGGTTTAGCGCGGAGGGGTATTTGCTGTTTCATCTGGCGACGGCGGCGAAGGGGGGGCATGTTTCGGCGTTTTTGGGTGCGGGGGCGAGCGTTGACGCGCGGGATGTTGCGGGGCGGACGCCTTTGTATTACTCGCTGCTGCGGGATAACTTCGCGGGGATTACGCTGCTGCTGACGGCGGGGGCGGATCCGGACTTGCAGCGGAGCGACGGGAGCACGCCTTTGATGGTTGCGGCTTTTGTGGGGAATGCTTCGGCGGTTTCGGCGTTGCTGGGTGCGGGGGCGGATGTTAATCTGACGAATAACGGGGGGGTTACGCCTTTGCATCGTGCGGCGCTTTTCGGGCGGGCGGCGGCGCTGTCGGTGTTGCTGGCGGGGGGTGCGAGCGTTGACGCGCAGGCGCGGGGCGGGGGGACTCCGCTTTTTTCCGCGGCTTCCTTCGGGCGGACGGGGGCGATGGGGATTTTGATTTCGGCGGGGGCGGGGGTGAATATTACGACTACGACGGGGCGGACGGCGCTGCACGAGGCGGTGCGATACCGGTATTTTGCGGCGGCGAGCTTGCTGCTTGCGGAGGGGGGGAGTGTTAATGCGGGGGATGTTGACGGGGTTGCGCCGCTGCATTTGGCGGCTTCGCTGGCGACTGTTCCTGTTGTTTCGCTTTTGCTTGCGGAGGGGGGGAGCTTGCATGCTTTGGACGACGGGGGACGGTCGGCGCTGCATTATTCGGCGGGGGGGGGACTGTTGGGGGTGCTGACGCTTTTGCTTGCGGAGGGGGGGAGTTTGCATGCTTTGGACGATGAGGGGAATCCGCCGCTGCATTTGGCGGGGGAGTTTGGGCGGACGGGGGCGGTTACGGCTTTGCTGGCGGGGGGGGGGAGTGTTCACGCGCGCAATGATGACGGGGAGACGGCGGCGGATTTGGCTTTTGCGGGGGGACATTCGGGGGCGCTGGCGGCGTTGCTTGCGGCGGGGGGACTTTGCAATACGCGCGGGGGGGGGGAGTGTCCGGGAGTGAACACCGGGGACGCTTCGGGGAATACTACTTTGCATATTGCGGCGGGGGCGGGGGGGACTGTTGTTGCGGCGACGGCGACATTGACGAGGTGGCTGACGGCGGGGGCGAGTGTTGATGCGCGGAATGACGATGGGGAGCGTCCGCTGCATTTGGCGGCGGGGGCGGGGTTTGGTTTGGGGGCGGATATTTTGATTGCGGCGGGGGGGAGCGTGGACGCTACGACCGGGGGGGGACTGACGCCTTTGCATTACGCGGCGGGGCTTGGGCGATTGGAGTTGATGACGATTTTGCTTTTTGCGGAGGCGAGTGTTAATGCCGGGGACGGGGGGGGGTATGCGCCTTTGCATCTGGCGGCGACTTCGGATTTTGCGGCGGGGGTGAGTGTTTTGCTGCGGGCGGCGGGGGTTTTGGTGAATGCGGAGAGCGGTGCGGGGGAGACGCCGCTGGATTTGGCTGTGCGGCGGGGGAGGACTGTTGCGGCGAGTTTGCTGGCGGACGGCGGGGGGGTTTGCGCGGCTGTTGATGCGGGGTTGTGTTCGGTGCCGGGGGCGGGGTTTGGGGGGGATTTGCCGCTGGTTTCGGTTTTTGTTGTTCGGGACGGGGGGAGATTGCGGGCGGCGGGGTTTGTGCAGACGGTGACGGCTAATCGTTCGGATGTTGGGGTTTCGGCGTTGCCGGGGAGTTTGCTGAGCGTGGGGGGGGCGAGTGTTTTCTTTGCGGGGCGGGCGGCGGGGACGGTTGCGGGGACTGTTCTGGCGGGGGTTGGCGGGGGGGGGACTGTTTATCTGCCGCTGACTTTGCGGGTTTTGGCGGAATGCGGGATTGGGGTTGGTTGTGATGCTTTTGGTTTGGGGTCGGCGGGGACGGCGGGGGGACGGTTGGCGAGTTTGCTGGCGATGGATTTGCGGACGGTTACTATGTTTGCGGCGGCGGGGGCGGATTTGGAGGAGGAGGTGGGGGGACGGTTGCTGCTGTTTCATCTGGCGACGGCGAATCGGGCGGGGGTTGTTTCCGCCTTTGTTTCGCTGGGGGGGAGTGTTGACGCGCGGGGTTCGTCCGGGCGGGGGGTTTTGCATGATGCTGTTTCGGGGGGGGTGACGGTTGCGGTTACGCTTTTGCTAACGGCGGGGGCGGATGTCGGGCTGACTGTTGCGGGGGATGCGGGGACGGTTGGGGAGCGGGGACGGTCGGCTTTGCATTTTGCCGCCGGGCTTGGGGATGCGGGGATGGTTTCGCTTTTGCTCTCGGCGGGGGGGGATATTCACGCAACCGACGCCGGGGGTCGGACACCTTTGCATCTGGCGGCGGGGGCGGGGGGGGTTGCGGCGGTTACGCTCTTGCTCGGGGAAGGGGCGCGGGTGAATGACGCGGACGGCGGGGGGTTTGTTGCTCTGCATTATGCGGCTTCGGCGGGGTTTGCCGGGGGGGTTAGCGCGCTTTTGACGGCATCGGGGGTTTTGGTGAACGCGCAGAGCGGGGCGGGGGAGACGGCGCTGGATCTGGCTGTTCGGGGGGGATGGACGGTTGCGGCGAGTTTGCTGACGGACGCCGGGGGGACTTGTGCGGCGGTTGCGGCGGAGTTGTGCTTGTTTCCGCTGGTGGGGCTGGGGGAGGGGGCGTTTTCGGTTTTTGTTGTTCGGGGGGGGCGGCTGACGGCGGCGGGGTTTGTGCAGACGGTGACGGCTAATCGGACGGATGTGGGGTTTGCTGTTTCGCCGGATTCTTTGCTGAGTTTGGAGGGGGGGAGTGTTTTTTATACGGGGACTTCGGCGGGGACGCTTTCGGGGACTGTCTTTGGGGGCATCGGGGGCGGGGGGACTGTTCGGTATGTCTTTACTTTGCGGGCTTTGGCGGAATGCGGGATTTCGGGGGGGTGTGCGGCTTTTGGTTTTGCGGGGGCTGCGGGGGCGGGGGGACGGCTTTCGGTTTTGCTGGGGATGGGGCTGCGGACGGTATCGGCGTTTATTGCGGCGGGGGGGGATTTGGAGGAGGTTGTGGGGGGACGGTTGCTGCTCTTTCATCTGGCGACGGCGAATCTGCCGGATTTGGTTTCGGCATTTACGGCGGCGGGGGCGGATGTTAATGGGGGGAATGCGGAGTTTTATGGGCGGTCGCCTTTGCATAGCGCGGCGGATTTGGGGGTGAGTTTGACGATTACGCTGGCGGCTTCGGGAGGGGGGCAAACCGTGACGGTCGTTCGCAGTATGGCGACTGTGGCAATTACGCTGCTGCTTTCGGCAGGGGCGGATGTTGATAAGCGGGGGAGATTTGACAGCACGCCGCTGCATCTGGCGGCTTGGAGCGGGAACGCGGGGGCGGTTTCTATTTTGCTTTCGGCGGGGGCGGGGGTTGATTTGATTGACAACTCCTCGGCTACGCCTTTGCATAATGCGGCTTTTCGGGGGCATTTGGGGGTTGTGGGGCTTTTGCTGGCGGCGGGGGCGAGTGTTAACGCGCAGAGCGAGGGGGGGTGGACGGCTTTGGACCGGGCTGTTGATGGGAATTTTGGGGGGATTATTAGTGCGCTTGTTGCGGCGGGGGGGAGGTGTAATGTTCGGAGGGGGAGGGCTCAGTGTCCGGGGGGGGTGTAGGGGGATTTTTTTTCTTTTGGGGTTTTTCCCCCCCCTGCCCCCCCCATCGGAGATGGGGGGGGGGTTAAGTATGCGTTCCCCCGCTGGAGCGTGGGAACGAGGGCCGGCCGTCATTCCAGCGAAAGTTGGAATCCATACAAGGCCGGCGAAAAAGCCAAATCTTCCGCAGTCCGCAATTCATCGGAAAAAGTAAAGATTGTATGGATTCCAGCTTTCGCTGGAATGACGGGGGGTGGCTGACGGTTGCGGGCTTTCTCCACCCCCCCGGAGTTTGCCGTCCCCATCTGGCGATGTGGACGGCAAACTCCGACCCCCCCCCGCAAGCGGCGGGGGGTATAGGGTGGTTGTTGGCGCTTTGCTTTTTGTGGCGGCGGTGGCGTTGGCGTTGGCGGGGACGGTTGCGGCGGGGGATGCGGGGGAGGTTAAGGTTGTTAGCGATTCGGCGGTTTATGGGGGGGGGGGGGAACAGGTTGTGTTTTCGGGGAATGTTCTGGCTACGGCCGGGGTCTGGCGGCTGGCGGCTGCCAGTTTGCGGGCGGATGTGGGGGGGGTGGAAAAGGAATATCGGGCCTTTGGTTCGCCGCTTACGGTTTTCGGGGAGACGGGGGAGGGGGAGGATGTTGTTTTGAACGCTATGCGGTTGCGCTTTTCGGGGGGGGACGCTTTGGCGGAAGGGGAGGTTCGGCTTTGCGCGGGGGTTGATTGTGCGCGTGCGGAAGTTTTTGCGGCGAGTGCGCGGTGGCGGGGGGACTCTGAATCTGTGGAACTTCGGGGGACTCCTGCTCGGGGTTCGTGGTTGCCGCCGGAGGGGGGGGAGAAGGTTCGGGCGCGGGCCCGGGTTTTGCGGTTTGATGCGGTTTCGGGGTGGGCGGTTTTGCAGGGGGATGCGCTTTTTGCCCGGGGGGACGCTCAGATTACGGGGGAGAAGATTGAGTTTAATTTGCGGACGGGGGAGATGAAAGCGCTTGCTCCTGCTGAGGGGCGGGTTCGGGCTATTTTGGGTGCGGGTGAGTGATTTGGGGAGTGTTGTGAGTGAGGTTTTCCCCCCCCCAGCCCCCCCCATCAAAGATGGGGGGGGGGTTGCTCCTCAGCCTGAGGGCGGGGTTTCCCCCCCCCAGCCCCCCCCATCGGAGATGGGGGGGGGGTTTAAGGTTAAGGGCCACCCCCCCAAAATCGGAGATTTTGACCCCCCCCCGCAAGCGGCGGGGGGTATGGGGGAGCGTGGGGACGAGGGCGGGGGGACTCTTGGGGGGTTGTTGGCGGAGGGGTTGGTTAAGCGGTATGGGGGGCGGGAGGTTTTGGGGGATGTTTCTATTCGGGTTTCGGAGGGGGAAGTTGTGGGGTTGCTGGGGCCGAACGGGGCGGGGAAGACGACTTGTTTTTATGCGATTGCGGGGATTATTCGCCCCGACCGGGGACGGGTGCGGATTGGGGGGGAGGACATTCTTTCTTTGCCGATGCACGAGCGGGCGCTGCGGGGGCTTTCGTATCTGCCGCAGGAGAGCTCCATTTTTGCGGGGTTGACGGCGTTGGAGAATGTCGTTGCGATTTTGGAAATCCGCGGGGGGCGGGGGGCGGAAGCGCGCAAGCGGGCGCTGGGACTGTTGGAGGAAATGGGGGTGGGACACTTGGCGGAATCTTCGGCGCCATCGCTTTCGGGCGGGGAGCGGCGGCGGGTGGAGATTGCGCGGCTGCTGGCGACCGACCCGCGGTTTTTGCTGATGGACGAGCCCTTTGCGGCGATTGAGCCGATAGCGGTGGGGGACTTGCAGACGATGATTCTGAACCTGCGGGGGCGGGGGATTGGCGTGTTTGTGACGGATCACAATGTGCGGGAGACGCTTAAAATATGCGACCGGGCGTATATTCTGGACGGGGGACGGGTGCTTTGCGAGGGTCCGCCTTCGCGCATCGTTCGCGACGAGGGAGTGCGGCGGGTGTATCTGGGCGAGGATTTTGCGATATGAAGAGCGCGGCGACGGCGACGGTTCGGGGTTTTGCGCCATCGCTGATGGAGGCGGCGCGGGTCTTGCGGATGGGGACGCTCTCGCTGGGGGAGTGGCTGCGTTCGGAAGCGGCGAAGAATCCGTGTTTGCGTCCGGGACGGTTGCCGCCGCCGCCGATGGACGGGGAAGGGTTGCGGGAGAGTTTGCGCGCGCAGTGTTTGGCGTCGTTTGCGCCGGGGGCGGTGCGGGAGATGACGGACTCTTTGATATTGTCGTTGGATGACGATGGTTACTTGCAGCCGGACGAGGAGGAGCGGGCGTTTTTGATTGGTCGGAGCGGGCTTTCGGGGGCGGCGGGGGAGGAACTGTATGGTCGGGGGCTTGCGCTTTTGCAGTCGCTGGATCCGGCGGGGGCGGGTGCGCGGGATTTGGGGGATTCGCTGCGCTTGCAGTTGCTGCGTTTGCCGGATTCGGAAGCGCGTGCGGCGGCTTTGGTTTTGACGGGGGAGGACAAACTGCGGTGGGTTTTGCGGCGGCGTTATGACCGGTTGCCGCGGAAGAATCTGGCGGCGGCGATGGCGCTTTTGGAGAAGTTGCATAGTTCGCCTGCGCGGGCGGCGGCGCCGGCGGACCGGGAAGCGCCGGCGGATTTGCGTTTTTCGCTGCTGCGGGGTCTCTGGAAAGCGCTGCCGGCAGAAGAGGGGGGACTGCCCTCGGCGGAGAATTGCGGTTCGCCGGACGAATGGCGGCGGGCGAAGCGGGTGGTTTCGCTGGTTTCTTCGCGCAGGCGGCGGCTGCTGGAAGCGGCGCAGTTTGCGGCGGACCGGCAGAGTGATTTCTTCCGGCGGGGGGTTTCGGGGCTGCGGGCGCTGGCGCTGGGAGAAGCGGCGGAATCGCTGGGTGTGAGCAATGCGATGATGTCGCACATTGTTTGCGACAAGCGATTTCTTGCAAGCGGGGGGGTTTTTGCCTTAGAATTGCTTTTTCCGAGGCCCGTTTGCGGCAGGCAAGCCGCGAGGGCTGTTTTTGAAATGATGCGTGAGATGATTGCTGACGAGGACCCCGCCCATCCGTTGGGCGATTCCGCTTTGCGCGTTGCCCTGCGCGAGCGGGGGGCGGATATTGCGCGGCGGACTGTCGCGCATTATCGGCGGCGGGCGGGGATTCCGCCGGCGTCTATGAGGAAGCCGGTGCCGGGGGGGGTGGAGTGCAGGTAGTTTTTGTGGGTTTCCCCCCCCCCGCCCCCCCCATCGGAGATGGGGGGGGGGTTAATTTGAGCGGCGGGGACGCCGCTTGGGGTGGGTGCGTTACACCTCTGGAGAGGTGTAACGAGACCTCGCACTCTTCTGCTGCGGGTTTCCCCCCCCCCGCCCCCCCCATCGGAGATGGGGGGGGGGTTGATTTGTTGTTGTTGGGGGGGGTGGGATGCAGGTAGATATTACCGGGCACCATTTGGAGGTTACCGCTGCGCTGCGGGCGCATATTGGGAAGCACTGCCGGCACATTGCGGAGCAGGTTCGGCCGCCGCCGGGGCGCGCGCATGTCGTTTTGCGGGCGGGGAAGAATGTCTGCTCCTGCGATATGCTGCTGCGGGTGGGGGAAAATGAAGTCGTCGCCAAAGGGGAGGACGCGGACATGTACGCGGCAATAGACCGCAGCGCGGAAAAAATCTTGCGGCAACTGCGCGAGAAAAAAGGGCGGCGGCTTGCGCGCCGTCACAAATGAACGGGGGCGCTGTGCTGAAACTTTCGGACTACCTGCCCGCCGAACACATCCTGCTGGGGGTGGAGTGGAAAAGTAAAAAGCGCGTTTTTGAAACGGTGGCGCTGCTTTTTGAGAATACCTGCGGGCTCTCGCGGGAGAAGGTCTTCCGGATGCTGATAGAGCGCGAACGGCTGGGGGCGACTACGCTGGGGGGCGGTTCCGCCATACCGCACGGACGGTTGGACGGGATTGAAAAACCGCTGTGCGCGTTGATGCGGCTTTGCGCGCCGATTCAATACGGGGCGCAGGACGAAGAAGGTGCGCGGGTGCAGACGCTTTTCTTTTTGGCTGTGCCGGAGGCGGCGAACGATATGCATCTTGCGCTGCTGGGGAAGATTTCGGAACTGCTGACGGACGGGGCTTTTATTGGGGCGCTCTCGCGCTGCGCTTCTGCGGAGGATGCGCGGGTTTTGGTTGCGGAGTGGGAGGTCGGGGGAGAGGGGAGGTCGGCGGCTTGAACAGGTGTTATTTATGTTTGTGCTGCGCCCCGTTGGGGCTTGTTTTTTTTGTGTGCGCGGGTTCACAGGGCGTTGCCGCTGTGCTGGATAACGCCGCCCCGTTGGGGCTTTGATTTGCCGGACGCCGTTGTTTGGTTTGGTTGATTCCCGCTTTTTGGGGTTTTGCGGGGGTTTTTTATTTTCTTGGGCTTATTCCACCCCCCCGGAGTTTGTCGTCCCCATCTGGCGATGGGGACGGCAAACTCCGACCCCCCCCCGCTTGCGGCGGGGGGTATAGTTAGGGGGAGTGCGGGGGGGTTGTGTGGATTCCAGCTTTCGCTGGAATGACGGGGGCGGGGGCGGGGGGACGCTTAGGCGAAGGTGGCGTAGAGGACGCCGTTGGCGACCATTAGGGCCGTCATTGCGGCGATTACGCGCCACGAGGTGCGGGCTTCGGAGGCGGATATTTCGGCTCTTAGCCCGTGTATTTCGGCCGTCAGTTCGCTTTTTAATGCGCGGATTTCGGACTTGAACTCGGCTTCGGTGACGAGGTTTTGCACCGCCTCCTGCAACTCTTGCCGGGATTCCCGCACGGCTTCTTGTCCCGCCTTTTGCGCGGACTCCTGCGCGATTTCCCGCACGGCTTCTTGCACTACTTCCACTTGGGCGCGGGCTTGCGGCTCGGGGGTGCCGGCGGCTATTAGTTTGTCGGTGATGGCTAGGGTGTCCATTGGGGGATTGTAGCATAGGGGGTTTTTTATTTTCTCGGGTTTATTCCACCCCCCCGGAGTTTGTCGTCCCCATCTGGCGATGGGGACGGCAAACTCCGACCCCCCCCCGCAAGCGGCGGGGGGTATAGGGACTGAGAGTTGGCGGGGACGCCTCCCGCTTTTGCGGGGGGTGGTGGATAAAAAAACAACATTTATTGGGGGGGGGAATTTTTTTTGGGTTTTTTTTGGGTTTTGGTTTTTTTGGGGGTTTGTTGGGCGGGGGGTGGTTTTTTTTGGGGTTTTTTTTTGTTGGGGAGGGGGAATCGTGCATAAGTCATTGATTTTACGGGGGGGGGGGGGGGGGTGGAAAATAAAATTTTTTTTTGGGTTTTGGGTTTTTTTTTGGGGGAGGGGGGTATAATGGGTTTTTTTATGTCGGTCGGGGAGAAGTTTGGGGCTTTGCGGGGGATCGCCGCGGGGGTTCTTGTTTTGGTTTTGGCGCTTGGCGCTGAGGGGGATGTTGCGGGGGGTTATCCCTCCTCCTCCTCCTCCTCCGTTGTTGGAGATGGGGGGGGGTTGGTTTCCTCCGGTGGGGGGTTTTCTTATGGGGAGTGGTTGCGGGGGAGGGAGGTTTCTTCCGGGGGCGCTGACTCCGTTGGGGATTCTTTGATTGGGAGCGGCGGGGACGC
Source organism: Gammaproteobacteria bacterium (assembly GCA_020027345.1). GTDB lineage: Bacteria > Pseudomonadota > Gammaproteobacteria > Tethybacterales > Persebacteraceae > JAHRAH01. Next base: position 11,555 of record JAHRAH010000105.1, on the reverse strand, counting down.
CGCTCAAATATGTTCCGTTACACCTCTGGAGAGGTGTAACGAGGCCGGGCTTTTTAATAACGAGGCCACCCCCCCAAAATCGGAGATTTTGACCCCCCCCCGCGAGCGGCGGGGGGTAAATAATGGGGACGCCGCTTTCGCTTCGCCCGCTTCCGCTTCTGCTTCCTCCCGTTCTTCTTTTTGGGGGGAGGTTTTTTCTCGGGTTCGTTCGGGGGCTTCTGTTCCTTCTTTGGTTGGGGTTGGGGATGTTCGGGGGGTTTTGGTTGATGTTGGGAATTCGCGGGAGGTGGATTTGGATGCTTTGGGGCGGGGGCGGTTTTTGGGGGTGGTTTCGGGGTATGAGCGGGTTTTTTCGGGGGCGGTTTCGGATGTTGCGGTTTCCCGGTTTGGGTTTGTTGAGCGGGCCCGGGTGGATTTTCAGACCTCTCTGGGGGGGAGGAAGGGGGCTCTTTCGTTTGACGCTCTTGGGGGGTTGCGGAAGCGGAATGATGATGTTATTGGCTGGCACTTGCGGGGTTACGGGGGGGAATCCGATGCTCGCGGGGGGAATGCGGGATTGTTTTGGCGGGTTGTTAAGGGGGAGTCGCTTTTGGGGGCGAATGCGTTTTTGGATTATGAGCGGGACGGCGTTGCCGGGGGGTTTTGGCGGTGGTCGCTGGGGGCGGAATGGAAGAGCAAATACGGGGACTTGCATGCGAACAGTTACTGGGCGATAACGGACGGGAAGAATTTGACGGAGGGTTTTTATTACACGCGGGAAGGGTTTGACGCGGATTTGTATTTGCGGGCGCCGGGTTTGGAATGGGCGGCTTTGCGGGCGGGGTATTACAACTGGAAGGGCGAGCGGGGGGACGCTGACGATTCGGGGTTTCGCTATGGCGCGCGGTTTTCGCCGGGGTATGGGTTGCAATTGGAATTGGAAGCGGACGCGGAGAGCGGGGATTTTGGCGGGCGGATATCTTATGCGCACACATTCGGACAAGCGGCGGCGGGGGCGCAACGGGCGGGGACTTTTGATCCGCGGGCGCATTTTTTTGATGTCGCGCAGCGGGAGTATTCGCAGCGGATTTCGCGGGCGGGGGGTTCGGGGGGTTCGCGGCTAGTGGCGATTTTTGAGCATTCCAGCATTAAGACAGTAGCGATTGCGAGCACGGTGGCTGTTGCGAGCACGGTGTTTACTTTGGCGGCGGCGGAATTGAATTCGCCGGTGCAAGTTAATTTTGATTTTCCGATAGAAGAGTCGACGACGCTGACGACGGGGATGGCGGCTTCGGGGGGACAGTTGGCGTTTTTCCGGCAACAGGCAGGGGGATGGAATCTTACGCTGTGGCTGACTTCGGGGGCGGCTTTTCTTAATACGCTGACGGTCACATCGGAATTGGTGACTGTGACGACGACGCTGACGGGGCCGACGAGGACGCTGACGGTGACGGTTCAGCCGATAACGGTGGCGGACCGTGCGCTTTCCATAACGGGCGGGTTTTGGGAGTTTGAGCGGTTTAACGACCCGCTTTCCATTTTATTTGCCAACGGGGGCGTTTTTCTTCTTGCGGGGACGCGGATTGGGGGAGGTCCGGGCGCGATTACGGTATTTGAGGGCCATGTGATTGGCTTGATTAACCCGGATGTTCCCGTGGAAGTCGGCGAGGACGCGACTTTCACTCAGCCCGGACTCACGGTGAATGTCGGTTGCGAGGACGGCAATGCGTTGCAGATTGGGAATGTTCGGGCGCGGTGTGCGGTGGCGCGGGCGCGGAATGTTCGGGTGGGGACGGATGGGACTGTTTTGCCGGATGATTCGCCGCGGTTGACTGTTCGGACGGGGGGCGCGCCGGGTTCGGCGATTACGGGTTTGGTTACGCTGGTTGTGCCGAGCGGGCCGGGGGGGCGGGGAGTGACGATTACGACGGCGGGGCATGTTGTCGGGAAGGTTATGCTGGGGGACGGTCCTTATGACGGGGTGTCGGTTACGGTTGTTCCGCCTTCGTATTATAGTTTTGTTCCGAATCCGCCGGATGCTGCTTCTTTGACGGCGAGCGGGGGGATGGTTTGGGTTTTGATGACGGCGGTTCCGCCGTATGGGACGGGGAATCCTCGTGCGACTGTTACGAGTCCTTATGGGCCGCCGCGGGTGTTTGAGTTTACGGTTCGGGTGTCGCCGCCGACTTTGGGGATTGGTTTTGACGGCACGCGGGCGGCGATTTTGTTGACATCCGGTGTTGCGGCGGTGATTGGGACTGTTACCGTGGAGGGCGGGGACGATTCGCGGCGGGCGGAGTTGGTTTCGGGCGGGGATAACTTTGCGTTGTCGGTTGAGGGGAATGCGCGGGTGCTGTATTTGCGGGATTCGGCTCGGCGGACGGCGGGGGATTACCGGGCGGTTTTGCGGGCGGACGACGGGAATGATGACACTCCGGCGGTATTGTTGACGGCGGATGTTCGGGTTGTGGAGGGGATTGAGTTGCCGGGTCCGGGGCAGGTTGTTCGGGCGATAACGGAATTTTCGCGGGCGCAGATTGCGACGCTGCGGGCGGTCGGCGGCTCGGGTTACCGGTATGGATTTTTGCGGACGCCGCCGCCGGCGGCGAATGTTCGGCTGGATGAGATAGAGGTTGGCGGCAGGGATGTCGCGGAGTTGTTGTTCGGGGCTCCGCGGCCGACGACGCCGGTGTCGGTGGTGTTGTCGGTGACGGTATCGGGGGAGAACATTGCGGGGGTTGTGCAGACGGCGACGGCGTTGGTGACGCTGGACATATTTGACCCGCCGCAGGCGACGATGCGCTTTTTGGGCGCTTCGCTGGCGAATGCGATAACGACGGGGGGACGGTTGACGGTGGGGACTGTTGGCCGGGACGGGGGCCATTCGCACAACGCGCCGGTTGTGGTTGGCAACAGTCCGGGGGTGAATTTTGTGCTTGGTTCGTATATCGGCGCGGTGCGGGGCAATCCTTTGTTCCTGGACGGGGCGGGGACTCCGGGGACGGTGACGGCGACGGTTGTGGGGCCGGACGGTCACGGGAATGTTGACCCGGCGACGCTTTTTGTGACGGTGGTATTGCATTCGGGGCTGGAGTTGGCTCCGCCGCGGGGGGATATTTTGCGGCTGACTACGCATACGAGTTACGGGGCGCTGGCCACTTTCTCGCTGGCGAATTCGGGTGCGGGGGCGGTGAGTTATGGTTTGGTTGATGCGCCGACTGTTGCGGATGTGGAGGTTCGGGCGAATGGCGAGTTGCATTTTGTTACGAATCCGGGTGCGACTGCGCTGGTGACGGTGTCGGTTCGTGCGAGCGGGGCGGATTTGGCGGGGGGTTCGGGTTTGGCGATTTCGCGGGTTACTTTGGAGATTGTTAATCCGCCGGTGTTGACTATCGGGCTTGGGCGTGCGAGTCCGATTACGGCTTTGATTCAGCCGCCGCCGGGGAATGCTGCGCTGGATATTTTGACGGCGACTTTGGGCGGGGGCGATTCGGGGCGGACGCTGCGTTTTGCGACGAGTGACACTTCGCGTCAGGGGAATTTTCTTTTGCTCGGGGACGCTTCGGCGGCGGGGGATTTGTGGATTGTGACTTTGCGGATGGACGGGAACACGCATCAGACGGCGCGGATTAGCATCAATTTGGAAGGCGTTGCGGGGAATCCGAATGTTTCGGAGCTTTCGGAGCGTGTTGTTTTGGAGCTGGCGCCGAATTTGACGATACTGCTGCCGCATCCGCTTGTTCGGGGGGAGCCGTTGACTGTGACGGCGTTTTCGGGGCTGCATGTGTTTGCGACAGTTACGGCGGCGGGGGCGGATTTGGATTTTCCGGTGACGGTGAGTTTGGTTGATTTGCCGGGGGGCGACCGTTCGGGTTTTCCGGTGTTTTTCAACGAGAACAACGGGGAGTTGACGCTTTCGGATCAGTCGGGTCCGAGCAATCCTCCGATTTTCAATCCGATAGCTTTTACGGTTGCGGTGTTTGGGACGGATTTGCGGGGCGAGCGGCGGGATTCCCGTTTGACGGCGACGATATGGATTGTGGCGGCGCCGCCTTTGAGTTTGCGGGTGATTGATCCTTCGGGGAGTCCGACGGACATTACTTTGGTGACGAGCGCATCGCCGATAACGGCGGCGATTGTTGCATCGGAGGGGAGTCATCGGGGCCATCGGGTGGAATTGGTTGGGGCGACGCCGGGGGGCGGCTTTGCTTTGGCGGGGAGCCCGTACAATCCGAATGATTTCGGGGTTCGGGCGACGGGGACTCTTACTTTTTCCAATACGAGGACGCCGGGGGAATACATTGTGACGCTGCGGGCGCGGACGGATTACAACCGCGCGCACAATGTGGGTTTGCGGCTGGACACTGTGACTTTGCTGCTGACGGTGGAGACGGTGGAGGGGATTGCTTTGCCGGCGCCGGGGGATTTTCGTTCGCGGATTACGACGCGTTTGGGTTCGCGGAACGACCGTTTGGGGCAGTTGACGGCGAGCGGGGGTTCGGGCTTTTCGTATTCGCTGGTTGACCGTCCTTCGTTTGTGCGGGTGAACAGCGGGAGCGGGGAGATTTTGATTGCGAGTGTTCCGATTGCGCCGGGGAGTTTTGAGTTGACGGCGCGGGTGATTGGGACGAGCGACGGGGGTTTGCGGCAGACGGCGGAGGTTCTTTTGCCTTTGGTTGTTGCGGATCCGCCTAATGTTCGGATAGAGGCGGTGGGGGCGCCGGATTTATTCCCGGATCCGGGTTCGGCGCGGCAGTTGCTGGTAACACTGCGCGGGGCGGGGGGGCATTTGAATTCGGGGGGACGGTATGCTTTGCGGCTTTTGGACAATGCGGGCGGGGTTTTTGCGCTGAGCGGGGATGGGGTGCTTTCGGGGCGCTCGCAGGCGACTGTTACATTGACGGCGCGGATTGCGGGGAATGACACGCATTTGAACACTCCGGAGGCGACTGTGGAATATGTTGTGCAGTTTGGCGGGGGCTTGCGCGCGTTGATTGTTCCGCCGAGCGCGCTGGTGTTTACGACGGGTGTTCAGCGGGGCGCGGGGGAGACGGGGACGGGGCTGGCGGCGACGCTTTCCATCATCGGGGGGACTGCGCCGTATCGGATTGCGGGGAGCGACTTTGAAAGCGTGTATACGCCGAATAATCTGCTGCAGCGGGAACTCGGGGGGACGGTGTTTACTTTTCTTCGGGGTTTGGGTGCTCCGGGTTCGCCGGGGACGGTTGTTCAGAGTCCGGCGATTATTGTTGAGGATTCTTCTACGCCGGCTCGGCGATATGCTTTGAATGTTTCCATGATATTTATACCGCGGTTGCTGGGGGGATTGCGGACGGCGTTGGTGACGACCGGGAATGCGGCGGCGTCGGAGGGACTGTTGACGGTGCGGGCGGGGGCCGGTTCGGGTCCGTTTAGTTGGAATGCGGGGATAACGAATGCTTGGCTTTCGGGGGCGAGCGGGAGCGACGGTTTGTATACGCTTTCTTTGGCGGCTGCGGGCTCGGATTTGCCGCCTGCGGCTGTGGGCTCGGTTACGGTGTTGTTGACGGTTAGGGAAAGCGGGGGCCGGGAAGATTCGGCGACGGTTGTTGTTGTGCATAATTCGGATGATGTGTATTTTCGGCAGGACGGGGCTTTGACGGAGTTGCCGACATATCCGAGGTTGACGGCGGGGGCGACTACTGAGTATAATTTGCGCGTTTTCGGGGGGAATCGCGTTGGCCAGTATGCGGTGACGGCGACTGCTTCGGGGGGTGCGACTGTTTTGGTTGCGCGAGCGCAGTTCAACACTTTTATCCGGCTGGATCTTTATGCGCCGCCGCATTTGGGCTTGACGCGGGCGACCTTGGAGTTTTCGGCGACTGATAATGACGGTCTCAGCCGGAGCGAGCGGGTGGTGCTGACGGTTCTTCCGGGCTTGTATTTGGTACCGGCATCGCCTGTGATAACTGCTTTGGCGGGTTCGGGCTTTCGGATATTGGGGGGCGTTGCCGGGGGTGTGACGGCGGCGGTTATTAGCGTTGCGGGGCAGAATGCGGGGGTTGCGGGGGATTATGTGGATTACGAGTTGCGTTATCAAACGGGGGGCGCGGGTTCGGGGCGGACGGTTCTTGCGCTGGGTTCGCATCCGGGTTTTGCGGGGGTGTTTAAGAATTCGCGTTTTTCGGGGGAGACGGCGGGGCGGTATCCGGCGAGCATTGTGGTTACGGACGGGGACGCGGACGGGGCTGTCGGCGGGGGGCTTTTGGAGCGGCAGGTGACGATTGCGGTTTCTTTGGTGTTGCGGGGTGTGTTCTTTCCGCAGCAGGTTGGGGCTTCGGCGGTATTGGGGGCGCGGGCGACTCTGGGGCGGGAGGTTTCGGGGGGAGCGGTTGCGCGGATTGTTGTGCGGACGGCGACTGTGGTATTGCGGAACGACGACAGTTCGGCGTTTGTTACGGTTGCGCCGCTTTACGGTTATGAGTTGCTGAATGCGCCCGCGTATTTGCGCTTGCGGGCTTCGGACAATTCGCTGCTGGAGTTTCCGGGGGCGGTTACTGTGACGGCGGTGACGGCGACGGTTCGTGTTTCGGACGGGGGGACGCCGGAAAGCCGGACGACTGTATTGGTATCGGTATCGGTGTATGTTCCGACTATAAGCGTTCGGGGGGCGGGGACGGTTATGGTTCGGGTATCGGACGGTTTGGAGCGGCCGACGATGGGTTTGCTGACGCTTTCGGCTGCGGGGGCTGCGCCGTTTCGCTGGGTTGTTCGCGACCGGGGGGCGGACTGGCTGACGGTGTCGCAAACGCCGCGGACGACTGTGGACGGGGTTGGCGGGTATCGGGGGGAAAGCCGGGTGACGGTTTCGGTTGTGGGGGCGCCGTTTGTGGATGGGATTGTGAGCGTGTTTTTGCAGGTTCGGGGCGCGGACGGTGCGGCGGCGGAGGTGACGGTTGAGGTTGTTTTGGACCCGCACACATTGCGGGTGTTGCCGGTGCCGGCGAATGCGACCTTTACGGCGGCGACGGAGGCGGTTTTGAAGGCGGGGGTGGAAAGCGGGGGCAGCGGGGGGATTACGCTGGAAGGTTCGTTTGCTTCGGCGCTTACGCGGGGTGCGGTTAATGGGATTTCGGATTCGGGGCTGCAACGGTCTATCACGGTTTTGGTTCCGCCGTATGCGGGGGGTAGCGGGGTGACGAGTGTTGTGCGGGAGACGCTGTATTTGTATGGTTCGCAAGGGGGCCGGCGGGCGACTGCGACTATGACGCTGAATGTTTTGCCGGTTCAGCCGAGCGTTCCCGCGCCGGATTATGGGGCGCTCAACCCGGGAAGAAATGCTGTTGATGTTGTGTTTATTCCTCGTTCCAGCCCCAATTACGGCAGGGATTTTCTGGGGATTCGCAATCCGGATTTTGCGGGCGGATTTTGGGATTTGTTGTCTCAGATTGGCTCGCAGACGCGGATGGTGTATAGAATAGAAATTTCCACCTATACGGAAGTTTCGCTGGTTCGGGCGTCGGTGTACTTTACGGATCCGGGGGGGCGTGTTGCTTCGGTGACGGTTTTGGTGACGGTGAATGTGGATCCGCTGCGGATATCGGTTGTTCCGCATGCTTTGGATTCTTCGCCTGTGAATCGGATTACTGTGACGACTGGTGCGCTGACGAGCTTTGGGATTGTGGCGATTGCGCGGACGGTGACGGTTGCGGGGGAGGTTGTTACGCTGGAGCCGGGCCGGCGGACGGTCTCGGCGCCGAGCGGGCGGGAGGTGTTGCTGACGAATAATTCCAATATTACTTTTGTTGTGGACGGGGTGAATGTTGAGCCGGGGGACACTTATACGGACGATCCGGGGATTCGGATTACTCTGGATGCGACCTACGGGACTCGGCGGGTGACGACTGCGGGGCGGACTGTGACGCTGGGCGGGGGTTCGGGTGGCGCCGGGGGCTTTCGGGCCGGGGAGCGGGTGTTGGTGACTGTGGAGATTGGGGGCTGGCTGGCGGCGGGTGCGCAACACCGTTTGGAAGCGCTGCCGCAGGGGGGCGTTGCGGTTTTGGGGATTTCGGACAGCGGGAATCGGCGTGTGGCGACGCTTTCGGTTTTTGCGCCTTCGCCGGGGCAGCCGGTGGCGGTGGTGGAGTTTGTTGTGACGAATCCTGTCGGGCGGCGGCTGAGCGATAACGCGATGCTGCCGATAGCGGGTTTGCGGCTTTCGCCGGGGGTGGTGACGGCGTATTCGGGTGTGGAGTTTGTGGGTGCGCGGACTTCGGATTTGGGCGGGGGCCTGACGGCGACGCTGATAACGGTGGGGCGGCTGACGCCGGAAGGGGGCGAGGCGTTTTCGGGTGCGGTTGTTTACGGGGGTTTGCCGGGGATATTTCGCTTTGGCGGGGACGCGGGGATATTTGTGACGGCGAATGCCGCGCCTTATGCTTTTGATGTTGTGCAGATTACGGCGCTGGATGCGGGGGACGATGAGACGGCGGAGATATACGCGACGCGTGTTGTGACTTTGGATGTTACGCGTGTTGCTGTGCGGGACGGGAATGCGATTACGACTACGGTGGAGACGACGGCGATGCTTGCGGTGTCGGTGGATGTTGGGATTTCGCGGGCGTTTCCGAATTTGGGGGCGATTGCGCTGAATGCTGCGGAGTTTCCGAATCCGGCGACGATGGGGCAGCCGCTGCCTGCGGAGGGCTCGCGGATTGTTGCGCGCTTTCCTGCGGGGACTGTTACCTTCTTGCAGGGGGGGAGCTTGCCGGCGGTGACGGTTCGCCCTGTTCCTTCGCAGGGGTATAGCTACGCGTTGCTGGGGGGCGCGCCTCCGTATTTGCGTTTGAATGCGGCGAGCGGGAATGAGATTGAGATTATCGGGGAGGCGCAGGATTTGCTGGTGACGGTATCGGTTGCGGTGGCGGAGCGGAATAGCGCGCCGCGGCGGGGGACGCTGCTGGCGACTATTGCTTTTGCGGCTGCGCCGGCGACGATAAACATAACGCCGGGGCGGTTTACGGCGACTGTCATCGGTGGGCGGACGGGTAACGCGGGGATTTTGACGCTGGCGGTGGCGGGCGAAGGCGGGAAGGGCGTCGCGCCGTTTTCGTTCAAGTTTGACCGCGGGGGGGCGCTGACGGTGACGGCGCCGACTGTGCGGACGCAAGCGCGGGCGATTGTGGCGGGGGGGACTACTGTCAATACGGAATATGTGGAGCCGGTCGTTACGGGGACGACGGTGACTACGGAGGAAGTTCGCATGGTGACGGTGGAGGCGATTCCCGGATATGGATTTGGGGCGCAGACGGTGACATTTACGGTGGAATCTGTTTCGCTTGAAGAGGGTTCGGAAGTTACGGCGATGGTGACTGTTGCCGGGGTTGCGCGGGTTTTGGGGCGGACTGTTACGCGGACGCGGGTGACCGGGGGGGTTACGACCTTCGGGCTGGTGCGGACTACTTTGGGGATTCTGACGATGACGACGGATACCGGTGCGGACTGGCTTGCTGTGGGGGCGGGCGCGGCGGACGGGCGGGTTTCGGTTTCTTTGGTGACGCGCCCGTTTGTTACTCCGCCGGCGGCGCTGGGCTTTGTGACGCTGGTGATTTCTGCGGGGAGCGCGGACAATGGGCGGGCGCTGGCGACTGTGGTGGTTGTGCATCTGCCGCCGTTTCAACTGTCTTTGCAGCGGGTGACGGCGGATAGGGTTTTGGGGCATGTGCTGGCGACGACGGGGAGTAATGTTGTGGTGGCGAGCTTGCAGCTGACGGTGCGGACGAACGATAACTCGGCGAACGGGAATATCGCCTGGCCGCGGGTGCGGTTCTTTGATTCGTGCCTGCAAAATAATGTGCAACTGGTAACGCGGGGGGACGACTTCCGGATTACGGCGGACTTTTCTTCGGAGACGCGGGTGTCGCGGAATGTGCATTTTCACGCGGGTGCGCTGCGGCGGAATCTGACGCTGTATCCTGTGGAAGGTGTTGTTACTGTCGCGCGGCGCGCCGGACCGGGCTGCGGGGGGGCGGGTGCTGTTGTGCATAGCATCGTTTTCTTTGCGGACGACTTTGCGAACTCGCGGGGGACTGTGCTGGGGACTGTGGTTGCGAGCCGGGAGCAGTTTATCGCGACGAATACGGTGCGGCAGACATTTTTTGTGCGGCATACGGTTAGCACTACGGCGGATAATTTCTTTGAGAGCGGGGGCTTTGATTTGGCTGCGGCGCCGCCGCTGCTGGTGACGAGCCACCGGGCGACGGTCGGGCGGATAACGGGGATCGCGGCGCTGGCAAATGTGGCATCGGGGAACGGCTTTGCTGTCGTTCGCACCGGGCGGGATTCGGGCTTTCTGCTGCTGAATGCGCCCTCTTCTCCAGTAACGCTGACGGCGACGCTGACGCGGCAAGAAGGGGGGATTACGATAACGAGTTTCTTTGCGATTTCTGTTGTGGATGACGAGGGGTGCGGTTTTGTGGTGGGAATGGGCTGCCCGGCTTTGGGGTGGAGGGGGAACTACAGCCGGAATGCGGCTTCGGTGTCGGCGGAGGAGGCGGCGGGCTTCGCGCCGATGCTGACGCGGGCGATTGCGGAGCAGATGTGCAATCTGGGGGCGAATCCGCTTTATCTTCACGACGACCCCGGCACATACCGGGACAGGCGGGAAGTTATCGCACTGATGGCGGTGGAAGGAGACGAACGCACCGAAGAAGCAATGGCCTACCTGATTGAAAGCTGCGGGGCGAATCCGAACTTCCGCTCCGCCGGGAATAATGTGCCGATGGATCACATCAACTACCAAAACCGCCCCGGCCACAGCACGCCGCTCGGGGGGGCATGGCGGGAACGGCTGCGTTCGCTCGGGGGACAATGCTTTGTGGTTTGTAATGTGGGGGACCGGCAAGCATTTCCGAATGCGGACTCGCCGGTGCAAGTATGCACGCGGACCGCCGGCCTGGGCGGCGCCGCCCCCGGCACCGACTGCCGCCCGTAACATAACTTTGTCATTCCCGCGAAAGCGGGAATCCACATCGTCATTCCAGCGAAAGCTGGAATCCATAGGGTTTTTCCTTTTCGCCGTTGTTTGCGGACGGGATGAGTTTGTCCTTTTCGCGGGGATGGTATGGATTCCAGCTTCCGCTGGAATGACGGGGGAGGGGGAATGACGGAGATAAAAGTCACCCCCCCCCCCATCTCCGATGGGGGGGGTTGGGGGGGGGAAAACCACAAATCCCGCCGCCGCAGATTCCCCCCCTCACCCCCCCCATCAAAGATGGGGGGGGGGTTAAGTCCATCATTCCCGCCTTCTTTGTCATTCTCGCGAAAGCGGGAATCCATACGGGCTTTGCTTTTTCCGATGAATTGCGAACAGCAAAAGATTTGCCTTTGCCCCCACCCCCGTATGGATTCCCGCTTTCGCGGGAATGACAAATTAACTATACCCCCTGCCGCTTGCGGGGGGGGTCGGAGTTTGTCGTCCACATCGGCAGATGGGGACGGCAAACTCCGGGGGGGTGGCCCCAAAACAAATTAACCCCCCCCCATCTTTGATGGGGGGGGTGAGGGGGGGAATCTGCGGCGGCGGGATTTGTGGTTTT
>JAHRAH010000085.1 GCA_020027345.1 Gammaproteobacteria bacterium | reverse complement strand
CATAGTGGAGACCCCCGTCAATCTGGACGCCGCCCAAAAGAAACTCCTGCGCCAGTTTGACGCAAGCTTAAAAACCGCCCACTCCCCCCAAAAAGAATCCTGGCTAAAAAAAGCCAAAAACATCTTCGCCGAATAAAAAAAACTGTCATTCCCGCGAAAGCGGGAATCCATACGGAGCCGGCGAAAAAAAAGAATCCCCGCAACAACAACGAAGCGGGCGGATTGCATGGATTCCCGCTTTCGCGGGAATGACGGGGGAGAGTGTTTTTCAGCGCGAAAGGAATTCGCGGGCGGCTTGGAGGGCGGGCTGGATTTTGTTTGCGTCGCCGCCGCCGGCTTGGGCGAAGTCCTCCCGGCCGCCGCCGGATGCGCCGGCGACCGCCGCCGCTTTGTTCGTCCATTCGCGCGCGTTTATGTTTGTTTTTTTATCCGCCGCCGCGGCAAAAAACGCCTTGCCGTTTGCGCCCCCGGCGAGAAAAACCGCCGCCGGCGAAAGCGCCGCGCGCAGCGACATTGCAAGCGCGCGCAAGGATGCGGCGTCGGCTTCCCCCGCGTCGGCGACGACGGCGCGAAAATCGCCGACGCTTTCCGCCCCGCGCGCGAGCGATTCGGCGAGCGCGCGCGTTTGCAGTTCGCGCAGTTGCGCGAGTTGTTTTTGCGCCGCTTTCAGCGAAGTTTGCAGTTGCTCCGCTTTCATTTCTATTTTGTCCGCCGGGGTTTTGAGCGCGGCGGCGAGGCGCGCTATTGTTTCGTTTTGTTTTTGCGCGCGGCGCACCGCTTCTTCGCCCGTCGCGGCTTCCACGCGGCGCACTCCGGCGGCTATCGCCGATTCCGAAACAAAACGAAAATAGCCGATGTCGCCGGCGCGCGCGACATGCGTCCCCCCGCAAAGTTCAAAGGAATATTCGGCGTCCATCGCCACCGTGCGCACGATGTCGCCGTATTTTTCGCCGAAAAGCGCAATCGCGCCGCGGGCGAGGGCGGCGTCGTAGGGCATTTCTTCCACGACGGTTTCGGCGTTGCCGCATATTCTTTCGTTTATCAGCGATTCTATTTCGCGCAATTCGGAATCCCGCACGGCCGAGTCGTGCGAGAAATCAAAACGCAAATATCCGCCGGCGACGAGCGAGCCGCGCTGGCGGACATGTTCGCCGAGTATTTTTCGCAATGCCGCGTGCATTAAATGCGCGGCGGAATGATTGCGCGCAATCGCGGCGCGGCGCGCGGCATCCACTTCGCAAAAAACGGAATCGCCGACTGCGAGCGCGCCGTTTTCTATTTTTGCGAAATGCCCCCAGACATCGGCGCGTATTTTTTGCGCGTCATAAACGCTCGCGCCCGCGCCGTTCGCGGTTTTTCGCATTGTCCCCGCGTCGCCTATTTGCCCGCCCGATTCCGCGTAAAACGGAGTGCGCTGCAAAACAATGACGGCGTCCTCGCCGGGCTTTGCTTCGCGCGCGGCTTTTCCGTTGCAAAAAATCGCCGATATAATTGTTTCGCCTTGCAACTCCTCGTAGCCGGTGAATTCCGTCGCCGCGCCTTCGTACACCGGCGGCGCTTTCCCCGCTTTAAATTTCATCGCCGCCCGCGAACGCTCGCGCTGCTCGCGCATGCATTCTTCAAAACCTTCGCGGTCGGCGCTTAGCGATTGCGCGCGCAAAACATCCTCGGTCAAATCCAGCGGAAAGCCGAAAGTGTCAAACAATTTAAACGCGACTGCGCCGGGAAGTTTTTCGCCGGGCGAAAGCGGTTCCGTTTCGCGGCGGAGAATGTCCATCCCCGCCGCGAGCATGCGCGAGAAGCCGTCCTCTTCGCGCCGCAAAACCCCCGCTATTTTTTCGTTGTTTTCGGCGAGAACCGCATCGTCCATCACCGCCGCAAGCGGGGGCGCGAGTTTGTAAAAAAAAGCGCGGCGCGCGCCCAGTTGCCAGCCGTGCCGCAAAGCGCGGCGGACGATGCGGCGCAAAACATAACCGCGCCCTTCGTTCGCCGGCAAAACGCCGTCCGCTATCAAATACGCCGCCGCGCGAATGTGGTCGGCGACGACGCGGTGCGACGCGGCAACGGGTTCGCCTTTTCCGCCCGCCGCGGAAATATGCAAAGCGGTTTCCTTAATCAAATCGCGAAAAACATCAATCTCAAAATTGCCGGCGACGCCCTGCATCACCGCGCTGATTCGTTCCAATCCCATTCCGGTGTCCACGCAGGGCGCCGGCAGCGGCGAAAGCAAACCGTCCTCGCCGCGGTTGAACTGCATAAAAACGAGGTTCCATATTTCCACGCATTCGTCGGCGCAGTTTTCGTCCTCGCCGCGAAATGTTTTCGCGCCAGCGTCGGCGTCGTAAAATATTTCCGAACACGGCCCGCAGGGTCCCGTCTCGCCCATCATCCAAAAGTTGTCGGCGGTCGGAATTTTAATAACGCGCGCCGCCGCTTCTTTTTCCGAAAAGCCGGCGGCGACAAGCGTTTTGCGCCAGATTGCCGCGGCTTCTTCGTCCGGCGGTATCGCTTTGCCGTCGCCGAACAAATCGCCGCCGCCGAAGACGGTCACCCACAGATGCTCTTTTTTCAGCCCGAGTTGCCGCGGGTCGGAGAGGAATTCCCAGGCAAGCGGTATCGCTTTTTCCTTGAAGTAATCGCCGAAGGAAAAGTTGCCGAGCATCTCAAAAAAAGTGTGATGCCGCGCGGTGTGCCCGACATTTTCCAAATCGTTGTGCTTGCCGCCCGCGCGCAGGCAGCGCTGCGCCGTGCAGGCGGTTTTGTAGGGGCGCGAATCAAAACCCAAAAAAACATCCTTGAACTGCGCCATTCCCGAATTCGTAAAAAGCAAAGTCGGGTCGTTCGCCGGCACAAGCGGCGAGGAAGCGACGCGCGCGTGCCCGCGCCCCGCAAAAAAGGAAAGAAACTTTTCCCGGATTTCCGCGCTCTTCATCGCGCCGTTATTTTAACAAATCAAAGGCGAGGGCGAAGGCGGCGGCGAACATCACCGCCGCAACCGCGCAGTGTATCGCGCGCCAGACCGCCGCCTTCGCCAGCAGCGGCGACATTTTCCCGGCGCCGTAACCGAGCGCGAAAAACCACGCCAAAGAAGCCGCCGCGCCGCCCGCCGCAAAGGGCAGCCGCAACGGTTCCGCCAACGCCGCCGCCGCGCCGCCGAATATCACCGTCATATCCAATATCGCGTGCGGATTAAGCAAACTGAACGCGCAAGCCGCCAAAACAATCCGCCCCGCCCCGTTTTTACTTTTTCTGTTTTTACTTTTGCCGTTGTCACCGTCGCCGCCGTTGCCATTGTTACCGTCGCCATCGCCACCGTCGCCGTTGCCGTCATCTTCCGCCGCCAAGGATTCGCCGCGCCAAGCCGAGCGCAAAGCGCGCGCGCCAAACCAAAGCAAAAACAAAATCCCGGCGAAAGTCAGCGCGAAAACAAACCCCCCGCCGCCCGCCCCGGCGAAACCGGCAAGCAGCAACCCCGCGCAAATTAAAAGAGTGTCGCAAACGGAACAAGCCGTTGCCGCCCAAAAAACATTCCGCCGCCGCAAACCCTGCGCGATGACAAAAGCGTTCTGCGCCCCGATTGCGACAATCAACCCCGCATTAAGCAAAAACCCCTGAACAAAAACCGCCAGCACCGCAAAATTATAACGGCGCAATAATTGTCATTCCCGCGAAAGTGTAGGGTTTCGCGTGGTGCTATACTGGACGGGGCGGGGATTTCCCGGGGGCTGGCATACTTGCGTGAAAGGGGGTTGTTATGCTGACCAAACTGCATAAACGGGCGAC
>JAHRAH010000058.1 GCA_020027345.1 Gammaproteobacteria bacterium | reverse complement strand
CCGGAGTTTGCCGCCCCCATCTCCGATGGGGACGGCAAACTCCGCCCCCCCCCCGCAAGCGGCGGGGGGTATTCCGCGCGCGCGCGATTTCCCCTTATAATGGAACACTTGCCGCACAAACGCGGGAGCGGCGCAAAAAACAAAAAGGAGCCGGGAATGAGCAGCACCATAGAAACCGTCCTGAAAGAAACGCGGGCATTCGCGCCGCCGCCCTCTTACGCCAACGCCAATGTCCCCTCGCGCGAGGCGTTTGACGAACTCACGCGCGAGGCGAAAACCGACTGGGAAAACTTCTGGCGGCGGCGCGCGCAAACGGAAATTGACTGGCTCGCGCCCTTTTCCCAAGTGTGCGATTTCTCCCGCGCGCCCTTTTACAAATGGTTCGCCGGCG
This sequence comes from Gammaproteobacteria bacterium, assembly GCA_020027345.1. Classification (GTDB taxonomy): domain Bacteria; phylum Pseudomonadota; class Gammaproteobacteria; order Tethybacterales; family Persebacteraceae; genus JAHRAH01. The sequence goes on along the minus strand of JAHRAH010000058.1, from coordinate 2,173 downwards.
GCAAACTCAATGTCTCCGCAAACTGCATTGACCGCCACATTAACATGCGCGGCGAAAAAACCGCGATCATTTGCGAACGCGACGACGGCGAAACCGAAAAGCGCACCTACCGGCAGATGCTCGCCGAAGTTTGCCAATTCGCAAACGCACTCGCCGCGCTCGGAGTGCGCAAGGGCGACCGCGTCGTCGTGTATATGCCGATGCGCATTGAAGCCGTAGTCGCGATGCAGGCATGCGCAAGAATCGGCGCGGTGCATTCCGTCGTCTTCGGCGGCTTTTCGGCAAAGTCCCTCGCAGAAAGAATAGCCGACGCCGGAGCGGTCGCAGTCGTAACCGCAGACGAAAGCATGCGCGGCGGAAAAGCGATACCGTTGAAACAAACCGTGGACGAAGCATTGCGCGGCGGCGGCGATACCATTAAAAATGTAATAGTCCTCCGCCGCACCGGCGCAGATGTGCCAATGCAAAAAGGGCGCGATGTTTGGTGGCACGACGCGATAAAAGAAATGCCCGAAACGCGCGAGCCGGAAATGATGGACGCCGAAGACCCGCTTTTTATTTTATACACTTCCGGCTCCACCGGAAAGCCGAAAGGAATTTTGCACACTTCCGCCGGGTATTTGCTGGGGACTGTGCTGACGATGCGCTGGGTTTTTGATTACCGCGCCGGCGATGTTTTCTGGTGCACCGCCGATGTCGGCTGGGTTACCGGGCACAGTTATGTCGCCTACGGTCCGATGGCGGTCGGCGCGACGCAGGTTGTTTTTGAAGGAGTCCCCACGCACCCGCACGCCGGGCGCTTTTGGGAAATCGCGCAAAAGCACAAAGTCACGACTTTCTACACCGCGCCGACGGCGATACGCTCGCTGATAAAAGCCGGCGGCGACCTCCCGCAAAAATACGATTTGTCGTCGCTGCGCTTGCTCGGCACAGTCGGCGAGCCGATAAACCCCGAAGCGTGGATGTGGTATTACAAAACAGTCGGCGGCGAAAAATGCCCGATAGTTGACACTTGGTGGCAGACCGAAACCGGATGCAATATGATAGCCCCGCTGCCCGGCGCGATTGCGGCAAAACCCGGCTCCTGCACTCTCCCCCTGCCCGGCGTTTTTGCGAATGTCGTGGACGAATCCGGCGCCGAACTCCCGCCGGGGAAAGGCGGCTATCTGGTTATTGAAAAACCGTGGCCCTCGCAACTGCGCACGATTTGGGGGGACGACGAACGCTATCGTCAAACCTATTATCCGGAAAACATCGCCGGCGGAAAATATTATGTCGCCGGGGATTCCGCCCACCGAGACGCGGACGGTTACTTCTGGATGATGGGGCGCATTGACGATGTGCTTAATGTTTCCGGACACCGCCTCGGCACGATGGAAATAGAATCGGCGCTGGTCGCGAATAAAAAAGTCGCCGAAGCCGCAGTCATCGGCCGCCCGGACGAAATCACCGGCGAGGCGATTGTCGCTTTTGTCGTTCTCAAAGGCGCGCGCCCCGAAGGCGATGCGGCCGCGGAACTTGCAAAAGAACTGCGCGAATGGGTCGGCGAAGAAATCGGCTCCATCGCCAAACCGAAGGACATACGCTTCGGCGACAACCTCCCGAAAACGCGCAGCGGAAAAATAATGCGCCGCCTCCTCCGAGTAATCGCCCGCGGCGAAGAAATAACACAGGACACTTCCACTCTGGAAAACCCCGCAATCCTGAACCAACTCTCCCAATCCGCCCGCTAACCCACCCCCCGCGTCATTCCCGCTTTTCCCCAGAGACGGGAATCCCCTCCGCGTCATTCCCGCTTTTTTCCAGAGGCGGGAATCCAGCAAATTAAATTGCGTTAATTACAGCGGAGTTTTTAATTCGCTGGATTCCCGCCTTTTAAAAGAGTGCGGGAATGACGCAAGGAGGGAGGACGAAAAAAAAAGTTGACATTTTTGGAAATTGTGATATTATCCCCCCGCCGTTGCCTTTGGCGGCGGGGAAAATTATGAGCAACAGATGCTATGTCAAAAGTCAACTCTCGGCGCGGCGTTTTTTTTTGCCTTGTTGTTTTTAGGAGCGGGCGGCGGCGCGGGCGGGGTCGTAGGCAACGCCGCTCTTCACCACTCCGAACATCTGCCGCAGCAACTTGTGCGCGCACGCGCACACCGCCGACTTCCCGCTTTTGCCCCGTTTG
>JAHRAH010000055.1 GCA_020027345.1 Gammaproteobacteria bacterium | reverse complement strand
CGATTTGCGCGGCGACGGCGGGGTTGCCCTGCGCGGTTTGGAATTGGAAGACGAGGTTTTCGCCCTCCCTGTATCCGGCTTCGGCGAGCCCCTCGGCGAGCCCCTTGCGGACGGCGTCCAGCGCGGGGTGTTCAACAATTTGCGAAACCGCGACGCTGGCTTTTTCTTCGGCAACGGCGGCGCCGGCGAAGGGAAGGCAAAGCATCGCGGCGGCGATTGCGGCGTTCTGAATAAGGCGAAAGTGTGTGCGCACGGCTGCTCCTTTGTTGCGGGAAAAACTCCGCGGGGATTATACACTTAATTTCGCCGTTCTACCCCGTTATTCCAAACCTTTGTCATTCCAAATTTTTGTCATCCCCGCGAAAGCGGGAATCCATACGGTTCCGGCTGGAAAGGCGAATTCCCTCTCGCGCGGAAGCAACGGCGAAGAGGCAAAGTCCGTCTGGATTCCCGCTTTCGCGGGAATGACAAGGGGAGGCGGGAATGACAGGGGAGGCGGGGATGACGGGGGCGGTTGCCGGAAACGGTAGTGGGGAGACGATAGTCGGGGACGGTAGTGGTCGGAGTAAAGCGGGGACTGATAGTGGTCGGGAAAAAGCGGGGACGGCAGTGGTCGGTGGAAAACGGGGATGATAGTGGTTGGGAGAAAGCGGGGACAGTAGTGGTTGGGGCAAAGCGGGGACGGTAGAGTGGTCGGGGTAGCGAGATTTGAACTCACGACCTCCTGCTCCCGAAGCAGGCGCGCTACCAAGCTGCGCTATACCCCGCGCAACTCGCAATTCTACAATAAAACCGCCGCCGCCTCCCTTTGTCATAAACGCCTCCCCCTTGTCATTCCCGCGAAAGCGGGAATCCAGACGGGATTTTCCTCTTCACTGTTGTTTGCGGGCGGGGGAAGATTCGGCTTTTTCCTTGGCTCCGTATGGATTCCCGCTTTCGCGGGAATGACAAGGGGCGGGGAATGACAAGGATGGGGGGAATGACAAAAGGAGCGAATGAAAAGGGAGTTTTGCTTTTTTTCTTCACTTCCCGCAAAAGTATGCTATAATCCCCGGCAAGACAGGAGGACGAAACCATGGCGTACAGCAACAAAGTCATTGACCACTACGAAAACCCCCGCAATGTCGGCTCGCTGGATAAGAGCGCCGGCGATGTCGGCACCGGCATGGTCGGGGCGCCCGCTTGCGGCGATGTGATGAAACTGCAAATCCGCGTCGGCGAGGGCGGCGTCATCTCCGACGCCAAGTTCAAGACCTACGGCTGCGGCTCCGCCATCGCCTCTTCCTCGCTCATCACCGAGTGGGTCCGCGGCAGGACGCTGGACGAAGCCCTGCAAATCAAAAACGCCCACATCGCCGAGGAACTGGAACTGCCGCCGGTCAAAATCCATTGCTCCATCCTCGCCGAGGACGCCATCAAGGCGGCGGTCGCCGATTACAAAAAAAAGGCGCAGGGCGAAGCCGCCGCCTGACACTCCGGCAATGGCGGTAACGCTCACCGAAAACGCCGCCGCGCATTTGCGGCAGTGCCTGCAGGAACGCGAGGGCGGCGCGGTCGGCGTGCGGCTGGCGGTCAAACCCTCCGGCTGTTCGGGGCTGGCGTATGTGCTGGAATACGCCGATGCCGTCGGCGGCGGCGACCTCACTTTTGAATCCCGCGGCGCGCGCCTGATTGTGGACGCCAAATCGTTCCCGCACATAGACGGCACCGAGCTGGATTATGTCCGCGAGGGGCTGCAATCCGGATTCCGCTTCAACAACCCGAATGTCAAGGAATCCTGCGGCTGCGGCGGAAGTTTTACCACCTGACCGCGACTGTCGCCGCCCGCGACGGTCGTCGCCGCCGATGCCGTTACCGTGAATTCCGCGCCGCCCGATGCCGACGCCGACGGGGACTTCTTCGCGCTTTTCGCCCTCCCGCGCAGTTTTGAATTGGACGATGGCGAACTGAGCCGCCGTTACCGCGCGCTGCAAGCGGCGGCGCACCCCGACCGTTTCGCCGGAAAAAGCGAGCCGGAAAAACAAGCGGCGCTCGCCGCCGCCGGGCGAATCAACGAAGGATACCGCACTCTCAAAGACCCCCTCGCGCGCGCCGCATATATGCTTTCGCTCGCCGGGATAAACGCCCTCGCCGAAAGCGGCGCGCAAATGTCCCCCGCATTTCTGACGCAGCAAATGGAATGGCGCGAAACATTGGAAGCAAACGGCAACGACAACGACAACGACAGCAAAAAACTAACTCGCGAAGTGCGCGAAGCCGAAGCCGCAACAGCAGCCGAAGCCGCCGCCCTCCTCCCGGCGGAAGGGCGCGGCGAAAGCGAAAAACAAAAACTCGCCGACACCCTCCGCCGCTGGCAGTACATCCGCAAAATGCTGGCGGCAATCAAAGAATCCGAATGACACTGCTGCAAATCCAAGAACCGGCGGCAAAACAAAAACCGCCCGCGCCGCGCCTCGCCCTCGGCATAGATTTGGGAACGACAAACTCCCTCGTCGCTTTCGTCGGCGAAGACGGCAAAGCAAAAATCATCAACGGAGACGGCAAAGACGGCGACGGCAAAGGCGTCATCGTCCCCTCCGTAGTGCATTACGCCCGCGACGGCGCAGCGCACATCGGCGCGGCGGCGGAAGAAAAAGCGCGCGAAGAAAACACCCGCCCGCTGCGTTCCATCAAACGGCTGATGGGGCGCGCGGCGGAGGAAGTGCGCGCCGATTACGACCTCCCCTACGCCGCCGCCCGCGAAGGAATGGCGGCGCTGCAAACAAACGCCGGCGAAAAAACCCCCGTGGAAATCTCCGCCGAAATCCTCAAACTCCTGCGCGCCCGCGCCGAAAAAGCCGCAGCCGAAAAAGCCGCCGGCGCAGTCGTAACCGTCCCCGCCTATTTTGACGAAGCCCAGCGCCAAGCGACAAAAGCCGCCGCCCGCATCGCCGGACTCCCCGTCCTCCGCCTGCTCAGCGAACCCACCGCCGCCGCGCTCGCCTACGGGCTGGACCAAGCCGGCGAAGGCGCCCACGCCGTCTACGACCTCGGCGGGGGGACTTTTGACATCTCCGTCCTCCGCTTTCACCGCGGCGTTTTTGAAGTGCTCGCCATCAGCGGCGATTCCGCCCTCGGCGGAGACGACTACGACCGCGCCCTCGCAAACCTCGCCGCAAAAAAACTGCATTGCAAAAACCCCGACTCCGAAACCCGCGCCGAACTCGCCCTCGCCGCAAAAACAACAAAAGAACAACTGTCCTCCGCAAACCGCGCCGAACTCCGCGCCCGCATACGCGGCGAAGAAAAAACCTGCGAAATCACCGCCGAAGAATTCCGCGAAGCGTCCGCACCCCTCACACAAAAAACCATAGACGCCTGCCGCCGCGCACTCCGAGACGCCGAACTCAAACCCGCCGACATCGGCGAAGTCCTGCTAGTCGGCGGCGCGACAAGAATGCCGCAAGTGCGCGAAGCCGCGGCGGACTTCTTCGGCAAACCCCCGCGCGCCGACCTCAACCCCGAAGAGACCGTCGCCCTCGGCGCGGCGGCGCAGGCGGACATTCTCATCGGCAACCGCCGCGGCGAAGAGTGGCTGCTGCTGGATGTCATCCCCCTCTCGCTCGGGCTGGAAACGATGGGCGGACTGGCGGAAAAAATCATCCCCCGCAACAGCACGCTGCCGGCGGCGCGCACGCAGGAATTCACCACCCACCGAGACGGACAAACAAGAATGAGCATACACATAGTGCAGGGCGAGCGCGAACTCGTTTCCGACTGCCGTTCGCTGGCGCGCTTTTCGCTGGCGGGGATTCCGCCGCTCGCCGCCGGGCGGGCGCGCATCGCCGTCGCTTTTCAGGTGGATGCCGACGGACTGCTTTCCGTATCCGCGCGCGAGAAGTCCACCGGCGCGTCGGCGCAAATCACAGTCAAACCGTCCTTCGGCTTGGACGAAAAACAAATATCAAAAATGCTGCAGGAATCTTTCGCCCGCGCCGGCGAAGACGCCGAAGCGCGCAAGAAAAGCGAAGCACAAACCGCCGCCGAAACCGCAATCGCCGCTTTGGAAAAATTCCTCGCCGCCGAAACGCAAGACAAAAAAAGCGGCGAAGAAACCGTCCTCGCCGAAGACGAGCGCAAAAAAATAAACGCCGCAATCGCCGAACTGCGCGACGCGGTGGAAAAAGCGCCCGACGCGAAAACCATAAACGAAAAACTCCGCGCGTTGGAAAAAGCCGCGGCGAACTTCGCCGAAAAAAGCGTTGCAAAAGAAATGCGCCGCGCATTGGAAAAAAATGCCCCATAATTGTCATTCCCGCGAAAGCGGGAATCCAGAAACAAAAACGCCGCGCTTTGGAAAAAAGCGACTGAACGATTGACCCCGCGCCGCATTTTACAAACCGCAACGGCGACGGTCATCGCCGCCGCCTGCGCCCTCGCTTTTTGGCAGTTTGACCGCGCCGAACAAAAACGGTCGCTGGAAAATCAGGCCCGCGAAGGATTAGCCGCCGCGCCGATAACGGTTGCAGGCAAGCCGCCGGAACCGTTGCCGCGCTTTCGCCGCGCCGAAGCAGTCGGCGAATACCTGCCGGAAAAAACAATACTGCTGGACAACCGCGTGCGCAATAAACAAGCCGGATATTATGTCGTAACGCCGCTGATGCTCGCCGACGGTTACGCAATCGCAATCAACCGCGGCTGGCTCCCCGCCGGAAAAACCCGCAACCCCCCGCCCGAACCGCCGCCGCCGCCCGCCGGAAAAACAAGAATAGTCGGCGCGCTCGCAAACGACGAAACCGGCGCCTTTTCCCTCTCGCAAAAAAACCGCGAAGGAAATGTTTGGCAGCGTTTGTATTTGCGCGAATACGCCGCCGCAAAAAACATAACGCTCCTCGGAAAAGTTTTAATCCGCGGCGGCGAAGACACAAGCGGCGAAACCGTCCCCCCGCCGGCAAGCGTGCGCGCCGACTACAAATCCGCGCGCAGCGAAGGATACGCATTGCAGTGGCTGAGTTTGGCCGCGCTCGCCGCAATCTTTTACGCCGTTTTGCGGCGGCGCATACATCCGTAAAACTGTGAACGCAAAAAGCAAAACCCCGCTGTTTTTGATTCTGGCGATTGCGCTCCTCGCCCCGCTTTCGGCGACGGCGCTTTTTTATTTGCGGCCTCCGCAAACCGCCACCCACAACGGCGAAATCATACAAGCACAAACAACACTCCCCGCGCCGTCGTGGCGCAAAGCGGCGGGCGGAAAACCCGAAACAAAACAATGGCGCGGAAAATGGGCGCTGCTGCAAATATCGGAGTCCCCCTCCTGCGAAAGCGAATGCCGCCGCCGCCTCTGCCAAATGCGCCAACTCCGCCTGATGCTCCCCGGCAACTATTTTCGCTTACACCGCGCATGGTTAATCAAAGAAGAAAACGGTGACGGCAACGACAACACCGGCGACAAAAACAAAAACCCCCCCCCGAAATCCATCATCGCCGAAAACAACTGCGGCGACCCCCGCGCCGCAAAACTGCAAACAAGAAAAGTAAACATCCTGCAAGGAGTGGAAATCCTCCGCGGCAAAACAACCAATCTCCCCCCCCCCAAAAAAGGACTGCGCCGCAAAGATTACATATATTTAACCGACCCCGCCGGCCGCCTGGCAATGCGCTTCCCCCCCGAATTAACCCCCTACCAAATCCGCAGCGACCTAAAACGCCTATTAAAACTATCCAAAGGCTGGCGCCAAGCCCGCTAAACCCGGCCTCGTTCCCACGCTCCAGCGTGGGAACGCATACCCCCCGGCGTCCACGCCGACTCTAAGTGAGAAGCGCGGAAACGAGTCCGTTTTACCCCCGCGCCGTTTCCAATCTTTGCCGCAGCAATACGGCGGCGGCGTTCATCAAAACGAGAAAGAAAAGCAAAACCAAAATAGCCGACGCCGTGCGTTCGGCGAAGCCCGCTTCCGGGCTGTCCGCCCAGAGAAATATCTGCACCGGCAAAGCCGTCGCCGCGTCGGCAAAGCCCGAAGGCGCCTCGGCGACGAATGCGACCATCCCGATAATCAAAAGCGGCGCCGTCTCGCCCAGCGCCTGCGCCATTCCGAGTATTGCCCCGGTCAAAACGCCCGGCATCGCCGAAGGAAGAGTGTGATGAAACACCGCCTGCATTTTTGTCGCGCCCAAACTCATCGCCGCCTCCGCTTGCGCCGCCGGCTGCGCCTGCAATGCCGCGCGCGACGCGATGATTATCGTCGGCAGCGTCATCAGCGAAAGAACAAGCCCGCCGACCAGCGGCGAGCCGCGCGGCATCCCGAACCAATTAATAAAAACCGCCAAACCCAAAACGCCGAATATCACCGAAGGCACCGCCGCCAAATTATTAATGTTCACCTCCACCAAAGAAAAAAGCCGCCCGCGCCGCGCAAAAAACTCCAAATACAAAGCCGCCAAAACCCCCGCCGGAAACGAAAGCAAAAAAGCCAGAAGCAAAGTCAGCGCCGTCCCGGCGAGCGCCCCGGCAAGCCCCGCCGATTCCGGATCGCGCGAATCGGCGTTTGTGAAAAGCGCGCTGTTCCATTCCACGCGCGCGTCGCCGTCGTCCCGCATTTTTTCCAAATACGGCATTAATCGCCAAGCGTTGCCGTTGCCGTCATCGTCCCCGCCTTTAAGAAACGCTTCCGCTTTTGCGCTCGCCGGCAGCCAAACGGTAACGCGCCCGTGTATCCGTTCCGGATTTGCGCGCGCAATATCGCGCAACTGCACCGCGGAAGAAAAACTAAAAAGCCCGATGAGTTTGCGTTTGTCCCCGCGCGGCGCGTCCGCAAACCGTTCCGCAATCGCGCGCTTAATTAAACGGCGGTAAGCGAGCGCGTCGCCTTCGCCTTTTTCCCCGACGACTTCCGCGTCCAAATGCAAAACCACCCGCAGCGAAGCGGAAAAAAATCCGCGCCATCCCTGCAGCGCCACCGAAGCAAGCAATCCGGCGAGCGCAAAAATCGCGATTGCGGCGCAGCCCGCGCTCAAAAACAAAAAGCGCCGCTCGCGCGCGCGCCGTTTGCGAATGCCCGCCTCATTCATTGCGCCGCCCGCGCTTGCCGAGAACGCGCAGCGCAATCGCGTTCATCGCCAAAGTCAAAACAAAAAGCAAAAGCCCCAGCGCAAAAGCCGCAAGCGTTTTCGGGTCGTCAAATTCCTGGTCGCCCGTGAGCAGTGTGACAATCTGCACCGTCACAGTCGTAACCGCTTCCAAAGGATTGACGCTCATCGTCGCGGCGACGCCGGCCGCCATCACCACAATCATCGTCTCCCCCAGCGCGCGCGAAAAAGCGAGCAAAGCCCCGGCAAAAACGCCCGGCATCGCCGCCGGCAAAACAACCGAAAAAACCGCCTCGCTCCTCGTCGCGCCCAGCGCCAGCGCGCCCTGCCGCAAAGAATCGGGCACCGCCGCAAGCGCGTCTTCGGAAAGCGAAGCGACAAAAGGAATAAGAAGCATAGCCATCACAAGCCCGGCGGCGAGCGCGCTTTCGCCGGCGATCTCCGCGCCCAATGCCGCGCCCAAATCGCGCAAAAGCGGCGAAAGAGTTACGACGGCAAAAAAACCGTAAACAACAGTCGGCATTCCCGCGAGCATTTCTATCACCGGCTTAATCATTCGCCGCGCGCGCCGCGAAGCGAACTCGGAAAGATACACCGCGGAAAAAAGCCCGACCGGAAAAGCGACCGCCATCGCAATCCCCGTTATCAAAAGAGTCCCCAGCAAAACCGGCGCGACGCCGAAAGAGCCGGACGCGCCCGCCTGATCCTCGCGTATTGCAATTTGCGGGCTCCATTCCAAACCGAAAAGAAAATCCCAAAAAGAAACAAGTTGAAAAAAACGAAACGATTCCGCGGCGACGGAAAAAACAATTCCGGCGGTAACGACAACGGCGACGCCCGCCGCCAGCCGCAAAACAAAAAGCGAATGACGCTCCAGCCGTTCCTGCGCGCGGCGGCGGTTTAACCCCCGCGCGGAAAATGCTGCGGCAATCCCCGCGACAACCGGCGCCGGATACGCAATCCAAAAAGGAAGAGTCCCCGCCGCAAAAAAACCTCCGGCAATTGCGCCAACAAAAATGCAAACACCCGCGGCGTCGTAACCGTGCGCGCCCCCGCCGGGCGCGAGTTTGCGCGCGATGCCGCGGGAAACAAAAGCCGCGGCAAAAAGCCAGAGCAAAAAAAGCACGGTTACAACTGCGCCATCGGGCGGCGTTCGTCCGCCGCGTTTTGCATCGCGCGGTATTCCTCCGGCGGCAGCGGAATCAATCCGCGCTCGGCGAGAAAACCCTCCTCGCCCGTAACTTCGGGCGAAAGAAAAAACCGCACAAACGATTCCAATTCCGGCGTCAGCGAATAATGCGCGAGTTTTGCGTAAAAATACAAAGGGCGCGAAACCGGATAATCCCCGTCCGCTATCGCGTCAAACTCCGGGGCGACGCCGCCGATGGAAAGCCCGCGCACTTTGCCGCGGCTCGCGTCCAAAAAACCGTAGCCGAAAATCCCCAAAGAATCCGGCGAGGCGAGAAGTTTGCGAATGATGAGATTGTCGTTTTCGCCGGCGTCAATGTACGCGCCGTCCTCGCGCATCGCCCCGCAAAGCGCGCGAAACTTTTTTTTATCCGCCTTTTTTTGCTCCCGCATTCCGGGAAATTCGGCGCACGCTTCTTCCATCACCAATTCCGCGAAGGCGTCGCGCGTCCCCGAAGAAGGCGGCGGGCCGTAAACGCGAATCGGCAAAGCCGGCAGCGAAGAATCCAAATCGCTCCATTGTTGATGCGGGTTTTTTTGCATTCCGCCTTCGCCGTCCGGCAATTGCCGCGCGAGGGCGAGAAACAAAATCTCCCGCGTCAGCGCGAACGGTTTTGCTTCCGCGCTTTGCGCGACGACTATCCCGTCGTAGCCGATTTTAATTTCCAAAATGCCGCCGGCGTTGTTTTCCGCGCACAACTTTTGCTCGGAGGGTTTCATCCGCCGCGAAGAGTTGACGATGTCCGGCGTCCCCCCGCCCTGCCCGGCGCAAAAGATTTTTATCCCCCCGCCGCTGCCCGTGGATTCAATCTTCGGCGCGCGCCCCCCGGTGATTTGCGCAAAGCGCTCCGCCGCCACCGCCGAAAAAGGATACACCGTGGAAGAGCCGACGACAACGACGCCCCTCCCCCCCTCCCCGCGCGCGACAAACGGCAAAGCCGCAACCGCCGCCGCCAAAGCAAACGGCAAAAACCGCGCGAAAACCCCCGCGCGCCCAACGGAATCCACAACCCCCATAAATCCGCGCGGCATTATACCCCAACCGTTCTCGTTACACTGCTCCGGCGGTGTAACGGGGCTGACGAGAGCGGGCGTCCACGCCCGCTCAAATTTAATTTGCTGGATTCCCGCTTTTAACAGAAGTGCGGGAATGACGGTTGGGAGCGGGCGCGGTTCTTATTGTTTGATCCAGCGCGACCATTTGGTTTTGTTTGCGCTCAGCCATTCCTGCACGACTTCTTCCAGCGGGCGTTTTTTCTGGTCGACTTCAAAAATCATGCGGTTCTGGTCTTCGTTGGTGAGCGTAAACTCCGCCAGAAAGCGCGCGGCGGCGGGCCATTTCTGCGGCAGGTTTTTGCTCGCTATTTTTGCGACGCCCGCCTGTTCAAAGCCGCAGGCGGTTTCTTTTTCCTGCGTTTCTTCCACGCATTCGCCGGCGGCGGGGTTCCATTTTACAAATTCAAAATCGTGCGCGGCGAACATCCAATGCGGCTGCCAGAACATCATCAGAATCGGCGATTCGGAAGCGAGCGCGCTTTTCATCTCCGCGACCATCGCCCCCTCGCTGCCGCCGGCGACCGGCGTAAACGGAAGTTTGATGGCGGCGACGACATCCTTGGAGCGCGTGTTCCAATCGGCGGGGTAGGTTATCAGCCGCCCCTGCGGGAAGGTTTCCGCCGTCGCAAAAACTTGCGCGCATTCGTACAGCGCGCGGTAATCGGGGAGTCCGGGGCATTTCTCCCGCATGTAGGGCGGGTAAATCCAGCCCTCGCGCGGCTCCAAACCGAGCTGCCCCAGCACGAGAATGTCGCCGGATTCCACGCCTTTCGTGTAGGCGTCGGAGATGCTGTTGTCCCATATTTCGGGGTTGGCGTGGATTTCGCCCTGCGCGATCGCCAAAAACTGCGGGACGGCGCCGGCGGTGATGAGTTCCACGGCGTATCCCATTTTTTCCAGCAGGCGCGCGGCGATGTGGGCGGAGAGATGCTGCCCCGTCCATTCGTTCACCGCTATTTTTATCGGCTCGGCGGATTCGGGCGCCGCCGCAAAAGCCGGCTGCGGCAGGGCGAGCAGCGCGCAAACCAGCGCGGCGGTTTTGTGTTTCCATTTGCGGGCGTGCGTCATTGCTTCTCCTTTTTGCGGTCTTGCGGATTCATCTTATCATACAGGGCGGCGCGCGCGAGGGCTTCGGCGTCGCCGGAAATGTCCCGCGCGATGTGCGGCGCGCGCTGCCGGCTTTGCCATTTTTCGTCGACGAAAACCGGCGCGCTTTCCGCCGCCGCCGCCCGCGCGCCGCGAATCAAATCGGCGGCGCGCTCGGCCAGCATTATCGTCGGCGCGTTCAAATCGCCCGCCGTCGCCTGCGGCATCACCGAAGCGTCCACGACGCGCAGCCGCGCGATTCCTTTTACCGCGCAACGGGAATCCACAACCGCATTTTCGTCCTCTCCCATTCGGCAGGTGCCGCAGGGGTGGTAGGCGCTTTCCGCGGTTTTGCGAATGAAATCGTCCAGTTGTTCGTCGCTTTTGCAATCTTCGCCCGGCGTTATTTCCCCGCCGGCAAAAGGGGCGAAGGCCGGCTGGCGGAATATCTCGCGCGCAAAACGAATGCCCGCGCGCATTTCCGCCCAATCGTCGGGGGCGCTCATATAATTAAATCTCACGCGCGGCGGCGACTTTGGATTTGCATCGCGCAGCCGCACCCATCCCCGGCTTTTTGAGCGTTTTGTTCCGGCGTGAATTTGAAAGCCGTGCCCGCGAAAGCGCGAAGAGCCGTCGTAGGAAATCGCGAGCGGCAGAAAATGAAACTGAATGTCCGGATAAGCGACGCCGGCGCGGCTGCGAATATGCCCGCCGCTTTCAAAATGATTGCTCGCGCATGCGCCGTTGCGAAAAAGCAGCCACTGCAAACCGGCGGCGGCGTTGCCGGGAAAGACGGTTTTGCCGTAAAGCGAAACCGGCAATTTGCATTTTTGCCGAACGCAAACTTCCAGATGGTCCATCAGGTTTTCGCCGACTTCGGGCTTGTGCAGGACGGTGTCTATGCCGCAACTTGCGAGTTCTTCCGCGGGGCCGATTCCCGAACGCTTGAGAATCGCCGGCGACATAACCGCTCCGGCGCAAAGCAAAACTTCCCGCCGCGCAAAAGCGGCGCATGTTTTTCCGCCGCGCGCAAAAGCAACGCCCGTTGCCGTTTTTCCCTCCGTGATTATTTTGCAAACATTCGCGCCGCAAAGAACGCGCACATTTCCCCGCCGCATCGCCGGGCGCAAATAGGCGCGCGCGGCGTCGCATCTTTCGCCGCCAACGACGGTCATTTCCATCGCGCCGATTCCTTCGTGCCGCAGATTGTTCATTTCGCCCGCCGCATAACCCGCCTCTTTTCCGGCTTGAACAAAAGCGCGGTGCAGGGGGTTTTTTCCTTCGCCGCGCAAGACCGAAAGCGGGCCCTTTCCGCCGCGCCATTCGCCGCCGCCGGCGAAGGATTCGGCGCGAATGAAATACGGCAAAACATTCGCCCAATTCCATCCTTGCGCCCCGAGCATATTCCAGCGTTCAAAATCCAGCGGGTTGCCGCGCACATAACACATTCCGTTTACGGAGGAAGAGCCGCCCAAACCTTTTCCGCGCGGAAGATTCATCTCGCGCCCGCCCATTTGCGGCTCCGGCTCCGTGCGCATCCCCCAGTTAAAGCGGCGGCTGTTCATCGGATAAGAAAGCGCCGCGGGCATCGCGACCGTCAGCGCTTTTTCGCCGCCGCCCGCTTCCAGCACAAGTATTTTCGCCGAAGAATCCTCGCCCAGCCGCCGCGCCAAAACGCAGCCGGCCGAGCCGGCGCCGGCTATTATGTAATCGTATGCGCCTTCGTTTTGCGGGGTTATTTTTTGTTTTCCGGGAGGAGGGCGCGGGTTATCATCGGGAGGTAGCGCGCGATTTTCGGGATTTGCATTCCGGGGACTTTGCCGGCGTCGTCCCATTTGCGCAGGCGCAGCGCCGGTTCAAAATGCGGGCGCTTTTCAAACTCGCGCATTTCTTTTTCGCTCATCGCGCCGCCCTGCAATTGCAAAGTTTTGCGCGACGCTTCCGAAAGCGCGCTGTAATATTCCGGCTGCGCCGCGCACAAGTACTTTTTTGCGGCGACATGCAGGCGAATCGGCTCCGTTATTTCCGGCGGAAAAAACGGACGCAGCACATCGGCCCCGGCGTCTTCGTGCAGGTTGTCCACGCCGCGCTCTATAAAATCGTCGCCGAATGCGCCGGTGAAATGCCCGACATCGTGCAGCAGCGCCGCGACAATCAAATGCTCCGCCGCGCCTTCGCGTTCGGCGAAAACCGCCGCCTGCAGCATATGCTCCGCCATCGTCACTTGCTCGCCCAGATAACTCTCCGCGCCGCGCTCGGCAAAAAGCCATTGCGCGAATTCGGCGAAGTTCCCGCGCGTCGGCTTCATTGTTTTTCCTTTTGTTTTTGTTCGCGCCGCAAAACGCGCCACTGCGAAAGCAGCGAATCCAAATCGGCGTAGCATCCCTGCAAATGCCGCCCGCCGCCGCCGGAAAAAGCGTCGCGGCCGTGCAAAACGCGGTTGTTGTTTACAATAAACAAATCGCC
The DNA here is from genome assembly GCA_020027345.1 of Gammaproteobacteria bacterium. Lineage (GTDB taxonomy): Bacteria > Pseudomonadota > Gammaproteobacteria > Tethybacterales > Persebacteraceae > JAHRAH01. The sequence continues at coordinate 2,823 of JAHRAH010000055.1, read as the reverse complement.
GGCGCACATCTTAAAGCGCAATGCCGGCGCTTCGTTAAAAAGCATTTCGGCAAAGCGGCGGTAGGCCGAATAATACGCGCCCGCTTCGTCCGCGGGAATCTCCGCCGCCGCGAGGGAACGGTTGTTAAACCGCACCGCGCGAATTTCGCTTTCGCCCGCGGTTTCAATGACCGGAAAGCGGCTGCGCAAATCGCAGTTGCCGTCGGAAAAATGAAAAGGCAAAGCGCGCTCGCTCAGTTGCCGGAAGTGTTCGGGGTTTTCCTCGCGCAGCATTTCCGCCGCGGCGAAACCGTCCACGAGAACGCTTTTGCCGCCGCTTGCCGCGTTTTGCAAACAATGCAGCAGTTGCAGTCCCGGCGGCGGGTCGCGGTAGGGGTTGTCGGTGTGGACGGAAAGCCCCATTCCGGTGTAGGCGAGATTGTTCGGGCTCGCGACCGCGCGCACATCAAAAAGCCGCCCGTAGTTTGTCTCGCGCACAAAGCCGAACCATTCGGCGACGCGGCATACTTCGCCCTCGCGCGCCGGCGCGCCGCGCAAAACCGCGCAACCGTAACGCACAATCAGTTCCAGCCATTCGGCGAGCATCTTGCCGCCGCCTGCGACGCTTTCGTATTCGCGCGCGATGTCGGCGACGGAAGGTTGGGAATCGTCCCACAAAGTTTGCGGCGGGGGCGCGGCGGCGGCGGCAAAACCGCGCAACCATTCGCCGTCAAAATGCGCTTCGTGGTTTTCCGGCGCGAACACAACGCAAACGCCGCCGTTGCCGTCGCTCTCCGCCGAACTGATGCGGACATCGGCGGGCAGGTCGGTTATGTTTGTCAGTTTCTGCCCGTTCGGATGGCGGCATTTTTCGCAGGGGCAGTTGTCGCGCAGCCACAGCGGGTGAAACTCCCGCCCGCCGCCCGCGGCCCAGCGCAAAAACAAAACTCCCCCGCGAATCTCCGCCGCCGCAACGCCGCCGCCGCCGTCAAAATCTTCGCGCGCTTCCATCGTTTTCTTTTATACACCATTCCGCGAAAGAACGCAAAACCCGCCGCCTTCCGCCGTGCTACAATCGCCGTCCCTCTACTGCTCGTGCAGCCCCGTCGGGCTGCTCGCCGAATACAAAACTCCGGCAACGGAGAAATAAGCGGGGCATTTGCGCGAGCGTATGTAGAGGCAGCCCGGCTTCTCCGCCCGGAAAAACAACGGCGGCAATTTTTTTTTGCGAAAGGGGTTGACAAGCCGTTTTTTTTCGCGTACAATGCCACCGATGCTCCCTTGTGAAGGAGCGGCGGTGCAACCCTCTATTGTCACCGTTACCCTGCACTCGCTGCTGGTAACACTCTCCGGGACGGTGGCCCGAACGGCGAAAAAACTCGCCGCGCCCGCTTGCGCGATTTTCCTAATCGGCTGCGCTTTCTCCCTCATTGCCTGCGGCGGCGGCGGCGGCGGAATTCCGATTCACTTTCCCAACTTTCCCAACTTTGAAGTTCGGGACGATCCTCCCGCTCCGGCGACGGTTACGGCATTTGTTCAGCCCGGCGCCGTTTATCGGCTGGAGTCCGAAATTGCTGTGGCAACCGCGGCCGAAAATTTGGTGACTGCAACAAGCGCGGCGGAAAATAATCGCCGTCTTTTTCTTTTGCAAAACGGCGCTCTGTTGGCTCCTGTAACGGGCGTTGTAATCATTACTCCCGGCGGCACGGATAATTTGGACAGCCGGGGAGCGGCATACTTGCGCGATGTCGTAAGATTCACAAACCCGGGGTCCCCATCGCATAATGCGGGCATAACATCCTTTCTGCAGCGCGTTTATATGGTTTCTTTTAATCAGCGTTGCGCGGGCGGGGTTTCGTTTGTATCCCACCACGGCAGTGCATCCGAGGCGCGGCATCTGCATATTGACTGTCTGAACACAGCGGGGATGACTGTGGCCGACCTCACCGTTCATAAAGCGGAAAGATATTTGCATCAAGTGTGTTGGGAAGATTCGTTGGGAGGGCGTTGTGGTTTGTCTTACCGTGCGGGATCTGGACGACCGGAACATGAAGTTTTTCTGGCTTTTCCCAAGCAAACCTACCGCCGCGAAGACGGTTTGTGCGAAAGCGCGCCGTTTTATGCGGTGGACGGTTGCCAGCGCGAGAACTCGGTGGACTTTGGAAGTTTTGCGGCGTTTGTCAGCGGGCTGGACGGCGGCGGTTACCGGCAGTTCGGCGTTCGCCACCGTTGGGAATGGGGGGATTGGAAGTTTGCGGGGATGATATCGCACGCCAAAGGCGGGGAGTTTTTCGACACTTGGTGGACGAAACTTCGCGCCGACAAATTGTTGTTCGGCGAAACGCGGGGTTTTGCGGAATATGAGTCGGGCGTAACTTCGCTGCGGCAAAACGGTTACTTGTTCGCCGATTTGCCGATTTCCGGCGGAAGATTCGGCTTTGCCACGGAAGAGTTTACGGCGTCTTTCGGGCGGCCGATGCATTACAAGGGCAAGGGCAAAAACAGCGGCGCTTTGCATTGGCGCGCAAACAAGGAAACAACCTTCGGACTGCGCCGCAGCAACGGCAAAACCGACGCGCAAATGGAATGGCGGATGAGGTTCTGACGCGCAAAAAACTGCGTTATTAATTTTCGTTTCGCAAAAATATTGAACATGCCGGTTTTTGTGCTACGCCCCGTTGGGGCTTTTCCTCTTTAATGCGCGCCGACACAGGGCGTTGCCCTTGTATGATGGGTTCCGGGTAAAAGTTCCGGGTTAGCGCCCGGGATGCGGGGGAGTGCACGCTGATTTGCCCTATGGCGTAAAAAGCCCGGAACACAGATAAGCGCCCCCCGCACCCGTCC
>JAHRAH010000038.1 GCA_020027345.1 Gammaproteobacteria bacterium | reverse complement strand
CCAAAAGACCCGGTCCGGCCGCCATCTTCCGTCCCCCGCCGCAAGTCCCCTTTCGCGCCATCCATCATAACGGGCGAAAGAATAACACAAAAACGGAGAATGTCAACCCTTTCCCACATTTAAATTTTCCCCCGCGAATTTTGTACACGAAAAGCAGAAATACCCAAAAAATCCAGCAATTCCTCGCCGCTGTCCCTGACACCGTAGCCGTTCGTGTCCCGCCCGGCATCCTTGCTGTCCACGACCCCGTCCCCGTTGCCGTCAAACTCCGCCAATGTCGCAAAAACGGCGCAGCCGACAAATACGAAATAGGCGCCCAAAATCGCCAAGTTGCCAAAAATCACCGACGCTCCGGTAACAACCAGCGCCGCCGTCAAGGTCGCCAGGGACAACTGCTCCCCAGCCAACCCCGCCCCAAAAAGCGCGCCCCGCCCGTTGGCTCCCGCCCCCTGCCGCAAGTCCCCCTCCGCGCAATCCATCATAACGGGCGCGAGTATAGCGCAAAAACCGGGAATGCTCCCTTTTTTGCATTTAAATTTTCCCCTGCGAATTCCGCCCCCGGGCGTGGCATCTCCGCCCTTTTTGGGCAGTGTTTTGGCGTCAATCGCCGCAAAATCAATTACTTGCGCCCATTCTTTCCCGACATCCCGCGCCTCACATTCTCTGCAGCGCATACAGGCGGGCGTATACCCCGCCTTCAATCCGCAGCAATTCCGCATGCGTTCCCCGTTCCACTATCTCCCCGCGGTCCATCACGACAATAAAATCGCAATCGCGAACCGCCGAGAGACGGTGCGATATCGTTATCACCGTCCGCCCTTTTGCAATCATCCGCATATTGTCCTGTATCACTTTTTCCGATTCGTAATCCAAAGCGCTCGTCGCCTCGTCCAGTATCAATATCTTGGGGTCCGTCGCCAGCGCCCGCGCGATGGCGATGCGCTGACGCTGCCCGCCGGAAAGCGTGGAACCCTGCTCGCCGACTATCGTCTCGTATCCCTCGCCCAATTCCGCCACAAACTCGTGCGCCCCCGCCAGTTTCGCCGCGCCGGTAATTTTTTCCGGCGAAAGCCCCGGATCGGAAAGCGCGATGTTTTCCCGAACCGTCCGGTTAAACAGCACATTGTCCTGCAGCACCACCCCTATCTGCCGCCGCAGCCACGAAGGATCCGCCAGCGACAAATCAATGCCGTCCGCCGTCACCCGCCCCGATGTCGGAATATACATTCGCTGCGCGAGTTTTGTCAGCGTGCTTTTGCCCGAACCCGATTTGCCGACAATCCCCACGCGCTGCCCCGGCAGTATTTCCAAACTGATGTCGCGCAAAGCCGGCTTTTCGCTTCCCGGATAATGAAATGTGACGCCGGAAAAAGAAACCCCGCCGTCCAACTCCGGCTGCTGCGGCGTGCGCCCGCCGCCGGGTTCGGGAGGCGAATCCAAAATGTCCCCCAGCCGCCGCATGGAAACCCCCGCCTGCTGAAAATCCTGCCACAACTGCGCCAGACGAATCACCGGCGCCGAAACCCGCCCGGCGAGCATATTGAACGCCACCAACTGCCCCACCGTCATCTCCCCCGATATCACCGCCCGCGCGCCGTACCACAATATCGCCGCCGTCGTCAGTTTGCTTATCAACTGCACAATGTGCGAGCCGACATTCGCCACATTCGCCGCGCGAAACGAAGCCGAAACATACCCCGCCAACTGATTGTTCCAGCGATGCAGCATCTGCGGCTCCGCCGCATGCGCTTTCACCGTCGACGCGGCGCTCACCGATTCCACCAAAAACGCCTGGTTTTCCGCCCCGCGCGAAAACTTCTCCAAAAGCCGCTTTCGCAGCAAAGGCGAAATCGCAAGCGAAAGCAAAACATAACACGGCAACGACGCCAGAACCACCAAAGTCAGCGTCTGACTGTACAAAAGCATCACCCCGATAAAAACAAAAATAAAAACAAAATCCAAAAGAACCGTCACCACCGAACCCGTCAGAAAATCCCGTATCGTGTCCAGTTCGCGAACGCGCGCCACAGAATCCCCCACCCGCCGCGCCTCAAAATACGCCTGCGGCAAGGAAAGCAAATGACGAAAAAGCCGCGCGCCCAACTCCACATCCATCCGGTTGCTCGTGTGCGCAAGCAAATACGCCCGCAAGCCGCCCATCACCGTCTCAAACGCCACCACCGCAATCATCCCAAGAACCAAAACATCCAAAGTCGTCAGCCCCCGATGCACCAATACCTTGTCCATCACCACCTGAAAAAACACCGGAGTCCCCAGCGCAAACAACTGCAAAAAAAACGACATCATTATCACTTCCGAAAACTGCCGCCGGTACTTAACTATCGCCGGAACAAACCACGAAAAATCAAAACGCGCCGCATCGCGCAAAGAAGAAAGCGCCCGCGAAGCCAGCATCACGCATTCGCCGCTCAGCATCTCCCGCAACTGCGAAACGGGCACCCGCAAAGTGCGTTCCCGCCCGGGAACAAAAAGCAGCGCCTCTTCCTCCCCGTCCGCCGCCGCCCGCAGCGCAAGCAACAAAGCAAAACCGCCCGAAGAAAGCCCGCATATCAGCGGCAAAGGAAGCAGCCGCAGCCGTTGCCAGTCCAGTTTGCGCAGTTGCGCCTTCAATCCCGCGTCCCGCGCCGCCCGGACCAGCCCGCCCGCATCCAACTCCTTGCCGCCCTCGGCGAACTTGTGACGCAGTTTGCCGGCGTCTATCTCCGCATGATGAAACTGCGCCGCCGCCCGCAAACACGCCAGCCCGCTGTCGGATTCCTCCGCTTTTTCCGTTTTTTCCGGTTCCATAATTTTCCCCTGTCCGTCCGCAAAAAGGCGGCGGTGCGGATTGTAACCGCATTTTCCCCGCAATTAACAAAAAAAACCGTCGGCGGGAGAATTGTGTTAGAATCCCGGCGATGGGTTTTTTGCGCCGATTTGCTTTTGCCGTTTTTGCCGCCGCCTTGACGGTTGCCGGCGCCGCCGCGCAGGAGGCGGGGGACTTCCAGCCGGGGCGCGATTACCTGCTCATAGACCCGCCCCTGCCGGTGCGCGTGCCCGCCGGCAAGGTGGAGCTCATTGAGTTTTTCAATTTTTCCTGCCCGCACTGCTTTCGCCTGCAGCGCGATTTCAACAAATGGAAAAGCGGCGAGGACATGTCCGACATCGCCCTGATACGCCAGCCGATGGTGTTCCCGCGCTTTCGCGGGCATTTTGCGCGCGCCTATTACACGCTGGAAAGTTTGGGCGTCGGCGAAAAATTTTACGGCAAGGTTTTCGGCGCGATACACCGCGACCGCAAACTCCTCAACAGCAAGGGGCGCTTTATTGACTGGCTGGAAGAGGAAGGTTTTGACGCGGCAAAAGCCGAAGCGGCTTATGATTCTTTTTCCGTCGGCGTAAAAGTTTCGCGCGCCGAAGAGTTTCCCGCCGCCTACGGGGTGAACAGCACTCCGCAACTCGCCGTCGGCGGAAAATATGTCGTAAACGCCGCGCTTTCTGGAACGCGCGAGCGAATGTTTGAAATACTCACCGCGCTAGTCGCCGCCGAACGCAAGGCGCTCGCCGGTTCGCAATGACATCGCGGCGCGTCAGTTTCGCCGGCGGCGGCGGCGAACAACTCGCGGCAGTCGTGGAATCGCCCGAAGGCGAACCGCGCGGGCACGCCCTTTTTGCGCATTGTTTCACCTGCACCAAGGACATTTTTTCCGCGCGGTATGTGACCGCCGGATTAAAGGCGCGCGGCTTTTCGGTTTTGCGTTTTGACTTCACCGGGCAGGGCGCGAGCGAGGGCGATTTCGCCAACACCAATTTTTCCTCCAATGTGCAGGATTTGCTGCGCGCCGCGGAATACATGCGCGCGCAAAAAACGCCGCCGGCGATTGTCGTCGGGCATTCTTTGGGCGGCGCCGCCGTTCTCGCCGCCGCCGGCGAAATCCCCGACGCCCGCGTGGTCGCCACCATCGGCGCGCCTTCCGAGCCCGCGCATGTGCGGCATTTGTTCACCGGCTCCGTCGCCGAGATAGAAGAAAAAGGCGAAGCGGAAGTGCTGCTGTCCGGGCGCCCGTTCAAAATCAAAAAGCAGTTTCTGGAAGACATAGAGGAAAACATTCTCGCCGGAAAAATCGGCGCGCTCAACAAGTCGCTTTTGATATTTCATTCCGCCGCCGACACAACAGTCGGCATCGGCAACGCCGCAAAAATATACGCGGCGGCGAAGCACCCCAAAAGTTTCATAAGTTTGGACCGCGCCGACCACCTCCTCTCCGACAAGCGCGACGCAATGTATGTCTCCGCCGTCCTCTCCGCCTGGGCCGAACGGTATCTGACCGAATAAATTTCCCCCGCCCTCGTTCCCGCCCCCCGCGTCATTCCCGCCTACCCCGTCATTCCTGCGAAAGCAGGAATCCATACAATCTTTATTTTTCCGTAATTTGCGCGGGATAAGATTCCGCTTTTTCGCCGGCTCAGTATGGATTCCTGCTTTCGCAGGAATGACGGGGGGACTATTTCTTGCGGGGGCGGGCGTAGGAATTGATTTTGCTGGTGGTTATTTTTGCGCCGATTAGGGCTTCGCAGAGTTTTACGGCGCACACTACGCCGTCCAGAACCGGGGCGCGGAATTCGTTTGTGAATTCGCGCGCCAAATCGGCCATTCCGGCGCAGCCCAGGATGACCGACTCGCAGCCGTCTTCGGCGAAGGCGCGCGCGATTTCCGCTTGTATTTTTTCGCGCGCGCCGCTTTCTTTTTCTTCCAACTCCAAAACGGGAATGTCGGCGGCGCGCACTTTTTTGCAGCAGTGTTCGCAACCGTAACGGCGCGCCAATTCTTCCACAATCGGCACCGAGCGCGGCAGCGTCGTAACCACGGAAAAAGAAGGCGCGACAACCGCCGCAAAACGCATCGCGGCCTCGCATATTCCGACGACGGGTCCGGAAACAATTTCGCGGCACGCGCCGATTCCGGGATCGTCAAAACAGGCGACGACATAACCCTCTGCGCCTTGCTTTTCGGCGGCGGTTATCTCGCGCAGCAGTCCGGGGACGCTTTGCGCTTCGTCAAAATGCCCTTCAATGCTCGCCGGCGAATCGGCGGGGTTGGAGGCGAGTATTTGCGTTCCGGGAAAGGCCGCGCCTTCGGCGGCGGCGCGTATTTTTTCGGTCATCGGCGCGCACGAGTTCGGATTGACGACGGCGATTTTCATTTTTCTTTTTTCTCCTCTTCCACTTCGCCGCCGAGGTACAAACGGCGGATGCGGTCGTCGTTTTGCAGTTCTTTGGAATCGCCGCTGACGGCGACTTTGCCGGTAACAATCGCATAAGCGCGGCGCGATATTTTTAGCGCCATCCGCGAGTTTTGTTCAACAAGAAGAACGGCGACTTTGTCTTCGCGGTTGATGGCGACTATGGAGCGGGCGATGTCCTGCACCAGTTTGGGCGCGATGCCGAGCGAGGGTTCGTCCAGCAAAAGCAGGCGCGGATTTGCCATCAATGCGCGCCCGATGACGAGCATTTGCTGTTCGCCGCCGGACATTGTGGAAGCCGACTGCGAAAAGCGTTCGCGCAGGCGCGGGAATTTGTTAAGCACTTTTTCCAAATCGGCGGCGATTTCTTTTTTGTCGTCGCGCGCGAAAGCGCCCATAAGGAGATTGTCCTTGACGCTCATATACGGAAAAACGCGCCGCCCTTCGGGCGCCATCGCGATGCCGGCGGCGACGATGGAATCGGGGCGCATTCCGTTTATTTGTTCGCCGGCGTATTCTATTTTTCCGCCGCTGATTTCGCGCAGGCCGGTTATCGCGCGCAGTATGGAAGATTTTCCGGCGCCGTTCGCGCCGATGAGCGCGACCGTCTCGCCCTCGCCGACTGTGAGCGAGACGCCGCGCAAAGCGCGCACCCTGCCGTAAGAAAGCGACACATCGGAAAAATTAAGCAAGGGCGCAACGGTTGTTTCCGCCGCCGCAACCGTCCCCGTTTCTTTTTCCGGTTGTGTTGTTGTTTGCGCTTGCATTTCCGCCGCCGTCATTTAATTAAACCCCCAGCGCGTCGTCTTCGCGCCCCAGATACGCTTCAATGACGCGCTCGTCGTTTTGTATTTCCTGCGGCGCCCCTTCGGCTATTTTTTCGCCAAAGTTGAGAACGACGATGCGGTCGGAGACGGACATCACCGCCTGCATATCGTGTTCCACTACGAGAACGGTCACGCCGCGCTCGCGCACTTGTTTTACCATTTGCACGGCGCGCGCGGTTTCGTCCTGATTCATTCCGGCGAAGGGCTCGTCCAAAAGCAAAACCTGCGGGTTGACGGCGAGTCCGATGGCGACTCCGAGCGCGCGCAAATGACCGTGCGGGAGATTGTTCGCCAATTCGTTTTTGACTTCGGCGAGATTCAGAAATTCCAAAATGGCGTCGGCGGATTTGCCGAATGCGCGCTGGTCGCCCGCCGCTTTTTTGGAATTGATAAAAAAGCCGAAAAGTCCGGCGCGCGCGCGCAGATGGTGGGCGATTATCACATTTTCGCGCACGCTCATCCCGCGGAAGACCGTCGTCTCCTGAAAAGTGCGCACGACCCCGCGCTTGGCCGCGGCGTCGGGCGAAAGCCCGGAGACGCGCTTGCCGCGCAAAAGCACTTCGCCGCGCGTCGGGCGCAAAAAAGAAGAGATGAGTTTGAACAGCGTGGACTTCCCCGCGCCGTTGGGGCCGATGACGGAAAGTATCTCGTTTTCGCGCACGGCGAAACTGACATCGTTGACGGCGAGCAGCCCGCCGAAACGCCGCGTCGCGCCGCGCACTTCCATAAACGGCTCAGCCACCGCCGCTCCTTTTTGGCAAACGCAAACTCAGCAAACCGTTCGGCAAGAAAAGTATAAGCGCGATTAATGCCGCGGCGAATATTGGCAACTGGTATTCCCCCGCTTTGAACAACGCGTCCCATCCGAAATACAAAACAAGCGTCCCCAGCATCGGGCCGAAAACATAATTAAGCCCGCCGAGAAAACAATAGAGCATATAGTTCACCGATTCCTGAATCGGAAAACTGGAAGGGTACACCGACTGCACAATCGCCGCGAAAACCGCGCCGCCGACGCCGCCGAGAAAGGACGATATCGCGTAGGCGAGCACGCGCAAATAGGGGACATTGACGCCGATGGAAGACGCGAGTTCCTCGTTTTGCTGCAGCGAGCGGCACAAAAAACCAAGACGCGAATTGACAAGGCGCCACATTCCGGCAAAGCACAAAATCATCATCACGGCGGCGAGGTAATAAAAACCAAGGCGCAGGTTTTCCAGTTCGGCGAAATCGGGAATGACGGTTACGCCCCCGAGCGTGAGCGCTTTCGGCGGGGGAATGTTTGTGATTCCGCTGGGGCCGTTTGTGAGCGGCAGCGCCTGAAAGAAAAGCCGCGCGACTTCCGTGAGCGTGAGCGTTACCATCGCAAAATACACGCCGCGCAAGCGCAGTATCGGCAAGCCGATAAGCACGCTGACGGCGGCGCAAAAAAGCCCGGCAATCGGCAGCGTCCACCAAAAAAGCATATCGTATTTGACGACGAGGACGGCCGAAACATAACCGCCGGTGAGCGCGTAGGCGCCTTGCCCGATATTAATGCGCCCGATGTAAAAAGTGAGCCAGACGCCGGAAGAGATGACGCTCAGCAGCGCCACCGTCGTCATCACGCTCATCAAGTCCCCGCGCCCGAAATGCAGCAACACCCCCGGCACCGCAACCAGCACCGCAAAAAGAAAAACCGCGACGCCCGCGGCCTTTTTCGCCGTCGCCGTCATTGCCCGCGCCCCCGCCGTTCCTCTCCCCGTCTCCGATGGAAGGAAATTACCCCCCCATCTTTGACAGGAGGGGCATTACAAATTATCCCCCCCTCCATCTTTGATGGGGGGGGCAAGGGGGGGGCAATCACAATCATCACCGCCGATTTTACACCATCCCCAGCGAAAATTTGCCTCAATCCCGCCTTCGCGTTATTCCCGCATCCTTATCAAAAGACGGGAATGACGGTTATTTTTTGTTGCCGCCGTCTATTTCGGCCATCTTTTTGACGGTGAAAGCAACGGCGTTGGCGGCTTTTTCCATTGTGTCTATTTCGTGCAGGGACAACTGCCGCCCTTTGCGGGATTTCAAGTATTTGTCCAGCGGCTTGTAACCGCCGATTTGAAAATGAAAAATCTCCGGCGGCAGCGGGGCGAAGTATTCCCCCTTGTTAAACCACAAACGCCCGGCGTCCTCGTCGTAACGGACGCGCTCCACAATGTGCGAAGTCCCCTCGCCGCGCAATTTGGCGAATTTGCCGCGGCAATTCTTTTGCAGCAAATGTGCGGCAATTAACGCATTGCCGATTTTTGCGAGGCGGTTGAATTCGCCGTTTTCCTTGGGAAACGGTATGCGCGGAAAATCCGCGCGCAAAAAATCCGCATAACGCCCGCGATAGTCCGGCGAGTGCAAAACCGCGTATATGCATCCGAGAATGTTTTCCGGCGAATGCGTTTTGCCGCAGCGCGCGTCAATCCACCGCCGGAATTCGGCGGTGAAGTTTTCGTCGCGGACGATGTTTCCCATTCCGTTGTGAAAACGGTAAAGAGGAAACAAGTAGTTTATTTCCCCCGTCGTGTTGGAAATAAAAGTGCTTTCAAGCAGCACCGTCGTGGAAAAGCAATGTTGCCAGGTTTTTCCCGCCTTGACTTGGCGGACAGTTGCGAGCGCCAAATTCCCCCCCTCCAGCATATGGAGCATCGTTTCTTTTCGGGCGCGCGCGAGCAATTTGCCGTCGTAATATATCAGCCGGTTGTCAAACGGGCGGTAGGCGACCGGTTTTACCGGCGATTCGCGGTATTTGCCGCCGGATTCCCGCAGCGCCTCGCGCATTTCCTTTTTCGTGTGATGGATATAGAGCGCGTCCCGCCCGGTAACAAGCCCCGCGTTGCCGGCGGAGAAAATATCCCGCAGAGGATAAAATTTTTTGTATTTTTTTCCCTCGCGCCCGTTGCGCGGAACGAAAAGATAAGACGGCGCGGCGGGTTTTACCGTCTTCCACTTGATGGAATTAACGGAACCGCTCAGGCACGCCTTGTTTTTTTCCTTGCGCATTCCCCACAGGTCTTTGTGAAAAACCCCTTTCTTTTTCGCCGCCGGGTTTTTGACCAGCAAACTGACGGCGACGCCCTGCTGGATGTCAAAAACATTCTCGTCCTTGCCGCCGTCCGGCGCGCGCTCTTTCTTTTTGGAGTTGCCGTGCAAATCCAAAAAATAAAGCGCGTCAAAGGTGCTCAGCAAACTTTGGCGCATTCCGCGAAAAGTCGGGTTGTCCAAAAAGCCGTGATTGGTGATGACGGCGACGATGCCGCGCTCCACTGCGTCCATTTTCCATTGCGCGAAGCGCAGGAATTTGACATAGTCGTCCTGCAGCCACTTGGGGTTTTTCTCGCCCAATGGTTTGCCGTCCACTTCATAGTAGCCGCCGCCGATTTTCACATCGCCGTCAAAGCCGCGCAGCAAGCCGCCGATCCATGTGTCGCGGACGCCCATTACTCTTTTTCCCTTAATCCGCTTGTGTTCGCGTTCGTATTGTTCCGCACTTTTGTTTTGCGAATGCCCGGAATAGGGCGGGTTGCCGACAATCACCAGCACGGGCGAATCCTTGACGGTTTGCGCCTCTTTTGCTTCTTTGGCAAGTTCGGGCATGAAGGCGCTTTCAATTTGCGCGTCTATTTTTTCCAGCGTGTTCGCCAGATATATTTTAATGCGTTCGCCGTTTTGCAGCGCGACATCATTTTCCGCCAAAAAGCGCGACAACTTCAAATGCGAGATGACATACGGCGACGCCATCAGTTCAAAGCCGTAAAAGTTCGGCAGAAAATGTTCGCGCGCCAAAATGTCGCGCTTCGCCGCGCTTTTGCCGGCGAAGACCGCGCGCGCCATTTCCAGCATAAAAGTGCCGGTGCCGGCGGCGAAATCCAGAGCGACAACGCCGTTTTGGGCAAGTCCATCCGGCATTGCGAAATCGCGCCGCAGCAAATCGTCGGCGGCACGCACGATGAATTTGACGACCGGCGGCGGCGTGTAATAGACGCCGCGGCTTTCGCGCAGTTTTGCGTCGTATTTGGAGAGAAAAGTTTCGTAAAAATTCAGATAGGGGTCGTCCTCGTCGCTCACGCCCTTTTTGTAAGACATGGATTCGGCGACCGCCGCTTTGTCCATTGCGTTGACAATCGCCAAAATGTCGCCGACAATCCAGTGAATGCCGGCATAAACGGCGTCTTCCATTTCGGGCAGGAAAGTCATGATTTGGCGGATGACGGCGAAGTTTGCCGGAATGCGCCGCCGCGCCGTGTCCAAATTCAGTTTGTCGCCTTCCGGCGCGCTGAGTTTCGCCATCAGCAAACTGTAAACCAGCGTCTGCGCGAAAACATCGGCAAAGCGGGGAAAATCCAAATCGCGGTCCAGGGTTTTTTGGAATTCGTGAAGCAATCCGTGCAGGCGCGATTGTTCGTCGTTTTCGTGCTGCGCCAAACCCCTGCGCAGCATCGCGCAACGGTGCGCGAGGGCGGCGGCGAGCCGTTTGGAGTCGGATATTTTTTCGACTTCCGCCGTTATGAATGTTCGCAGAATTTGCGCGGCATCATCGCGCTCTTTTTTGCCGGGCTTTTCGCTTAGGCGCGCGGCGGCGGCGGTTTTTCCCGCGCGCAAAAGCAGCCAGCGCCACGAATCGGTGAGCAGAATGTTTTCCGACAGGGCGCGGTATTTTTGCAGTTGCGCCTTTGTCGTCAGTTTTTGCAAGTCGGCGCCGGGGGTTTTGCATTCCACATAACCGACGACCCCGCCGTCCGCCGCGGCGACGCGAAAATCGGGGGCGCCGAGGTTTTTTGCGCGCCCGGGTTCCTGCAGGATGTTCACATTCGCGCCGAATTCATTGGACGCCGCGCGCAGCATTATTTCAATCGGCGTGCGGTAGGAATGCTCGGTCGCGCCGCCGACCGCGGCAGTTTTTGTAATGTCGGCGGCGTAGGTTGTCAGCCAGTGCATGAGAATATTTTACCATCGGGGGGCGTTGTTGGGGTTTTAATTTGCTGGATTCCCGCCTTTTGGGAGAGTGCGGGAATGACGCGGGGGGGGATTTGGAAGGGCGGGGACGCCCTCCGTTGTCAGTTTCGTTACACCCCTGGAGGAGTGTAACGAGAAAGGGCGGGAACGGCGGGAGTGGTTTTGATTAACCCCAGGGTTTGCCCATTAGGCCGTGGGGGCGGATGCTTAGGAATACCATTAAACTTGCGAATATAACTAAATAGGTTATGTCGCCGTAGGTGCGCAGTGTCGCCAGGCCTACCGATTCCAGCATTCCCAGAATAAAGCCGCCGGCTATTGCGCCGGGGACTACGCCGGCGCCGCCTATCATCACCATCAAAAACGCTTTTATGGAAATGGGGCCGCCGATGCCGGAACTTACGCCGGTTATCGCAACCAATAATCCTCCGACTACTCCGGCGAGCATCGCGCCCAAAGCGAAGCCGAGCATACCGTAGCGGTCAATGTTCACGCCCATAAGTTGCGCCGCGGTTTTGTCCTGCGCGAGCGCGCGCATCGCCCGTCCCGGTTTTGTATATTGCATAAAAGCGATGAAGGAAACAATCAATAAAATGGCGCAAACGCCGACGGCGATTCTGTCGTTTGCGATGATTACTTCGCCCGCTTCCCAATTCCATATTCCGTCGACGATTTTGGGGACGCCGCGCTGTTTTTGCCCGAAAAGCAAAAGTATAATTCCGTCAAAGAAAAAAGCGAGCCCGGCGGCGAGCAGCATTGTGCTTTCTTCGCGCACGCTTTTCTTAAGCACGCGGCGAAACAAAAACCGTTCCACCGCCGCGCCGACGAACAAAAGCGTGAGCGCCGAAGCCAGCAGCGCGAGCGGAAAGGGCAGCCCGAATTTGCCGTAAACCACATAAGAGACAAAGCCGCCGAGAACATACATCTGCCCGTGCGCGAAGTTGAGCACATTCATCAGGGCGAAAATGAGAGTCAGCCCGAGGGCGATGAGCGCGTATTGCGCGCCCAGATACAAGCCGTTGACGACAATCTGTTCCACGGAAAAAACAAAAAAAGCCGCGCCCCGCCGCAGTCAGCGGGGCGCGGGGTGCGTCATTTCAGCAGTTCTTTAATTTGCTGGATTCCCGCCTTTTTAATGGAGTGCGGGAATGACGCTGATTCGCCGGATTCCCGCACTTTAAAAAAATGCGGGAATGACGCAGGGACGGACGGACGGTTAGTCCGCCTTTGTCACAAACAGCGTTTCAAATTCGCCGTCGCGGTATTCGGTGACGACCATCGGCACGCCGAGCTGGCGTTTTTGCCCGAAGGACGAGTTGCCGACATACTGCAGTTTTTCGTTCCCCTTCAAGTAGGGGTTCGGCGCGGAGAAATCGTCCATCGCCGCCTGAAAAACTTTGACATCATCCAGCGCTTTCGGATTCGCTTTGAGCGTTTCCAGAATGTATTCCAGCGCGTACACTTTCGTGTTGGATTCGTCGTCGTACTGCCCGTGGTCGGCGGTGTAGCGCTTGATGAATTCCTCCATCTTCGCCGAGCGAATCTCCGGAGTGGAAGCGCCGCCGACGGAGATGAAGCCGTTCGCCAAATCGCCGGCGCCCTGTTTCAACTGCGCCGCATCCTGCGCCGTTTCCGTGGAAATCAAACCCTTGTAGCCGAGCTCGCGCAGCGCGCGGATGACCAGCGGCGCCGTCCCCCCGGCGACGCCGGAAAGCACAAGCAAATCGGGCTTGAGTTTGACAACGGGCGTAACGACCGGGACAAAATCGCGGGTGTCGCTCTGATAGGCGTCTTCGGCGAGGACTTTCAGCCCCAGCGCCTTGGCCGCCGCGACTCCGCCTTTGCGCTGGCTGAGAGCGTCGGATTCGTTAGCCGCCAGAAAAGCGATGCTCTTCACGCCGCTGTTTTCTTTCAGGTGTTTGTAGATCGCCGGACCCGATTGGTAGTTGGCGATCATTCCCAAAACGGCGTTGCCGGCGGGCTTGCTGTACAGTTCCTTCGGAAAGGCGTAGGGAAAGTACATCACGCCGTCCTGCTCGGCGACCGGGCGCACGGCGGCGGCGGTCGGGTCGGTGTTCGGCCCGACGACATAGCGAATGCCTTCCTGCACCATTTTTTCCATCCCTTCTTTGGCGCGCGTGGGGCTGTCCTGCGTGTCCCAGGTGATGATTTCAATGTCGTAGGTCTTGCCGCCGATTTTGACGCCGCCTTCGTCGTTGACCCACTTGGCGCGCGTTTGCATGCAGCGGACATTGGAAATGCCCCAGGCCGCTTTGGGCCCGCTGGTCACGCCGACGAAGCCGATTTTCAGCGTGTCGTTGGCGGCAAGGGCGCTCCCGCCGGGCAGGGCGAGGGCAAGGGCCGCGGCGAGCGCGGCAAAAGTTTTCTTTACAGGCATTTCGGTCCTCCTTTGTTTTATGACGCAAGCATTCCTGTCGTTGCCGCCATACTACCACATAAGCCCGTCAACCACAAAACCCCGTCACAAAACCCCGTCGCAAAACCCCGTCATTCCAGCGAAAGCTGGAATCCATACGGAGCCGGCTAAAAAGCGGAATTTTCCTTTCCTCCGAAACTCAGCGAAAAAATAAAGTCCGTATGGATTCCAGCTTTCGCTGGAATGACGGGGGGGGATTCCGGCTTTCGCGGAATGACGCGAAAATGCTGTATAGTTACCGCGCTATGTCCGGGGAAGAATGGCAGTCGCTGGCGGCGCGCGTCGACCGGCTTATCGCCCGTTGCGAGGCGCTCTTGCGCGAGAACGCGCGGCAGCGGCGCGAAAACGAAAAACTGCGCCGACGCGCCGACGCCGTCAAAACGCGCCTGGCCGAAGTCCTGCACAAACTGCAGGAAATCCACTGATGCAAGTCAAACTGACTGTCACCGGCAAGACCTTCACCGTCGCCTGCGAGCGCGGCGGCGAGGAAGAGCTCCGCCGTGCGGCGAAGACGGTGGAAGAAGCCATCGGCAAAGTGCGCGAGAAGTGGCGCGTCGCCGACGGCGAGCGCGCGGCGATTATGGCGGCGCTGACTCTTGCGCACAAGCCGCGCGGGGGCGCGCCGCAAACGGAGGCAAAGACGATGGAGCGCATCAGCCGGCGCATAGACGCGGCGCTGCTCCGCACGGTTCCGCGAGGTCGCGCCAGTGAGGGCGTGGACCAATAATCCAAATAAGGCGGCGCGGCCGGCGAACATTGCGCGCTTTTTACGCAAAAGCGCCTTGCCGCCGCGCTTACTGCGCCGCCGCCGTTGAACCCAAGGTTCAACGCCACCTCGCCTTCCTCGCGGATTCTTTTTTGCACGACCGTCCGCAATGTCCCCCCGCCTGATTCCGACTATACCCCCCGCCGCTTGCGGGGGGGGGTCGGGGTTTTGCCCCCCCCAGGGGCAGTGGGGCCCGGAAAACTCCGGGGGGGTTGACTTTTTAATTACCCGCGATACCCGCAATGTCCGCAATGTCCGCAGTGTCCCCCCGCCGTTACTGGCTGATGAAATCGGAGCCGGGCGATTATTCCATCGCCGACCTCGCCCGCGACGGCAGCGACCTCTGGACGGGCGTGCGCAACTTTCAGGCGCGCAACTTCCTGCGCGAGGCGCGCCCCGGCGACGGCGTGCTTTTTTATCATTCGTCGTGCGCGGCGCCGGGCGTTTACGGCGTCGCCGAAGTGTGCGAAGAAGCGTCCCCCGACCCGACGCAGTTTGCGCGCGGAAAATACCGCGACCCGCGCGCGACCAAGGAAAAGCCGCTGTGGTTTTGTCCGCGCGTGCGCTTTGTGCGCGAGTTGCGAACGCCGTGGCTGCTTGCGCGCATTCGCCGCGAACCGGCGCTGGCGGGGATGACGCTCTTGCGGCGCGGCAACCGTCTTTCGGTGATGCCCGCGACCCTCGCCGAGTGGCGGATTCTGAGCGCCGAGCCGCCGCCGTCTGCGGATGCGGGGGCGGAGTAGACGGCGGTGGAATGGCTTTTTTATGCGGCGACGGGGGCGGTCGCCGGTTTTTTTGCCGGGCTTTTGGGGATTGGCGGCGGCGTCGTCATCAGCCCGATGCTGATATTTTTCCTGCCCTCGCGGATGCCGGGCGAGGTCGCAACGCACGCGGCAATTGCGACGGCGCTGGCGGTGACTACCGTGACGGCGGCGAGCAGTTTTGCCGCGCACGCGCGCGGGCGCGCTGTGGACTGGCGCGCGGGGGGGACTCTCGCTTGCGCGGCGGCGGCGGCGGCGCTGGCGGTGGGCTCGCTGGCGTGGCGGATTCCGGCGGCGGGGTTGCAGGCGCTGCTCGCCGTGTTTTTGCTGTTGATGAGCGCGCACCTCTTCGCCGGAAGAACAACATCGGGCGGCAGTGTTGACGATGGCGGCGGCGGCGGCGGGGACGGTGTCGCCGTTGCAGTTGTTCCGCAGTTGCCGCGGGGGGTGTTGTTTTTTGCCGGGGGCGGCATCGGCGCGGTGTCGGCGCTTTTGGGAATCGCCGGGGGGATAATGACGGTGCCGTTTCTGGCGCGGCGGCGGTTTCCGATGCGGCGGGCGATTGGGACTTCGGCGTTTGTCGGCTTTCCGCTCGCCGCCGCCGCTTGCGTCGGCTACATCGGCGGCGGCTGGGAAAACCCCGCGCTGCCGGCGGGGTCGTGGGGGTTTGTGTATTTGCCGGCTTTCGTCGGCATTGCGGTGTTCAGCGCGGCCTTTGCGGCGGTCGGAGCGCGGGCGAGCGCGCGGCTTTCGGAGAAGTGGCTGCGCCGCATCTTCGGCGCGCTGCTCGTCGTCGCCGCGCTGCGTTTGCTGGCGACGGTGTTGGGATGAACGCGCGGGACGACAACGGTTGCGGCAACGGCAACGACAACGACAGTCGCGACAACAACGACGGCGACACGGCTGAAAAAGAATTCGCCGCCGCGATGCGCCGCGCGGGCAGGATTCTCGCCGGACGCGAACACGCAAAAGCGGAATTGCGGCGCAAACTGCGCGCGCATTTTTCCGCCCCCGCCGCCGAGTCCGCCATCGCCGCGTTTGCCGAAAACGGCTTGCTCTGCGATGACAGGTTCGCGCGCGCGTTTGTGCGGCAGAAACGCGGGCAGTGGGGGGACGCCCGCATCCGCGCCGCGCTTTTGCAAACCGGAGTGGACGACAAAACCGCGCGCGCCGCCATCGCCGAAGAATGCGGCAAAACCGGGGACGATGACGGGGACGATGACGGTGTCAATGTCGGGGACAATGCCCGGAGCGAAACCGCCCGCGCCCGCGCCGTTTTACAAAAGAAACACCCCGCCGCCGCCGCCGATTACAAAACGCGCGCGTCGCTGATGCGCTTTCTTTCCGCCCGCGGATTCTCCCCCGAAACCGTCTGCGCCGCAATGCAAAACATCGCCGTCACGGACGGCAACGACGACGACGACTAATAAAAAACGGGGACGATAGTCGGTTTTGTTGGCTGGATTCCCGCTTTCGCGGGAATGACAGGGGAGGCGGGAATGACAGAAGAACGGTCAACATCCCCATCGTCCAAAGCGGCGAAGGCGACGGTGCAGAGTTTCGGAAAACGCTTGCTTACTTCGGCCAGAATGTCGGCGGCGGGGCGCAGTTCCAGTGTCAGCCCCTTCCCGCGCGGGGATTTTTGCGTGTGCGAAAAATGCCGCAAGGGGGGTTGCTCCCCGCCGTATTAAACTTCCTCGCGGAGAACGGCGAGGAGTGGCGCGTAAAAATGCACCGCACAAACAACAACGGATTCACCGTGCTGGAACGGCGCTAACCCCGCTTTGCCGCGGCGCTGAAAACCGCATCCGCGCATTATTCTCCGCATTCCCGCCCCGGAAAAAGCGCGGGGACGACGCGGCAAAACGGCGAAAATGGTAAAATGCCGCGTCCGCTTTCGGGCGGGCGGTTTTTGAATGCTGGAACAAATCACAAACTCGCTGGCGGAGCATAGTTTGCTGCTGCAGCTTGCGCTGCCGCTGGTCGCGCTTGCGCTGGTGGTCGTCGTCGCCGTGCTCGGTTCGGGGCAGCGGCGCGAGACCCGGCGGGCGAGCGCGCTTTTGGAACAACTGCGCGACGAGGTGCAGGCAAAAACCGGACAGATACGCGAATTCATCGGCGAAGCAGTCGGCAGGCGCAACGCCGCATTGGAAGACGCCGTCGCGCATTCTTTGGACGCCGGCGTTTTGCAGCTCAAACAGCAGCAGCAGAAAGTCGGCGAGATTGCCGAGACCGCCCGCGCCGCAATCGCGGAAATGTCCGCCGCGTTCGCCGAATCCGACAGGCAGTCGCGCGCCGCAATCGCGGAAATGAAAACCGCGGTGGAGCAGCACGGCGTGTATGTCCACGACCAAGCCGCCGCCCTTTCCGCCGCGCAGGAACGCGCCCTCGCCGCCGCCGCCGAAGAACTGCGCAAGCGCGCCGACGCCCGCCTCGCCAATGTGGAAAAGCAAAACGCCGAAGCCCTCGCCGCCCTCGCGCAAACGCGGCAGAATCTGGAATCCGCCTTTGACGGAATGCACCGCGATATGAACACCCGCTGCGATTCCATAGAAAGCCGCGTGCAGGACGCGCTGGACAACAAACTCGCCGCCGCCCTGCGCTCCTTTGAAGGGCTGGACGACAAAATCGCCTCCCTCGCCGAAGCGCAGGCGGAAATAGACCGCGCCGGAAAAGAAATCGGACGACTCTCGCGGCTGCTCGTCCTCGCCGCCGATGCCGCCGACGGCGAAGGAGACGGCGAAGCGCGGCTGGCCGCAATTCTGGCGCGCGCGCTGGACGACTCCGCCTACGCCCTCGGCGAAACTATCGGCGGCGAAAAGGCGGCGGCGGTTTTGCGCTTTCCGCCGCCGCACGGGGACTTGGCGATTGACGCCGGTTTGGATGTGTCCGCTTTTGTCCGCAGCGTTTCCGAAAACGGCGGGCGCGAAGAACGCGAAGCGGCGCGCGCGGAGTTTCACAACGCGGCCGAAGCGCGCATACATTTTGCCGCCAAGCATTTTATCGCCCCGCCGCAAACGGCGCAAAGCGTTATTTTGTTTGTGCCGATGGAGGCCGCTTTCGCCGAGATGCATTCGCGCCACCGCGATTTGCTTTCCCTTGCCGCCAATTTAAAAGTGTGGGTTGTTTCGCCGGCGACTATCGCCGCGGTGCTTGTCCCCGTCAGCGCGGCCGCGCGCGATTACCGCGCCCACCAGCGTTTGCAACTCGCGCGCGAAGCGGCGGAAAATTTAATGCGCGAAGCCGCGGATATGGAAAAGCGGCTGGGCGAAATGAACGACCATGTCCAGTCCGCATGGCGCAGCGCGCAGCGCGCCGAACAAGCCGGGCAAAAAATGCTCGGCGGAGTCCGCGCCGTCTCCGAAACAACCGCGGACGACAAAAACGGCGGCGAGTCACGGTAACTCACGATAACAATGGCGGACAAAGAAAACAACAACGCGCTTTTCGCGCTGAGCCCGCTGGACGGACGCTACCGCGAAGAAGCAAAACCGCTTGCGGAATATTTTTGCGAAGCCGCTTTAATTCGCAGGCGCGTTTTTGTGGAATTGGAATGGCTCAAAACCGTGCGCCCGCTGCTCGCCCCGCAAACGGCCGCGACGGTCGCGGACGCGCAAATAGACGCGCTCGGCAAAACCGTCGACGCCCCGGCGATTAAAAAAATAGAACGCGAAATCCGCCACGACTTGCAGGCGGTCGTAGTTTGGCTCGCGCGCAAAATGCAAAAAACCCCCGCCCTCGCCCCGCTGCATCCGCTGCTGCACTTCGGATGCACATCGTGGGACATCAACAACATCGCGCAAACGCAAATGGCAAAAAGCGCGGCCGAAGAAGTGATGCTGCCGCTTTTGGAAGAACTCGCCGACGCGCTGGATAAAAAAGCGAAAAAATACGCAGAAATCCCGATGCTCGCGCGCACGCACGGACAGCCGGCGTCGCCGACGACGGTCGGAAAGGAATTCGCAAACTTCGCCGTCCGTCTGGATTCGCGCGCGCAAAAAATAGCGGCGGCGGCGCGCGAACTCCCCGCAAAAATGAACGGCGCGACCGGAAACTACAACGCCCACTGCGCCGCCTTCCCCGCCGCCGACTGGCCGGAAATATCCCGCAAGTTTGTGGAATCCGAAAGCATCGGCTTGCGCTTTGCCTCGCACACCACGCAAATAGAACCCTACGACGGCGCCGCCGATTTGTTTAATGCGCTGCGCGGCGCGAACACCGTTCTTTTGGATTTCTCCCGCGACATTTGGGGATACATCGCGCTGGAATATTTTAATCAGTCCGCCGCCGCCGCCGAAACCGGATCTTCGGCGATGCCGCACAAAGTCAACCCGATAGATTTTGAAAACGCCGAAGGCAATCTCGGCTTGGCGAACGCGGTGCTTTCGCATTTGTCGGAAAAACTCCCCGTCTCCCGATGGCAGCGCGACCTCAGCGATTCCACGGTAATGCGCTCCGTCGGTTCCGCCTTCGCGCATTCTCTGATAGCGTGGCGCGCGGTGCTGCGCGGACTGCAAAAAATAACCCCGAACGAACCCCGCATCGCCGAAGACCTGAACGACAACTGGCAAGTCCTCGCCGAAGCCGCCGTCGCAATAATGCGCGCCGAAGGAATCGCCGACGCCTACGAAACCATAAAAAAAGCCGTCCGCGGAAAAACAACCGACAAAACCAAAATCCGCGCCCAAATGCGCGCTATCTTCCAAGCCCTCCCCCTAAGCAAATCCGCCAAACAAAAACTCCTCTCCCTAACCCCCAAAACCTACCTCGGCCAATCCCCCCCCCTCTCCAAAACCGCCCGCAAAAAAAAACAATAACCCCTCCCCGCGTCATCCCCGCACCCCACCAAAAAAGCGGGAATCCCCCCATGTCATTCCCGCACTCCTCCAAAAAGGCGGGAATCCAGCAAATTAATCAACTCCCCAAAACCCCCAACAATTCCCTATGCTCCTCACTCTGCGCCCCCGGCGGCGTCAACACCGCCTCCGCCAACGCCCGACGATGCTCTTCATCCACAGCCGGCGGCGAAGCCAAAACTCTCCCCACTATCTCCTTCGCCTTTGCGATACTCTCGCCAAATCGCTCAATCACTTTTTGCGTCGTAACATGCTGCGAAGGGTCGTCCAGCCAGCAATCGTAATCGGTAACGACGGCGAGCGTCGCATAGCACAACTGCGCCTCGCGCGCCAGAAAGGCCTCCGGAATATTTGTCATCCCCACGACATCCGCCCCCGCCGCGTCGCGCAAAAAGAAACTTTCCGCGCGCGTTCCCAATCGCGGACCTTCCACGCAAGCATAAGTTTTTTCGCAGTGTATTTTTGCGCCCGCATTTTTTGCCGCATCGGCGAGCGCGCCGCGCAAGACGGCGCAGGAAGATTCCGCCGTGGAAACATGCGCTATCAGTCCCCCGCCGAAAAAAGTGCGCGCGCGGATTCCTTTTGTGTTGTCAAAATACTGCGAG
>JAHRAH010000036.1 GCA_020027345.1 Gammaproteobacteria bacterium | reverse complement strand
TCCCGCGTTTGTGCGGCAAGTGTTCCATTATAAGGGGAAATCGCGCGCGCGCGGAATACCCCCCGCCGCTTGCGGGGGGGGGGCGGAGTTTGCCGTCCCCATCGGAGATGGGGGCGGCAAACTCCGGAGGGGTGGAGGGCGTCCGTTACCGTTGACGGTAACCGTTGCTTTGCGGGCGCATTCCACCCCCCCGGAGCATTCCCCGCCGACTTCGTCGTCGGCGAATGCTCCGACCCCCCCCCGCAAGCGGCGGGGGGTATAGTTAGTTTGATAAAATACGGAAATGGCTCAGCATCCGCCAAGCCGCGCCGCCCGATGACGGCGGCCATCCCGCGCATGATAGCCAAGCGCGCCGGGCTTGGTTTGCTCACGCTCTTCGCCGTCTCGCTGATTATTTTTTCGGTGGTGGAACTGCTGCCCGGCGACTTTGCGCAGGCGGTGCTCGGGCAAAGCGCGACGCCGGAAACCGTCGCCGCCATCCGCCGCGATTTGGGGCTGGACAAATCTGCGCTCGCGCGGTATTTGGGGTGGATCGGCGGCATCTTGCAGGGGGACTTCGGGCGTTCGCTCTCCAATCAATCGCCGGTGGCGGAACTCATCGGCAAGCGGTTCGGGCACACTCTTTTTCTCGCGCTTTACGCCGCGGCGATGGCGGTTCCCGCGGCGCTCGTTTTGGGAATTGCGACCGCGCTTTGGCGCAATACTTTTTTTGACCGCGCCGCGAATATGACCGCGCTGACGGCGGTTTCTTTTCCGGAGTTTTTTACCGGGTATGTTTTGCTTCTTTGGCTTTCCATAAAATTGGGATGGTTTCCGAGTTTGTCCAGCATTTCCGATTCCACTCCGCTGCCGGAAAAACTGTATAAATGTTTTTTGCCGGCGCTGACTCTTACACTGGTAGTCACCGCGCATATGATGCGGATGACGCGCGCGAGCATTATTAACCTGCTCGCTTCGCCTTACATAGAAATGGCAAAACTGAAAGGGATACCGCCGGCGCTTGTTATTGTCCGTCACGCGCTGCCGAACGCGGTCGCGCCGATTGTCAATGTCATCGCGATTAATCTTGCGTATTTAATTGTCGGCGTCGTTGTTGTGGAAGCGGTTTTTGTTTATCCCGGGCTGGGGCAGTTGATGGTGGATTCGGTTTCGCGCCGCGATGTTCCCGTCGTGCAGGCGACGGCGCTTATTTTTGCGGCGGTGTATGTTTGTTTAAATCTTGCGGCGGATGTCATCGCCATTGTCGCAAATCCCCGGTTGCTGCATCCGAAATGAAGTTATACGCGTTGCGCGAATTTGCGGGCGCGCCGCTTTCGGCGCGGTTTGGGATTGTTGTCGTCGCCGCGTATTTGTTTGCCGCTTTTTTTGCGCCGGCGCTGGCGCCGTACGGGGAGACGGAAATTGTCGGCGGCGCATACGAGGAGTGGGGCGGGGAGTTTTCGCTCGGCACCGACAATCTCGGCCGCGATATGTTGACGCGGATGATATACGGCGCGCGCAACACTGTCGGCTTGGCGTTTTTAATAACTGCGCTCGCTTTTTTTGTCGGCGCGTTTGTGGGATTGTTCGCCGCGGTTTTGGGGGGATGGGCGGACCAAATCATCGGGCGGATAGTTGACGCCGTGATGGCGATACCGCCGTTGATTCTGGCGCTGCTTGTGCTTTCGGTTATCGGCACTTCGCTGCCTTCGCTTGTCGGGGTTATCGCGCTGATAGACGCGACGCGCGTTTTCCGATTGGCGCGGGCGACGGCGATGGATGTTGTCGTGATGGATTATGTTGAAGCGGCACGGCTGCGCGGGGAAAATGTGGGGTGGATTGTCCGCCGCGAAGTTTTGCCGAACATTCTGCCGCCGCTGATAGCCGAATTCGGCTTGCGCTTTATTTTTGTTTTTCTTTTCATCAGCGCGCTTTCTTTTTTGGGCCTGGGCTTGCAGCCGCCGACCGCCGACTGGGGCGGAATGGTGCGCGAAAACTCCACGCTAATATCCTACGGCGACGCCACACCGTTGCTCCCCGCAGTTGCAATATCGCTTTTGACTGTCGCCGTGAATTTCATAGTGGACTGGATGCTTCATCGTGCGAGCGGGCTTAAAGGGAAGTAAACCGACTGTCATTTCCGCGGAAGGGGGAATCCAGAGTGCGGTTGGGGGTGTTTTTTAGTAAGGTCTGGATTCCCGCTTTCGCGGGAATGACAAGAGTATAATTTGGGGGGAATGCGGACGCGGGGTTGCGGGGGGATTGGGGGGGGGGATGTCGGGGGGCGCGTCTCGGTTTGCGGGTGGGCGCAGGCGCGGCGGGATCATGGGGGGGTGATATTTATTGACTTGCGGGACCACAGCGGGGTTTTGCAGGTCGTCGCGGATCCGGAAGTTTCGCCTTCTCTGTTTGAGATTGCCGGGCGGGTGCGGGGGGAGTATGTCTTGCGCGCCGGGGGGACGATTCGCTTGCGGCCGGCGGGGACGGAAAACGAAAAACTTGCGACGGGGACTGTTGAACTCGCCGCCGACGAGTTGGAGATTCTGAACGCCGCCGCGCCCTTGCCTTTCTCGCCGGGCGAGGATGCGCCTTCGGAGGAAGTCAAACTGCGGCACCGCGTTTTGGATTTGCGCGGGGCACCGATGCAAAAGAATCTGCGGCTGCGTCATCGGGCTTCTTCGGCGGCGCGGCGGTGGCTGGAAGAAAACGGTTTTACGGAAGTGGAAACGCCGATGCTGACGCGGGCGACGCCCGAAGGCGCGCGCGATTTTCTCGTCCCCGCGCGTTTGCGGCGGGGGGCTTTTTACGCTCTGCCGCAGTCGCCGCAGTTGTTTAAGCAAATGCTGATGGCGGCGGGCTTTGAGCGTTATTTTCAATTTGCGCGATGCTTTCGCGACGAGGATTTGCGCGCCGACCGGCAGTTGGAGTTTTCGCAAATAGACGCGGAGATGGCCTTCGCCGGCGAGGAGGATGTGATGGCGGCGGGCGAGGGCGTCGTCGGGGCGATGTTCGCCGCCGCCGGGCTTTCGCTGGAATTGCCTGCGCCGCGGATGACCTTCGCCGAGGCGGTGCGCGATTTCGGTTGCGACCGTCCGGACTTGCGCAATCCGTTGCGGCTGGCGGATGTCGGCGACATTATGCGCGATGTGGAGTTTGCGGTTTTTGCCGAACCGGCGCGGGCGGGGGACGGTCGCGTCGCCGCGCTCTGCCTGCCCGGCGGGGGGGATATGCCGCGGCGGGCGACGGACGAACTGGCGGCTTTTGCTTCGGCGGAATTCGGACTGGGGGGTTTGGCATTTATTAAAGTGGAGGACGCAAACGCCGGGGCGCAAGGGTTGCGTTCGCCGATTGTTAAATTTTTGCCGGAAGCGGCGCTCGCCGAGACGGTCAAGCGCGCCGGGGCGAAAAGCGGGGACATTCTCTTTTTTGCCGCCGGCGCTGCCGCAGCCGTGAATGCGGCGCTGGCGGTCTTGCGCGGAAAACTCGCGGAAGAACGGGGACTGCTCGCCGGGGGGTTTCGCCCGCTCTGGATTACGGATTTTCCGATGTTTGAAACCGGCGACGACGGCAAACGGCGCGCGCGTCATCATCCCTTTACCGCGCCGCGCGAATGCGACTGGGAAAAACTGCGCGGCGAGCCGGATGCGGCGATGTCGCGGGCTTACGATTTGGTTGTGAACGGGGCGGAAATCGGCGGCGGCAGCATTCGCATTCACCGCGCGGAGGGACAGTTGACGGCGCTTGCGGCGCTCGGGGTCGGCGAAGAAGAGGCGCGGCGGAAGTTCGGGTTTTTGTTGGACGCTTTGGATTCGGGCGCGCCGCCGCACGGGGGGATTGCTTTTGGTTTGGACAGGATTGCGGCAATGCTGGCGGGGGTTTCTTCCATACGCGATGTCATCGCTTTTCCGAAAACGCAGGGAGGGGCTTGTCCGCTGACGGGCGCGCCCGCCGAAGTGGATTTGCGGCAACTGCGGGAATTGGGGGTGCGGGTTGTTGGGGGGAAGGGGGAGTGATTTGTTGGGTTTTGTTTTTTTTTGATTTGAGCGGGCGGGGACGCCCGCTTTTTTTGGGTGCGTTACACCTCTGGAGAGGTGTAACGAGGCCGGGGGGTTTTCGGGGGTATAGTTTGCTTTCTTTGCGGGGATTGTGTGGATTCCCGCTTTCGCGGGAATGACAGGGGGGGCGGAATGACAGGGGGGGCGGAATGACGGTGACGGTGGGCCGGGAACGGCGGGCGGGGGTGGTTGTGGGGGTGCTCGGCGTTGCCGTGCTTTCGCCGGATTCGCTTTTGCTGCGGTTTGCGGAATGCGGGGACTTTGCGGCTTCGGCGGCGCGGGCGTTTTTTATTGCCATCGTTGCGGGGACTATTGCTTTGGTTTTTCCTTCGCAGCGGCGGGGGTTGCGGCTGCGTCCGTTTTTATTGTATGCGGCGGTTTTCGGTTTCGGGACGGTGTCGTTTGCGCTTTCGGTGAAGAACACGCACATCGCGAACACGCTGGTGATTCTGACGACTGCGCCGTTGATGGCGGCGGCGGGCGCGCGGATTTTTATCGGCGAGCGGATTGCGCCGCAAACATGGGCGGCGGCTTTGGCGGTGGCGCTGGGGGTGTTGGCGATATTTGTTTTGCGTTCGGATTCGGCGCCGGCGACGGCGGGGGTCGGGGATTTGTTTGCGCTCGGGGCGGCGGCGGGGCTGGCGGCGAACAACATTATTCTGCGGCGCAACCGCGAGATGAGCGCGCCGCCGGGTTTGGCTTTGGGGGGACTGTTGGCGTTGGCGGCGAGCGCGCCCTTTGCGGATTTCGGGGGGGTGTCGGCGGCGGATGCGGGCTGGCTTGCGCTTAATGGCGCGGTCGTTGTGCCGGGGGCTTTTTTGTTGACGGCGTATGCTGCGCGGCGGTTGCCGCCGCCGGAGATTACGCTTTTGTTTTTGTTGGAGACGGTTTTTGGTTCTTCGCTTGCCTGGTTTTTTCTGGGGGAGGCGCCGCCGAGGATAACTGTCGCCGCGGCTGTTGTTATTGTCGGGGCGGTGGGGCTGCATTCTTATTGGTCGTTGCGGAGGAGGTGACTGTTGTTTTGCGGGGGGGACTGAGAGTGGGTTTGCCCCCCCACCCCCCCCCAACCCCCCCCATCGGAGATGGGGGGGGGTAAAAGAAGATGGGGAGGGGGTAAAAAAAGATGGGAGGGTAAAAAAAGATGGGGGGGTAAAAAAAATATGGGAAAAAGGTTTGCAGGGGGGGAAAGGGAATACAATTTATGCGGCGCGCGATGATTGTTTTTGCGCCGGGGAGAAAGCCGATGTTTATCGTTGACTGCGATGTCCACAACAACTGGAATTCCGCCGATGTCCTGCTGCCGTATTTGAAGGGCTGGTGGCGGGATTTCTACCTGCGCGGCGAGCGCACGGGTCCGCCGGGTTCGCTCCCGCACGGTCACCGGGCGTGGTTTCATCCGGAGGACTTCAAGCGGCAGGATGTGCAGCCGCAGAGCGAGGCGGAACACTACGCGGTGATGAAGGAAAAACACCTGGACGCCAACGGCGTGGACATCGCCATACTCACCGGCGACGAGCCGCTGGAATGCTCCACGCTGGGCAATCCGCATTTGGCTTGCGCGCTGACGGCGGCGTACAACGACTGGCAAATCGCCGAGTGGCTGCCGAAGGACGAGCGGCTTTACGGTTCCATCATCATCGCTCCGCAGGATCCGCAACTCGCCGCCAAGGAAATCCGGCGGCTGGGTTCGCATCCGAAGATGGTGCAGGTGATGTCGTCGCACGGTTCCACGATGCCCTACGGCGACCCGTTTTATCATCCGATATACGAAGCGTGCGCCGAAGAGGGGCTGCCTTTCGCCGTGCATTTGGGCGGCAACGGGGGGATTAATACCGCGCCCTTCGCCAACGGTTCGCCGCGTTATTTTTGCGAGGCGCACACGCTTTTGACGCAGCCGGCGCAGACGCATCTGGTGAGCATGGTGATGAACGGCGTTTTTGAGAAGTTTCCGCAGATGAAGTTTGTCATCGTGGAATGCGGCGTGGCGTGGATACCGCCGCTGCTCTGGCGCTGGGATACAAACTGGAAAGCGCTGCGGAAGGAGACGCCGTGGGTGAAAAAAGCGCCTTCGGAATATTTTCTTTCCAATGTTCGCGTTTCTTCGCAGCCGCTGGAAGCGCCGGAAGAGCGCGATGCGCTTTGGGCTGTGCTCGCCTCAATGAACGCGAAGGAGACGCTGATGTTCGCTTCGGATTATCCGCACTGGGATCAGGACGAAATCGGCGCGGTTCGCCTGCCGGAAGAATGGCGCGAGAATGTTTTTGGCGGCAACGCGCTGGAAACTTATCCGCGCCTGCCGCGCCCTTCGGCAAAAACAAAAGCGCGGGCGAACGGCAACGGCGCGGCGCAACAAAACGCGGCCGTTTAACAAAAACGGAAAAGCGAAAAAGAAAAACGCGCGAAAGCAAAAACAAAAAAGCGATGGCGAAGAAGGTGGAAGTTTGCGCCGTCGGCGATTTGCCGCCGGGGGCGAAGACGGTTGTGACCGTCGGCGCGCGGCGCATCGGCGTTTTTAATGTCGGCGGGAGTTTTTACGCGATGCTGGATGTTTGCCCGCATCAGGGCGCGAGCATTTGCGAGGGGCCGATTTGCGGGACGAACAAGCCGGTGGACGATTACCGTTACGAGTTTATGATGGAGGGCGAGATTGTTCGCTGCTCGCGGCACGGCTGGGAGTTTGCGATAAAAAGCGGGGAGTGCGTCGGAGTCCCCGGCGTGCGCGCAAAGACATATCCCGCCGCCGCCGAAAGCGGGAAGGTTTTTGTTACTGTTTGATTGCGGCATAGGTCATATAGGTCTTATAGGACTTATGAGATTCGCCGGATGCTAAACGACGCCGGTGAATGGTTGGACTTGGACTGTTTCGCCTTTTTCTATGGGGCCGGCATCTTCGGGGAGGACGGCGAAGCAATTGGCGCGCGTCATTGAGGAGAGGATGCCGGAACCCTGGTCGGGGAGGGGCGTCGCAATCCATTCGCCGTTTTCGTTTTGCTGCAATATTGCGCGCTGGAATTCCATTCTCCCCGGCGCTTTTTTGAATCGCGCGCCGGCGATTGCGGGGAAAAGCGGCGGCGGGGAATATTCTTTTCTTCCCGCTTTTTTCCAAAGCGCTGCGGCGGCGAATTGATAAAAGCAAACCATAACCGAGACCGGGTTGCCGGGCAGTCCCAAAAAATCCGTTTCGCCGCCGCCGGGCTTGCGCACTTTTCCGTAAGCGAGCGGGCGGCCCGGGCGCATCGCCACTTTCCAAAACAAAACTTCGCCGCGCTTTGCCAGCACTGTTCGGATAAAATCGGCTTCCCCCACGGACGCGCCGCCGCTGGTGATAATGAAATCGGATTCCGCCGCCGCTTTGTCCACCGCCTCCGAAAGCGCGCCGATGTCGTCCCGCACTATTCCGAAATCCAGCGGCGCAAAACCCATTCGTTCCAACATCGCGCGCAGCGTCCAGCGGTTGGAATCGTATATTTGCCCCGGCGCGAGTTCGCCGCTTTCTTTGGAGTCCAAAGCGCGCAGTTCGTCGCCGGTGGAAAAAAAAGCCGCGCGCAGTTTGCGGAAAACTTGCACTTGCGCGATGCCGAGCGAGGAGGCCAAACCCAAATGCGCGGGCATGCAAAGTTCCCCGGCGGCGATTGCGGTTTCGCCCGCGCGCAAATCCTCGCCGGCTGCGCGAATATGCAAGCCCGCGCGGCGCGCGCCCGGAAGGATTGCGACCGTCCCCCCGTTTTCTTTCGCGCGCGTTTCTTCTTTGGGGACGACGACATCAACGCCGGGCGGGAGGGGCGCGCCGGTCATTATTTTTACGCACTCGCCTTCGCCGGGCGCGCGCGCGCAGGGTCTGCCGGCAAACGCTTCGCCGACGACGGCAAGGACGGTTTCGTTTTTACCTTTACCTTTGCTTTCGTTTTTGCTTTCGCCGGCAATGTCGGCAATGTCGGCAAAGCGGCAGCAGTAACCGTCCATCGCCGAGTTCGCAAAAGCGGGGACGCTGAACGGCGCGCGAATATCCTCGGCCAAAACGCGCCCGAGCGCGGCGGCGGTCGCGACCGTTTCCGTTTGCGCGAGGGGGGTTACTGCGGCGGTGATTCGCCCGCGCGCCTGCCGCACCGAAAGCCATTGTTCCACGGCGCGATTATCGCAAAAAAAATCCCGCGGCGCGCGCTTGAAAAAACGGCAGACCGTTCGCACATTGTCGGCAAGGGGAAAAACAACCGAGGAGAAAAACAATGAACCCTTTCGCACTTTACGATCCCTTCGCCGATATGGACCGCCGCGCCGCGGGCGCCGGGTTTTTCGTGGACATATCGGAAAACGACGACAACTATGTGCTGCGCGCCGAACTGCCGGGCGTGGAGAAAAAAAATGTCGGCGTGGAAGCCGCCGACGGCGTGATTTCCATCGCCGCCGAGTTTTCCGCATCCGGCGAGAGCGGCAAGCCGCTTTATGCCGAGCGCGTTTTCGGCAAGGCGCGGCGCAGCTTCGCGATGCCGCGCGACGCCGCCCTCAATCAGTCCGCGGCGGATATGACGAACGGGGTGCTCACGCTCACCGTCCCCAAGCGCGAGGACGCCAAACGCCGCCGCATCAGCGTGGAATAACACTTTCGCGCGGCGATGTTTCCGCCGGCTTTCGCCTTTCCCCCGAAAGCCGGCACTTTTTTCGGCGGGCCGTTCTAATTCTCGTTACACCTCTCCAGAGGTGTAACGGGGTTTGCATGAGCGGCGTCCACGCCGCCCCTAATTAATTTGCTGGATTCCCGCCTTTTAGTAAGAGTGCGGGAATGACGCTTTTTTTAATTTGAGCGGGCGGGGACGCCCGCTTTTTTTGGATGCGTTACACCTCTGGAGAGGTGTAACGAGGCCGGGGGGGCTTTCTTTCAAGCGCCGAGGAGGAGTTCAAAGGGGACTTGTTCTTCTTGGGCTTGGGTTTGTTCGCAGACCCATTCTATGGCGCGTTCTTCCAGCAGGGCGAGTTTGATGGTTTCCCATTCGTGGGGGCTGGCGCGCACATGCGCCTTGAAGGCGTCGGGCGATTCGTAGGCGCCGGACATTTCGTTCATTCGTTCTTCGGCGTCGGCGTCGGTGATTTCTTTGCCTTCGCGCAGTTTCCATTGCGAGAGCAGCAGCCCCAGCGCGACTCTGCGCGAGGCGGCGGCGGCGAAGTGTTCGGGCAGGAGTTTGCCGGCGGCGGGGGCGAGCCCGGCGCGGAGCAGCTCTTCGCGGCGGGCGCTCCACAGCGTTATGATTTCGTCGCGCAGCATCGCCCGCGGCAGGTCAAACTTCGGCGTCGCAATCAGAAAGCAATCCAGCGCGCGCTGCGAGAGGAGCGCGCGCAATTTTTGTTTGGCTTCCAGCCGCAGGAGCTCGCGCACATTTTCGCGAAACGCTTCCAGCCCGCCTTCGCTCACGCCGTATATTTTGAAGAGCGCGTCGTTGAGCTCGGCTTTTTGCAATTCGTTGACGGCTTTAACCAAAATGCGCAGCACTCCTTTTTTCCGCTGTTCGTTTTCAGCTTTTTCCGCGCCGACCTTTTCGCCTTTTTCGCCTTCTTCGGCACCGTCTTCGCTTTCGCCTTCGGCGGGTTCGGCGCCGGCGGGGGGTTGCGCGAGCTCAATGACTATCTCGCGGGCGTCCCCCTCGCCGGCGCCGAGCAGGGCGTTTTGCACATCGGAACCGAGCAGCCCGCCGCCCAAAAGCCAATGCCGGTTTTCGCCGCTTTCGCGTTCTTCGCCGTCCACCAAAAGCGCGTGATCCACGGTGACCATATCGCCGAGGGCGGCGCGGCGTTTGACGGGGAGGTAATGCCCGGCGTCGCGGCGCAGTTTTTCTATCATCCGCTCCACTTCGGCGTCGCCGATATTCAGCGCCGGGCGGGCGAACTTCTTCCCGGCAAAATCCGGCGGCAGGATTTTCGGAATCGCCTCGTAACGGCATTCCACCGCGTAGGGCTGCGCCATCGTTTTCGCCGTCATTTCCGGCGAGGCCGCGGCGAGCTCGGCGCCCTCCTTAGTTTGCGCTTCGTTAAACATCGTCGCCGCCCGGTTGATGAGCTCGTCGTGCAGATACGCCCCGCCGAACCGCCGCTTCAACACCGAAAGCGGCGCCTTGCCCGGGCGGAACCCGCGCAGATTCAGCCCGCGCCCGTCGTTGCGCAGTTTTTCCTCCACCGCGGCGTCTATTTCGCGGTTGTCAAAATTGAATTCCACCGTCCGCCCCAGCGGGTTCGGCTGTTCGGCGGCGCCTGCGGGCGGCGGTGCAACAGTCATTGGCTCGCGCGAATTGTATCACCGACCGTCATCTTTTCGCCCGCGCCCAAAACGCGGTTTTGGAAAAGGTCAATGAAAAACCCCATCGCCTCCGAAACAAATTTGTCGCGGTGATAGGCGATGCGCACGCGCATTTGCGGAAAGAGCGGATCCAGCGGGCGCATCAGCAAATCGGAATCGGTCGCGCGGTCATATGCCATCACGGCGACGACCCCCGCGCCGATGCCAAGGCGCACATACGCTTTTATGACATCGGCGTCGGCGGCGCTCATCATCACGCGCGGCTTGATTCCGGCGCGGACGAAAACATCGTCAAAAGTCCCCCGCCCGGTAAAACCGCTCACATAAGTTATCAGCGGGTGCGCCGCCAGCAGGCGCAGCGTCAGCCGCCGCACTTTCGCCAGCGGATGGTCGGGGCGCACGAGCAAAATGCGGTTCCAGCAGTAGGAATCCACCACCCGCAGCGAGGGGTTGTGTTCCAGCTCTTCCGTGCATATCGCCAAATCGGCGAGGTTGTCCTCCAGCTGCCGCACCAACTGCGCCGGCGACCCCTGCGAGATTTGCAAGCCGATGCCGGGATAGTTCTCGCGGAAATCGCGCACGACTTCCGGCAGGACATACCGCGCCTGCGTGTGCGTCGTCGCCACGCGCAGCTCGCCGCCGGGCTTGCCGCGCCGGTGCGATTCGCCGAGGCGCATTATGTTGTCGCATTTCATCAGCACCGCGCGCGCCTCCTGCGCGACTTCGCGCCCCAGCGCCGTGAGCCCCGCAAAACGCCGCCCGCGGCGGATGAACAGCGGATGCCCGACCGCCTCCTCCAACTCCAAAATCTTGCGGCTGAACGAGGGCTGCGTCGCGTGTTCGGAACGCGCCGCCGCGCTCACATTGAAGTCGCTGTCGCAAACCGCGAGCAGCGAACGCAGCAGCGAGAGTTTGAGTTTGCGCTGGCCCGGTTCCGCCATCGTTGTTTTCCCCCTTCGTTGTTTTGCTTTTACATTCTGCGAAAAAAGCGCAGCGGGGAGAGTCCCTCGTCCCCGTCTTTGCCGCCTTCCTCCTTGCGAAAAGCCGTCGCATAAATGATTTCGTAAGTCGCCGCGCAGCCGCCGCCGCGCGTTTGCGGATAGGCGGCGAGCATTTTGCGCCATTTGTTTTTGCCGGTCAGTCCCCCCGCGCGCCCGGCTTTCGCGCAGCCGGCGCCCCACCGATGAACCTCGGCGGCGGCGTCGGCGGGGCGCGAATAAGTGAGGACGATTTCCTCGCGCTGCATAACCGGCTCGGCAAAACCGCACCCCGCCAGCAAATCGCCGATGTCGTGCATGTCCGCAAAGTCGTGAACGCGCGCGCCGAATGCCAAACGCATCTCGCGCAAAGTGTCCGGCCCCAGTGTGCTGAAAACAAAAACGCCGCCCGCGCGCAATATCCGCGCCGCTTCGCGCACCGTCGCGGCGGGGTTCGTCCATTCCAAACACAAATTGGAATAGGCCAAATCGGCGCAACCCCCCATAAGCGGCAGCCGCTCGGCGTCCGCCTGCACTCTCAGAATCCGGTTCTTTAACTGTCCGGCGTCGTTGCCGGGACTGTTGCCGGAACCGTCGCCGGGACTGTCGCCGGGACTGTTGCCGGGACTGTTGCCGTCGTCCCCCGCTTCCGCCGCCGCCCGGCGCAAAACCGGCATCGCAAAATCCAGCGCGAGCATTTTTGCGCCCGCATATTTTGCCGCCAGCAACGGACAGCCGCCGCCGCCGATTTCGGCGATTAATGAAGGACTTAGGACGATTTCATCCAGAGTTTCCAGCAACCGTTCGCCGACGATTTGCATCGGTTCGCGCCCGCCCGCAACAGTCCCCGCCGATGACGATGACACCGTTGACTGTCGCAAAGCGGCGCGGGAAAAGGCCCGCCGCACCTGCTCTTTCTCCGGCGGCGCGATTTTTACTTTGGACGCTGCCGCAACAGTCGTCGTCGTTTCCAACGGTGTCGCCGCCGGTGTCGTCGTCGTCGTCATAGCCGCAACCGTCATCGCCGCCACTGTTACCGTTCCTGCGGGGGGACGGCGCTTTCTTCAATAACAACGGCGCGCGCGCGCAGCATTCCGTCGTCGCTTGTCCCCCCGTCGTTGCCGCCGCCGTCGTTCTTCGGCGCGGCAAAAAACGAAAAGCAAACCAGCGCCAGCGCCATCGCGTCCGTGATGTAGCCGGGGAAAAAAAGCAGCGCGCCGACAATCCACATTTTGCCGAAAAGAAAGAGCGCCCACGGCGAAGCCGCCGCCTCGCCCGCTTGCGCGCGTTCGCCCCAGCGCCGCAACAATTCAAAAAAGCCAATGCGCGCCAGCCGCATCAGCAAAACTCCCGCCAACAGTGTCAGCGCCAGATAAGCGAGCGCAACCCCCGGCGATTCGCCAATCCACGAAAAAAGCAAATAAATCTCCGCCGCCGGAAAAATCACCAGCGCGCAAAGAACCAGCAAAAAAGGCATAAGGACATTATACCCCCCGCCGCTTGCGGGGGGGGGGCGGAGTGTGCCGTCCCCATCGCCAGATGGGGGCGGCAAACTCCGGGGGGGTGGACTTTGTCATTCCCGCGAAAGCGGGAATCCAGTTGCCAGCCGCAACATCGTAATTCTGGATTCCCGCTTTCGCGGGAATGACAAAATATCTTACCCCCCCGGATTCCAAAGAATCGCGCCGACTATGACGGCGATAGTCAGCAGCGTCAACGCCCGGGCGAGGAGTATGTTGCCGCGAAAAGCCGCCCCCAGCAGTTGCCCGGCGGCGCACCAGCCGGTGTGCGCGATAACCTGCGCGAAAGCGAATGCCCCGACAACAACCGCCATCTGCGCCGCAAGCGAATCCGATTGCGGCGCGAAATTCCCCCACGCCAAAACGCACATCAGCCACGCCTTCGGATTCAGCGGATGCACAACCGCGCCCTTCGCAAAACTAAACCGCGCCGGCGCGTCCGTTTGCCGCCGCCCCGCGCCGCCCCAGGATTGCGCCGCAAGCCAAATCATATACCCGCCGCCCGCCAGAGTCAGCCCCCAGCGCGCCGTCTCGTTTTCCGAAAGAAACAAACCGAAACCCGCGCCGACAAGCGCGTTCACCAGCGCCTTGCCGACGATAAGCGCGGCGATAAAAGCCAAACACCCGCGCACCCCGTATTGCATCCCGCCCAGCATAACCAGCAAATTCGCCGGCCCCGGCGTCCCCACCATAAACCCCGCAAACAAAAACAACCCAAGATATTGTTCCATCAACCCGTCATTCCCAACCCCCGTCATTCCCGCGAAGGCGGGAATCCATACAATCTTTGCTTTTCCCGACGAATTGCGGACAACGGAAGTTTCGGCTTTTTCCCCGGCCCCGTATGGATTCCCGCCTTCGCGGGAATGACGGGGGAGAGTTACCGCTTTCCCTTTTTGACGGGAGTTTTTTTACCGGTTTTGCCGTTGTTTTTGCCGGGCTTTATGCGGCGTTTCACATCTGCGGGCGAGGCGATTTCCTCCAGCTTGTTCTTCCCCGAGGAGCGCACGAGTATCACCCCGGCGTCCAGCGCCATCTGCACCGGGTCTTCCATTTTGCCGTCCGCCCCCGCCGCCGCCGAATGCGCAAGCGTAAACACCATCGCCCCGACCACGCGCCTGCCGAAAGCGTGCCCCAATATATCCGAAAACAGCGGCAACTGCGCCTCCAAAAAGTAGCGCACATTGTCCGCCGAAAGCGTCCGCTTGACTTCGCCGACCACCATCGCTTCGCAGTTGAGTCCGAGAAAATCAATGTCGCGCGGCTGCCCCAAATGCCGGATGCCGAAGTTTTCCAAAATCTCGTCCAGTTTGATGCCGCCGAGTTCGCCTTTCGCCCGCAGCGCGCCGGCGCACTCTATCTCCCGGATTTCCCCCTCGCCGCGGTAGAAATCGCCGTGGCGTTTGCGGTCTTCCGCCACTGCCCGCTGCAGCGCCTTTATCTCCCGCGCGTTTTCTTCCTGCAGACGGAGTGTGTCCTTCTGCAGACGGAAGGCGTCCTCCAAAATCTGCCAGATGTCATCCGGAGTCGGAACCCGCTTGCTGCCCCTCGTAATCATCCGCCAATTCTAACTTAATTTATACCCCCCGCCGCTTGCGGGGGGGGGTCGGAGGTTGCCGTCCCCATCGCCAGATGGGGACGGCAACCTCCGGGGGGGTGGAGAGAGTCCGTTACCGTCAGCGGCAACTATTATTTTACGGACGCATTCCACCCCCCCGGAGCATTCCCCGCCGACTTCGTCGTCGGGGAATGCTCCGACCCCCCCCCGCAAGCGGCGGGGGGTATAGTTGATTAATGTATAATCGCGGTTCAGCGAATTCGGAGGCATTGAATGGACGCGACACTTCCTCATCCGGCCGGCGGCGCGGAGCATCACGGCGAACACGCCAAACTGCGCGGCTTTCGCGCCGTGGCGTGGCACTACCTGACGACGACCAACCACAAGGACATCGGCACGCTGTATTTGTGCTTTGCCCTCGCAATGTTTTTCTTCGGCGGGCTGATGGCGCTGGGGATACGGGCGGAATTGTTTCAGCCCGGGCTGCAGCTGGTGGAGCCGGAGTTCTTCAACCAACTGACGACGATGCACGGGCTGGTTATGGTCTTCGGCGCGATCATGCCCGCCTTCACCGGCTTCGCCAACTGGCAACTGCCGATGATGATAGGCGCCTGCGATATGGCTTTTGCGCGGCTGAACAACTGGTCGTTCTGGCTGCTGCCGCCGGCGGCGCTCTTGCTCGCCGCTTCGTTCTTCACGCCCAGCGGGGCGACGGCGGCGGGGTGGACTCTCTACGCGCCGCTTTCCACGCAGCAGGGAGTCGGAATGGATATGGCGATATTCGCAATTCACCTTATGGGGATTTCCTCCATCATGGGCGCGATAAATATCATCACGACGATTATTAATATGCGCGCGCCCGGAATGGATTTGATGAAAATGCCGCTCTTTTGCTGGACATGGCTGATAACGGCGTTTTTGCTGATCGCCGTTATGCCCGTGCTCGCCGGGGCGGTTACGATGCTGCTGACCGACCGGCATTTCGGCACTTCCTTTTTTAATGCGGCCGGCGGCGGCGACCCGGTTTTGTACCAGCACATATTTTGGTTTTTCGGGCATCCGGAAGTGTATATTATGGCGCTGCCGGGTTTTGGCATCGTCTCCACGGTGATACCCGCCTTTTCGCGCAAGCCTCTTTTCGGCTATCCCTCAATGGTGTATGCGACGGCGTCCATCGCGCTTTTGTCGTTTATTGTCTGGGCGCATCATATGTTTACGACGGGGATGCCGGTAACGGCGATTTTGTATTTTATGTACGCGACGATGCTTATCGCCGTGCCGACCGGGGTGAAGGTTTTTAATTGGATTGCGACGATGTGGCGCGGCTCAATGACATTTGAAACGCCGATGCTTTTTGCAATCGGCTTTGTCGTGCTTTTTACGATAGGGGGGTTTACCGGGCTGGTTCTTTCCATCGCGCCGCTGGATGTGCAGTTGCAGGATTCGTATTATGTCGTCGCGCATTTTCATTATGTGCTGGTGGCGGGCTCGCTCTTTTCGCTTTTCGCCGGGGTGTATTACTGGCTGCCGAAGTGGACGGGGCGGATGTACAACGAAACGCTGGGCAAGGCGCACTTCTGGCTCTCTATGATATTTTTCAATGTGACATTTTTTGTCCAGCATTTTCTCGGACTGGCGGGAATGCCGCGGCGCATCCCCGATTACGCCCTGCAGTTTGCGGATTTCAATATGGTAAGCAGCGTCGGCGCCTTCGGCTTCGGCCTCACGCAGCTGCTCTTTTTGTATGTGGTCGTAAACTGCGTCCGCAGCGGCAAAAAAACAACCGAAAAACGAGTATGGGAAGGCGCCGACACCCTGGAATGGGAACTCCCGACGCCGGCCCCCTACCACTCCTTCCACACCCCCCCCAAACTCCGCTGGGAAGGCCACCGCCCAATAATCGCCGCGGAATAAAACCGCATCGCGCATATTCGCTTTTGCAAAAAAGAAAAAAGGAGAAAAATATGTCCGGCTGGAAATGGTCTTTGTTTTCCCACCACGGCTGCATGACCCGCAAGCAATACTGGGCGTACTGGCTTGCCACCGTCGCCGCCTACTTCTCGCTCGTCTTTTTTATCTTTTTCGCAACGGCGGGCGGCGATGCGGAAAAGGGAATAGGCGTCGGCACCGGACTCGCCCTGGTCGCCGTTTCGCTCCTTGTCGTGGTTGTCCACATCCAAATACGCACCAAGCGCCTGCACGACTGCGGTTGGAGCGGCTGGCTGCAAATCCCGTTCATCATTCTGGATTTCTTCACCGTCATACTCGGAACCGTGCTGGTGGGCGTCCTCCCCCCCAAAACCGAAAACAACAAATACAAACCCCCGCCGCCGCAAACAACCGCAAAATAATTAAAAGCGGAACATCCCCCCCGTCATTCCGGCGAAAGCCGGAATCCATACGGATACAGCAAAAAAGGCGAATTTGCCTGCCGCAAGGTAACAATGCGGAAAACCGAGGATTGTATGAATTTCCGCTTGTGCGCAATAGTGTTCGGTTAAAATCGTCGCGGGTTTGGTGAAAGCGTTGCCGTTTGCGGCATTACGGTGGATGACAGCGACGCGAAATTCAAAAAGCCCTGAAGGGGCGGCCGGATGTAGCATAGGGCAAGCGTCCCGCGCGCCGCCCTATGTGAGCGGACATTAAAGGGCAAGCCCTGTAAGGGCGTCCGAACAAAAATATCCGCAACCCCGCGCCGCCGTTGTTTTTCGGCCGCCCTTACAGGGCTTACATAATTTGATGCGCCTTGCACAGGGCGTTGCCGCTTGTATGATGGGTTCCGGGTA
Organism: Gammaproteobacteria bacterium; assembly: GCA_020027345.1. GTDB lineage: Bacteria > Pseudomonadota > Gammaproteobacteria > Tethybacterales > Persebacteraceae > JAHRAH01. Next base: position 105 of record JAHRAH010000036.1, on the reverse strand, counting down.
AAAGTTCCGGGTTAGCGCCCGGGATGCGGGGGAGTGCACGCTGATTTGCCCTATGGCGTAAAAAGCCCGGAGCACAGATAAGCGCCCCCCGCACCCGTCCTTTCA
>JAHRAH010000031.1 GCA_020027345.1 Gammaproteobacteria bacterium | reverse complement strand
CCCCCCCCCGCAAGCGGCGGGGGGTATAAAGGATGCCGATGGAAAAAATGACTGAGGCGGTTGTTGCTATTGTGGGGCGGCGGAATGTGGGGAAGTCGCTGCTTTTTAATGTGCTTTGCGGGAGCGCCGATGCGATTGTTCACGACGCGCCGGGGATGACTTTGGATTTTGTCGCCGGGCGCGCAAATGCCGAAGGGAAGACCGTGCGGCTGCTGGACACCGCCGGCGGCGAGGGCGGCGCGGCGGGGAAAAACCTGCCGCCGGAAATCGGGCAAATGCAAAAAGCGCTGGCTTCGGCGAATGCGGCGATGCTCGTCGCCGACGCCCGCGCCGGTTTGCAGGCGGGGGACGCGCAGTGGATGCAAACCCTGCGCCGCCGCGGCATCCCGCACCTTCTCGCCGTCAACAAAAGCGAAGGGTTGCCGGCGCCGTGCGCGGAGTTTTACGCACTCGGCGCGACGGTGACAGTCCCCGTTTCGGCAAAGCGCGGCGGGGGGATTGCCGCATTGAAATCCGCACTCGCCAAATTGGCCCGCGCCGTTTGCGCGGGAGACGGTAATGCGGACACTGTTGCCGACACTGTTGCCGACACTGTTGCCGATACCGTTGCCGACACTGATACCATTGCCGCCGACACCGTCACCGACACCGTTGCCGACACCGTTGACACTGTTACCGACACCCTCGCCGAAAGCACAGATGAAAGCAAAGTTAAAAAGCCGATGACGCTTGCGGTTGTCGGGCGGCCGAATGTCGGCAAGTCCACATTTGTGAATCGCGTTCTCGGATACGAGCGGATGATAGTTTCGGAAGTTCCCGGCACGACTCGCGACAGTGTCAAGTGCGAATACCGCGCGGCGGGCGGGGGCGAGTTTGTGTTGATTGACACCGCCGGTTTGCGCCGCCGCCGCGCGGAGGAATCGCGCGAGAAGTTGTCGGTTTCCTCGGCGCGGCGGACGGTCGCGCGGGCTGAGGCGGGACTGTTGATGACCGACATCGCCGAAGGCGCGACGCATCAAGACAAGCGCATCGCCGCGCTGATGGCGCGTTCGGCTTGCGCGGTGGTCGTTCTCGCGAACAAGGCGGACACTGTCCCCGCGCGCGAGCGTCCGCAGTTGCTGCGGCGGATAATGTCGGAGTTGCCGTTTGCGGCGGAACTGGACGGTTTCGCGCTTTCGGCAAAACGGGGGACTATCCCGCTTGCGAAAATCCTGCGCGCGGTGCGGGTTGCTGCGGCGGGGGGGCGGGCGAGTTTTTCCCCGGCGCAGTTGACGCGGGCGTTGGCGAAAATAACGGCGCACGCTCCGCCGCCGCGCGTTGGCGGTTCGCGCCCGCGGCTGCTTTACGCGCATCAGGGGGGACGGTTCTGTCTCGTCGTTCATGCCCGCGGGGCGGAAAAAATCAGCGACGACTACCGCCGTTATTTGGCATCGTCATTTTGCCGCGAACTGTCGTTGCGGGGCGCGCCGTTAAAAATTTTGTTGCGCGCCGGAAGGGACTGATGGAACCCTCGCGCGCGCTGTTGCTCGCCGTCTGCGGCAGAAAATTCGGCGGACGCACTCCGGCGGAGGAAACCGAAGAACTCGCGCAACTCGCCGCTGCGGCGGGGTTGGACGGGCTGGCGATGCAAACCGTGCGCCTGCGCGAAACGCATCCGGCGACATTCTTCGGCGCCGGGGCGGTCGGCAAAACCGGCGAACTCGCCGAAAAAGTTTGCGCGGAATTCGTCGTCGTCAACCGCGACCTGAGCGCGATGCAGGCGCGGAATTTGGAATCGGCGTGGGGACTGCCGGTGCTGGACCGCAGCGGGCTGATACTGGATATTTTCGCGCGGCGGGCGCGCACGCACGAAAGCAAAATGCAGGTGGAACTCGCCCGCTGCGAACGGCATCTCAGCCGGCTGGCGGGGTTGTGGACGCATTTGGAAAGGCAGCGCGGCGGCATCGGCGTGCGCGGCGGTCCGGGCGAAAAACAAATAGAAGTCGACCGCCGGCAGACCGGCGACAAAATCCGCCGCCTGCGCAAGCGCATCCGGCTAATGCAAAAACGCGGCGAGAATGCGCGCGCGCGGCGGCGCAAGAACGGGGTGTTTTCGGTCGCCCTCGCGGGGTATACGAATGCGGGAAAGTCCACGCTTTTTAATTTGCTGACGCGCGCGGGGTCGCCGGCGAACGGTCGCCTCTTTGACACGCTGGAACTGAAATCGCGGCGGATGCATTCCGGCGAAAACGGCCGCGCCGGTGCCGAAGGCGGGGACGGTTACAACGGCGGGGAGTGTTTGGTGTTGTCGGACACCGTTGGCTTCATCCGCGATTTGCCGCACGAACTGGTGTCGGGTTTTGCCGCGACGCTGCGCGACGCGGCCGAAAGCGATTTGCTGCTGATAGTCGCCGACGCCGCCGACGCCGAATGGCGGGGACAGTTGACGGTGGTGAACGCTACGCTGGAACGCATCGGCGCCGGGGGCGTGCCGCGGCTTTTGGCGATGAACAAAAGCGACCGCATCGGCGGGGGGACTGTCGCGCGCGCCGAAAGGGAAAACGACGATATAACCGAAAACGATGATATAATCGGCGCGGTTTGGATATCGGCGAAGACGGGCGAGGGCGTTGACGAATTGCGCAAACGGCTTTGGCTGCAGTTGCGGCGCGCCCGCTCCGCCGCAAAAAAACCGGCACCGGCAACGACGGTAACGACTGAAACGACAAAAACAACGGAAACGACGACGGCACAATGAGGATTTTTTCCAAAGGTCCCCCCGACATTGACGAGATGCTGCGCGATTTTATCGGGCGCTTCGTCGATGGCAAAAAACGGCGGGCGAGCCCCTTTTCGCGCGAGGACGGCGAGGGCGAAAGCGGCAACGGTTACGACGACGGCGGCGACGGCGACAAAGGGAGCGGCGGCGGCGGCGGGGGGATTGTTCTGCCGCCGGTGCGCTATCTGGCGGTGCTCTCCTCGGCGGCGATTTTGTTTTTGTGGATGCTCGCCGGCTTTTTTACCGTGGACGCGAGCGAGCGGGCGGTGATGTTCCGCCTCGGCAATCCGACCGGCGTCAAAACGCCCGGGCTGGCCTGGCACATGCCCTTCATTGAGGATTACCGAATCGTCAACCTGCTGGAAGTGCGGCAGGTGGAAGTCGGCTACCGCGGCGCGACCAAAAACAAAAACCCGCGCGAATCGCTTATGCTCACGGGCAACCTGAACATCATAGATATGCAGTTTGTCGTGCAGTATGTTCTCAAGGACGCGCGCTTGTTTTTGTTTGAGAACCGATTCGCCAGCCGCCGCGCCGAGGATGTCGTGCAGCAGGTCGCGGAGACGGCGATGCGCGAAGTGGTCGGCGAGAACAGAATTGATTTCGTCCTCTACGAAGGGCGCGAATCCGTCGCCAGCGAAACGAAGGCGGCGATGCAAAAAATACTGGACGATTACAAAACCGGGGTGCAGATAAACCAAGTCGCCGTGCAAAATGTTCAGCCGCCCGACCAGGTGCAGGACGCTTTTGAAGACGCGATTAAAGCGCGGCAGGACCGCGACCGCAAAATCAACGAGGGCGAAGCGTACGCGAACGACATTATCCCGCGCTCGCGCGGGCAGGCGGCGCGCATTATCGCCGACGCCGAAGCGTACCGCGAAAGTTTTATCGCCCGCTCGCAGGGCGAAGCCGACCGCTTTTTGCTGCTCGCGGGGGAATACAAAAAAGCGCCGGAAGTAACGCGCCGCCGTTTGTATTTGGAAACAATGGAAACGGTGATGGCGCGCGCGAACAAGGTTTTGCTGGACGGCGGCGGCGCCGGTAATTTGCTGTATCTGCCCCTTGACAAATTGATGGGCGCGGGCGCGGCGGCGGCCGCGGGCGGCGGCGGCGCGCAACCTTCGGAACCGCTGCGATTGGAAGAACTCAAAAACCGTTTGCGCCGCGAACTGCGCGCGCTGGACGGCAAACTGGAAAGCCGCAGGTAATTGCGATGGCAAGCGCGCGCAATCTTGCGATAGCGGCGGCGGCTTTCGTGGCGGCGCTGGTGATGATTTCCTCGCTGCTGTTTGTCGTCTATCCCTGGCAGAGCGCGCTGATTTTGCAGTTCGGCAAAGTCATCGGCGTCAAAAAAGAGCCGGGGCTTTACCTCAAAGCGCCCTGGCAGGATTTGCGCCTTTTTGATTCGCGCGTGCTGACGATAGACACCGAGGATCCGGATTTGTACATCACCGCCGAAAAGGAAAACATTCTGGTGGATGTCTACATTAAGTGGCGCATCACAGATCCGGAAAAGTTTTACACCGACCTGCGCGGCAGCGAGGCGCAGGCGGTCGGGCGGCTTGTGGAAATCATCAACCGCGAACTGCGCGACGAAATAGGCAAGCGCACCGTGAAGGATGTCGTCGCCGGCGACCGCGAGGAAGTTATGAAGCAAATGCAGATACGCGGCGACGAAGCGGCCGCCGGCATCGGGCTGGAAGTCGTGGATGTCCGCCTCAAGCGCGTGGATTTGCCCGCCGCGGTTTCCGAAAATGTTTACAAAAACATGATTGAAGAGCGCCGCCGCATCGCCAACGAACGCCGTTCCACCGGCGAAGCCGAAAAGGAAAAAATACGCGCCGAAGCCGACCGGAAAAAAGCGGTCATACTCGCCGAAGCGCAGCGCGAATCCGAGCGCATTCGCGGCGTCGGCGACGCCAATTCCGCCGCCATCTTCGCCAACTCCGCCGGGCAGCATCCGGAGTTTTACGATTTCTACCGCAGTTTGGCCGCGTATGTCAAATCCATGGGCGTCGCCGGCGATATTCTGGTGCTCAGTCCCGATTCCGATTTCTTCAAATACCTGAAAAGCCAAAACACCGCCGAACCACCCCCCGCCGAAACCCCCGAAACCGAAGAAGCAAAAACCGAAAAAGCGGCCGCCGCGCAATAACCCCCCCCGTCATCCCCCCCGTCATTCCAGCGAAAGCTGGAATCCATAAGGAGCCGGCCGAAAAAGATGAATTTTCCATTCCCCGAAAACGGCGGCGAAAAGGAAAAACCGCATAGATTCCGGCTTTCGCCGGAATGACGGCGGGGCGAAAAATACAATGCTGGAAAAACTGTTATACGCAATTCCCCTCATCTTCCTGCTGGAAGGCGCGGCGCTGCTTTTCCTCCCCGACGCCCTCTGGAAAAAACTCCGCGCCGACCTCGCCCAATTCAAAACCGGCCAACTCCGCGCCGTCGGCATAGCAATGATGTCCCTCGGCGCCGCCCTCCTTCTCCTCCTCTCCGCCGCCGATTAACCACCCCCGTCATTCGTCCCCCCGCGTCATTCCCGCACTCCATCAAAAAGGCGGGAATCCAGCGAATTAAAACCACCCCCCGTCATTCCCGCGAAGGCGGGAATCCATAGTAACCCCGCCGTTATCGGTGTGTTTGTAATTTACCGCAATGCGCGCGTTGTTATGGATTCCCGCCTTCGCGGTAATGACGCGGGGGGCGGGAATGCTTCTAATTAACTATACCCCCCGCCGCTTGCGGGGGGGGGGGGATGGAATATGCCCGTTACCGTCAAAAGAGCGCATCCATCTTGTCATAAGCGCCCCCATCTTGTCATTCCCGCGAAAGCGGGA
>JAHRAH010000005.1 GCA_020027345.1 Gammaproteobacteria bacterium | reverse complement strand
AGGGACTCTTGCTTTATTTTTGCGCCTAGGAGGAGGCCGAGGCCGCGGGCTTCGGTCAGGGCGGGGTGGTTTGCGGCGATGGTTTGCAGTTTTCGGAGGGACTCTTCGCCGAGTTTTTTTGCGCGGGCGAGGAGGTTGCGTTCCTGGATTTCGGCGATGACGGCGAGTCCGGCGGCGCAGGCGACGGGGTTTTTTTCGTGGGTGTAGTGGCCGAGGGCGCGCTCCGGCTGGGCGCGGTTTAATCCTTCGCGGGCGATTAACGCGGCGAGCGGCATCACCCCGCCGCCCAGCCCCTTGCCGATGCAGACCATATCGGGGACTATTCCGTAATGTTCAAAGGCGAACATTTTTCCGGTTCTGCCGAGGCAGGTCGGGATTTCGTCCAGTATCAACAGCGCGCCGTGTTTGTCGCAGGCGGCGCGGATTTTCTTCCAGTATTGCGGCGGGGGGACGGCGGGGGTTGCGCGGACGGTTTCGGCGACGACTGCTGCGATGTCGCCTTCCTTTTCCAGAATGTATTCAATGTATTCGGCGCAGCGCAAATCGCATTTTGTGCCGCAGCGAAAAACGCAAGCGGAAGGGTCGGGCGGCGGCGCGTGTTCGCAGCCGGGGAGGAGCGGGCCGATGTCGCGGCGGAATATCGCCTCGCCGCCGACGGAAATCGCGTCCAGCGAGGCGCCGTGGAAGGAACCCCAGAGGGAGACGGTTTTGTGCCGTCCGGTCGCTGCGCGCGCGAGTTTGAGTGCGATGCCGATGACGCTCGCGCCGCCGGGGGCGAAGAGGACGCGGTTGAGGTCGCCGGGGGCGAGTTCGGCGAGTTTGCGCGCGAGTTGCGTCGCCGGTTTGTTTGCGAAGCGTCTCGGCGCAAACGGCATCGCCCGCATTTGCGCGCGGACGGCGGCGAGAACGCGCGGATTTGCGTGTCCGACCTGATGCAAACTGTTGCCGTGAAAATCCAGAATGCGCCGCCCGCCGACGGTAATTAATTCCGCGTTGCGGCAGCCGGCGAGGGCGTCCAAGCACGGGGTGGAGAGTCCCTGATGCAGGAAATGGCGGGCGTCTTCCGCCAGCAGTTTGCGGGTGGCGGGGGGGACTGTGCGCGTCCAGCGGCGGCGGCGCGGGGAAATGTTGAGGTCGCCCTCGCTGGCGTCGTTGGTTGCCGGGGGTTTGGGTTTGGGTTTCAAGGGGGGGTATCATACCACTGACTGTTAATTAGGGGGGCAAACTACGGGGGGAAGGTGTCATTGTTAATGATGGTTGTTGCTGACTGTTGCGGGCGCATTCCACCCCCCCGGAGCATTCCCCGCCGACTTCGTCGTCGGGGAATGCTCCGACCCCCCCCGCAAGCGGCGGGGGGTAAATAATTTGTTGGGAAATTTTTTTTTGCGGGGGGGGGGGAAATGTGTTATAAAGGCGGCAGGCCGGTTTTCGCCGTTGGCGGGGAGGGGCTGGAAAAACAAAAAACAAAACAAAAAGGAAAACACAAATGAACTCCACTCTTCGCCGCGCCGCCGCTTTGTTCGCCGCCGCGGCTTTGTTTGCCGTCGCCCCGGTTCGCGCCGCGACCGAACTGACGGTCTACACCGCCATTGAGGCGGAAGACCTGAAAACCTACGCCGCCGCGTTTGAAAAGCACCACCCCGACATCACGATAAAGTGGGTGCGCGATTCCACCGGCATCGTTACCGCCAAGCTGCTGGCGGAAAAGGACAACCCGCAAGCGGATGTCATCTGGGGGCTCGCCGCCACTTCGCTTTTGCTGTTCAAGCGCGAGGGAATGCTGGACGCCTACTCGCCCAAAGGCGCGAACAAACTGGATTCCAAGTTTTTGGATTCTTCCAATCCGCCGTATTGGGTGGGGATGGACGCCTGGGTCGCCGCGGTTTGCGTCAACACCGTGGAAGCGAAGAAAAACAACCTGCCGACTCCGAGCTCGTGGGAAGACCTGACGAAGGCGGTGTATCAGGGGCATGTGGCGATGCCGAATCCGGCGTCTTCCGGCACGGGCTTTTTGGATGTTTCGTCGTGGCTGCAAATCTTCGGCGAAGAAGGCGGCTGGGCGTTTATGGACCGGCTGCACAAAAACATCAGTCACTACACGCATTCCGGCTCCAAGCCGTGCAAGCAAGCGGCGGCGGGCGAGGTTCCGATTGGCGTTTCTTTCGCCTTTCGCGGGGCGAAGTCCAAAGCGGCGGGCGCTCCGATTGAAATCATTCTTCCGAGCGAAGGCATCGGCTGGGATATGGAAGCGAGCAGCATCGTCTCCGGCACCGACTATCCGGAAGAAGCGCGCAAACTGATGGACTTCATCGTCAGCGAAGAAGCGAACCGTCTCTACAACAAAGGATACGCGGTCGTCGCGATTCCGGGGATTGCAAAACCGGTCAAGCATTTTCCGGATGGCATCGCCGAGAAGATGATTCAGAACGACTTCGCATTTGCGGCAAACAACCGCGCGCGCATTCTCAAAGAGTGGCAGCGGCGTTACGACAAGAAATCGGAGCCGAAAAACTGACCGTCCGCTTTTTTCCGGCGAGCGCGGCGGGCGGCTGCGATGCCTGCGGGGGCGGAATCGCACCTGCGCATAGAGGGGCTGCATAAGCGTTTCGGCTCGTTTGCGGCGCTGAGCAGCGTCGACTTGGAGGTTTGCGAGGGGGAATTTGTTTGTTTGCTCGGCCCTTCGGGCTGCGGCAAAACGACTCTCCTTCGCATTATCGCCGGGCTGGAAAAACAAAGCGAAGGGCGGCTTTGGCAGCGCGGGAAGGACATTTCCTCGCTGCCGCCGGCGGGGCGCGATTTTGGAATTGTCTTTCAATCCTACGCGCTTTTTCCGAATTTGCGCGTGGCGGAAAACATCGCTTACGGTTTGGAGAACCGTTCCAAATCGCGCGCCGAGGTAAAAAAGCGCGTCGGCGAACTTCTTGCGCGCGTCGGTCTTTCCGAACAGGGCGAGAAGTTTCCGGCGCAACTTTCCGGCGGGCAGCAGCAGCGCGTCGCCATCGCGCGCGCTTTGTGCATGAAGCCGAAGGCGATTCTTTTTGACGAGCCGACTTCGGCGCTGGACCCGGAAATGGTCAGCGAAGTTTTGGAAACAATGACCGACCTGGCAAAAACCGGAATGACGATGATTTGCGTTACGCACGAAATGGGGTTCGCCCGCGCCGTCGCCGACGAAATTGTTTTTATGGACGAGGGCGAGATTGTGGAACGCAACAACCCCGCCGGTTTTTTTGACAATCCGCGGCAGGAAAGAACGCGGCGCTTTCTCAATCAGATTTTGCGGTGACTGACCTGCGCAGCGACACTGTGACAAAGCCCGGCGTGGCGATGCGCGCGGCGATGGCGCAGGCGGCGGTGGGCGACGATGTGTACGGCGAAGACCCGACCGTGCGCGAATTGGAAGAGCGCGCGGCGGAATTGCTGGGCAAAAAAGCGGGGCTTTTTTTTCCTTCCGGCACGCAAAGCAATTTGGCGGCGCTGCTTTCGCATTGCCGGCGCGGCGACGAATACATTGCCGGCGACATTTATCATGTTTACCGTTACGAAGCCGGCGGCGCGGCGGTGCTGGGCGGCATCTCCCCGTGCCCGCTTGCGACCGGCGCGCGCGGCGAACTAGCGGCGCAAACTGTCGCCGCCGCCGTCAAGGACGACGACCCGCATTTTCCGCGCACGCGGTTGCTGTGCATGGAAAACACCGTCTCCGGAACGGCGCAGGATTTGGCGGAAACAAAAGCCGCCGTCGCCGCCGCGCGCAGGCGCGGTTTGCTCGCGCATTTGGACGGCGCAAGATTAATGAACGCATCAATTGCGCAAAACATCCCCGCCAAAAAATTGGCGGCGCCTTTTGACAGCGTGTCCCTCTGCCTTTCCAAAGGTCTGGGAGCGCCGGCTGGCACCGTGCTTTGCGGCGGAAAAGAATTTATCGGCAAGGCGCGGCGCAACCGCAAGATTCTCGGCGGCGGAATGCGTCAAGCCGGAATTATCGCCGCCGCCGGAATGTACGCGCTGGAAAACAACATTGAACGATTGCACGACGACCATCAATTGGCGGAAGAATTGGCGCAAGGATTGGCGGAGATTGCCGGAACAAACGGCGCAACTGTTTCGCTCGGGACCAATATGATTTTTTACGCTCCCGCCGCCGCCGACCATTCGCCGTTGCGGCATCATTTGAAGGGATGCGGAGTGCTTGTCGGCGACGGCCGCCCCGCATTTCGGATGGTCACGCACTTGGATGTTTCCCGCAAGGACATAGCCAAAACCGTCGCCGCTTTTGCAAAATATTATAAGTCGCGCAAGCGGCGGTAAAGGAAAGATGGTATGGATTCCCGCTTTCGCGGGAATGACAGGGAGGGCGGGAATGACAGGGGGGGGCGGGGATGGGGGTTGGGGTTAAACTAAGGCGGCGTCAAAGTCAAAGGCGGAATCTTCGGCGGACTCTCCTAATGCGGTGGGGGATTTTTCGGTTGTGGATTTTATGGATTGCAGAAGGCCGGGGGACGCTTCTATCCAGATGTTTTCCGCGAGGTATTTTGCGCGGCGGACTCTTGCCCAGGGGATTAACAAGCCGAGCGACACTATTGACAGAATTAGGTTCGGCAGCATTATCCGGAAGCCGTAATCGCATGCGGATATGCCGCTGCGAAAGCGCCCGCCGTCAAAGGCGAGGTTGCCGTAGAACAAGCCCGGCATAACGGCGGCGGCGAGCAGGGCGTAAAAGAAGGAGACCGAATAGGCGTATTCTTTCTGATAAAAGGGACGGTAATGTTTTCCGTAATCGCTCATTCCGACCGCATCGGCAAGCCAGCCAAAATAATGTGTTTTCCCAAAAAGCATCGGGCTGTAAAATTGACGCGCTATGGAATCCGCGAACGGCAAAAGCAGCGGCAGCGGCAACAAAAGAAAAAAGAAATAAAACGGGGCGGGAGAGGCGGTGAAATAAAACCGCACCTTTCCCAAAGAGTGGTTTTGCGCGCGCCATTTGACAAAGAGCCACAGCGCGGCCGGCAGCAAAAGGATGCCGGCGACATAAGGGGCGAAGCCAATTACAACCGGCGCCCATGCGCGCAGGAACAAGTTGCGGTTTTCATAAAAACGGGACAATTCGCCGATACCGCCGCCCGCCCTGCTCCGGTCTATCATGACGACGGCATTATGTCCGTCCGAAATCGCCCAGACATAGGCGGCATACAAGAAGAGGGGCATAAGAATCCACGCGCCAACAAACAGCATCGGCAAGCGCGAATCGGCGCGAAAGGAAAAGCGCGCGCCGCAAAAAGAGGAATAGCGGGCGTTGAACGCGGCTCCGCGGGCCGTCGCCCATGCGTAAAAAAGCAGGAGAAAGGCGGCAAACGGCGACAAATTTTTGAGAAAAAGAAAATTGTATTGCGCCGCGCGCGGGTCAGAGCCAAGCAATTCCCAAATTTCCAAAAGCACGCCGGCGCCAAACAGCGCATAAACAAAAAACATCAGCACGCGGGCGACAAGGATTGATTTGGGATTTGCGTGATAGTCAAAAGTGGAATCTCCCAGTTCGCAGTTTCCGTAGAACCACCGGCGGGCGCGCACTTTCGCCCACGCGGAATATACTCCCAGGGTGGCGACGGTGAGAGCAATGTTCGCCAGCATAATCTTAAAGTATTCCTTCGCCGCGCCATTAAAGCGAAATCGCAAAGCGTTAGACGGCGAAGACGGCGGCACCCGCGGGCACAACCTCCGCCACGCGAAAGCAAGGACGGCAAGAAAAATCGCATAGAAAAAAAGAAAAAGCATTTCTATGAAATAAATCGTCATTATCCCCGCTTTGCTCTTTGACATGGGAATGTGGGCCAAGGCAAAATCCGGAATTTCAATCAAAGCAACCGCCACGGCCGTTATCCCGGCCGCTTCCGGAAAACGCCCCAATACCAGCAAGATGACGGAGAACCACACCAAAAAAGTGTACGCGACTGCCGCGGCGACGCCGACATTATGGGATGTTTTAATTCTGGTTATGAGGGTTTCGTCAAAAGCCCATTCCAGCAACGAATCCAAAGCCATCGCCAGCACGAGCGCGACGGCGCACAAATGGAGCAAGCGGGTTTTGTTTGGGATGGAGGGGAGTTTCATTTTTGGAAAGAGTTATGGAGTTTTGTTTTTTTTTAATTTGAGCGCCCTCCCCTTTGTCCCCCCCATCGGAGATGAGGGGGGTTTAATGCGTTACACCTCTGGAGAGGTGTAACGAGGCCGTTACACGGCTGGTTGCGGTTGTTGTTGCGGTTGCGACGGTTGCGGCGGTTGTTGCGGCGGTTGTTTTGTCATGCGGAAGACGGGGGGGGATTTTTTTAATTCGGCGGGGTTTATGTGGCAGTAGATTGCGTGGCCTTCGCCGAAGTCGCGTTTGGGGGGGAGTTCTTTGTCGCAGATTTCGCCGAGTTTGCGGGGGCAGCGGCTGGAAAAGGGGCAGCCGGGCGGGGGGTTGAGCGGCGAGGGGAGTTCGCCCTCCAAGATTATCTCCTCTTTTTCCACGCGGTGGTCGGCGACCGGCACCGCCGAAAGAAGCGATTCCGTATACGGATGATACGGCGGGGCGAAGACATCTTTTGTCAGCCCCTGTTCCATAATCCTGCCGAGATACATCACGATAATGTTGTCGGCCAGATAACGCACGAGCGAAAGGTCGTGGCTGATAAAAAGCATCGTGGTGTCGTGCGACGCTTGTATGTCCAGCAGCAAATCAATGACGGCCGCCTGCACGGACACATCCAGCGCGCTGACGGGTTCGTCGGCGACGACGAGGCGCGCCTTTCCGGCGAAAGCGCGGGCGATGCCGATGCGCTGTTTTTGCCCGCCGGACAGTTGCGAGGGTTTGTTGTGTTTGTAACTGCGCGGGAGTTTCACCAAATCCAAAAGGCGATCCACTTTGCGCTCCACTTCCTCGCCGGAAGCGGCGCCGAGTTTGCGTATGGAGCGGGCGATTTGCTTGCCGACTGTGTGGCTGGGGTTGAGGGTGTCGTTGGGGTTTTGGAAAACCATCTGCACGGCGGCGATCATTTCTTCGTCGCGTTTTTCCACGGGGAGCGCGGCGAGGTCTTCGTCGCCCATGACGATTTTTCCGCCGGTGCCGTCTTCCAGCCCCATAAGGACTTTTGCGAATGTGGATTTGCCGCAGCCGGATTCGCCGACGATGGCGACGATTTGTTTTTGCCTCGCCTGAAAGGAAAGGTCCTGCACGGCTTTTACTTTTTTTGCGCCGCCGAAGAATCCGGCGGAGGGGAGTTCGTAATATTTTTTCATGTCGCGGACATTGACGAGCGTTTCGCCGATGACGGCGCGCTCGCGCTGCGCGGTTTCGGGCTTGTGTTTGGCCCAGTCAATTTCCGACCACTTGACGCAGCGCGCCATATGCCCGCCGCCGGCGTTTTCTATTTTTATCAGGTCTTCGCCGCAGCGTTCTTTTTCAAAAAAATCGCAGCGGGGGCCGAAGTAGCATCCGCGCGGGCGCTCCGTGGCGAGCGGCAACTGCCCGCGAATGGGCGAGAGCGGGCGGCTGTTTTTGTCGGCGGTCATATTGGGAATGCATCCGAACAAGCCGCGCGTGTAGGGATGGCGCGGGTTTTGGAATATCTCGCCGACTTCGCCGGATTCCACGACCTGCCCGGAATACATAACGCAAACGCGCTCGCATGTTTTAAGAATCAACCCCATATTGTGCGAGACATATATCATCGCGGTGCCGTATTTTTGGCTGATGGAACTGACGATATTGACGATGGCGGCTTCCACGGTAACATCCAGCGCCGTCGTCGGCTCGTCCAGCAGGAGGAGCTTGGGATTGGAAAGCAGCGCCATCGCGATGACGACGCGCTGCTGCTGCCCGCCGGAAAGTTGATGCGGGTATGCCGCCATTATTCGCGCCGGGTCGGGCAGGCGGACATCGGAAAGGATTTGCGCGGCGCGTTCCTGCGCTTCTTTTTCGGATATGTTTTCGTGGAACATCGGCACTTCGGTGAGTTGCGCGCCCATCGTCATGCAGGGGTTTAATGCGGCGAAGGGTTCCTGATATATCATCGCGATTTTGGAGCCGCGCAGGTCGCGCAGTTCTTCGGCGGACATTTCGGCCATGTCGCGCCCCATAAATTTAACGCGCCCGCCGGTGATGGCGCCGTTCGCGCCCATGTAGTTCATCACGGCGAAGGACACCGTGGATTTTCCGCAGCCGGATTCGCCGACCAGCCCTACGCTTTCGCCGGCGTTCAGCGTAAGGTTAAAATCCAGGACCGCCGGGACTTCGCCCTTGCGGGTGAAGTAGGAAACATTGAGGTTTTCTATTTCCAAGAGGGGGGGGGTGTTTGCGGGTTGCCCCCCCCCAGCCCCCCCCATCGGAGATGGGGGGGGGGTGTTTTTCCCATTGGAGATGGGGGGGGTGTTGTTAGTGGGTTCCCCCCCCCCGCCCCCCCCATCGGAGATGGGGGGGGGGTTAATTTGATTGTTTTCGTTCATTGTTTTTTTTTCCCCTTTTGGTTTTCTTAAACTTTTTGCGCGACTTCGCGGATGCCGTCGGCGAGCAAATTCAATCCCAGCACAAGCGAGGAAATCGCAAGGCAGGGGAAGACGGTCATGTGCGGAAACGATATTGCCATGGAGCGGTTTTCGTTTATCATTCCGCCCCAGTCGGGCGTCGGCGGCGGAAAGCCCAGGCCGAGAAAGCCGAGGATGCCGATGAAAATCGTGGTGTATCCCATTCGCAGGCAAGCGTCCACAATCAGCGGGCTTTTTGCGTTGGGGAGTATTTCGGTGAACAAAATATAGACGACGCTTTCGCCGCGCGTTTTTGCGGCGGCTATAAAATCGCGGCTGCGTATCGTCAACACCTCCCCGCGCACGATGCGGTATACCGCCGGGGACGATGCGAATGTGACGGCGACGACGATGCTGGCGCCGGAGGGGCCGAGCAGCGAGATAATCAAAATCAACAGTATCAAAACCGGGAACGCCAGAATAATGTTTGCGACGAAGGAAATGACATCGTCCAGCCAGCCGCCGTAATAGCCGCCGACGAGCCCGAATATGACGCCGACAAAATAGGCCGAAGCCGTCGCAATCGGCGCCCAGATGAAGACGGTGCGGGTGCCGTGAATAATGCGCGAGAGAATGTCGCGCCCGAGGAAATCGGCGCCGAGCAGCATCGTCCCCCCCTCCACCGCCTCGCCGGGGGAAGCGAGCGGGCTGAGCTGCTGCAGCGGGTCAAAGGGCGAAATGACATCGGCAAAAACGGCGACGAAGGCCCAAAACAGGCAGATGCTCGCGCCGGCGACGCCGACACCGCTTTCGCGAATGCGCAAAACTGCGGCGAGGGATTTTTTCATTGAAAGCGAATCCGCGGATTGAGAAATGTGTAAATAATGTCCGCAATCAGTTGCGTGGCGACGACGACGACGACGGCGACGAGCGCGCAGGCCTCAATTAAAAAGGGGTCGTCAAATTTTGTCGCCTCCCACAAAAGCGAGCCGAAACCCTTGTATGCAAAAAACGATTCCACGACGATGACGCCGGAAAGCATCCACGGCAGTTGCAGCAGTATCACCGTGACCGGCGTTATCAATGCGTTGCGCAAAGCGTGACGGACGATGACGCGCCCGTAGGGGATTCCCTTAAGCACGGCGGTGCGAATAAAAGGCGAGCGCATCACATCGGCCATGGAAGCGCGCGTGATGCGGGCGACATAGCCGGCGGAATACAAAACCAGCGCGGTGACCGGCATAACCAGTTGTTTCCATTCAAAGCCGCCTATCATCGTGCTCGTTCCGGGCAGCCATTCCAGCCAGAAAACAAAAACCGCGACAAGCAAAACGGCGCTAGCAAATTCGGGGACGGAAGTCGTGATAATTGCGAAAACGGAAAATACTCTGTCCTGCAAAGAACCCTCGCGCATTCCCGCCATCACTCCGAGAAAAAGCGAAAGAATAATCATAAAAAACATCGCGGTGCCGGCGAGTATCGCGGTGTTTTTCAAACGCGGCCAGAGAATCTCCGCGACCGGCACTTTGAAACGGTAAGAAGGACCGAAATCGCCGGAAACAAATTTGCCGAGCCACTTGACATAGCGCGGTATCGCCGATATGCGCAGCGGTTCCATTTTTCGCAGCACTTCCAATTGTTCCGGGGTCATTCGCGTAAGCGCCGTGCGCTGCGGCGGGGCTTGGACTCCTTCGGGCGGCGCGCGATACACGACCGCTTTTGTTTCCGTGGCGCGGTAGACAAAGCGCCCCGCGTCCTCGTGCTTTTTTGCGCCAAGGGAAGCGCCCGCCGGGGCGGTTACAAAGTAACCGTTTTCGGCGAGCCACGCGACGCGCTGCTCCGGCGTGGAAAACTGCCCGAGCGCCTTGCGCGCGACTCCTTCGGGGTCCAGCTCCAGAATCAAAAAGACAATGCCCGACATCGTGAGCATCATCAGGAGCATCAGCCCCAACCGGCGGAGGATTAGAAGAGGCACGGTGTTTGCCGCAAATGGATTCCCGCTTGCGCGCGGGGTATGCCATCCTCCCGGAGGCCACCCCCCCGGAGTTTGCCGTCCCCATCTGCCGATGGGGACGGCAACCTCCGACCCCCCCCCGCAAGCGGCGGGGGGTAAAGCGAATTAACTATACCCCCCGCCGCTTGCGGGGGGGGGTCGGAGCATTCGCCGACGACGAAGTCGGCGGGGAATGCTCCGGGGGGGTGGAGAGTGTTCGTTACCGTCGGAGGCACCCCGTCATTCCAGCGAAAGCTGGAATCCATACGGTCTTTGCTTTTTCCGATGGACAGCGGAAAATTTGGCTTTTTCGCCGGCCTTGTATGGATTCCCGCTTTCGCGGGAATGACGGGGGCGAGGGCGCATTCCACCCCCCCGGAGGTTGCCGTCCCCATCTGCCGATGGGGACGGCAAACTCCGACCCCCCCCCGCAAGCGGCGAGGGGTATTAATCAGCGGGCGGGAGTTGGAATTTTTTTTAACTTCGGCGGCGTTCATTTTTTACGGGGCGGAAATTATATCACTCCCTTGCCGTCTCCGCGAAAGCGGGGGACGACGGGAACGGTAGGCACGACAGGACTTGAACCTGTGACCTCTGCCATGTCAAGGCAGTACTCTGACCGACTGAGCTACGCGCCTGTTCGGGCGGGAATTATACCGCGCGCGAAAGAAAAAAACGAGTGCCGAGAGAGGGACTCGAACCCTCACATTGTTTCCAATACCGGTTTTTGAGACCGGCGCGTCTGCCAATTCCGCCATCTCGGCGGCGCCCGCCGCGAATTATAACGGCGGCGGCTTACAATTGGCAAATGGAAATTATGCGAATGCGCGCCGAGCACGCGCCCGCCGTCGCCGCTTTGTGGCGGCAGTGCTTCGGCGGCAACGGCAACCGCGGGGGGGATTTGCGGGCGGCAGTCGCCGACGAACGCGGGTTGTCGCTAGTCGCGGCGGACGGCGGCGGACAGGTTTGCGCGGCGGTCGTCGGCGGTTTTGACGGCTACCGCGGCTGGGTTTACTATTTGGCGGTGCGCGAAGATTGCCGCCGCCGCGGGCTGGGAAAGCGGATGATGCGCGAGATGGAAAAGCGCTTTGCCGAACTCGGCTGCCGCCGCGTGTGCTTGCAAGTGCAGGAAAGCGGCGACGGCAACGCTTTCTACGGCGCGCTCGGTTACACTCCCGAAAAGCGCAACTCCTACGGCAAGGCAATCGCCTAACCGTCATTCCCGCGAAAGCGGGAATCCATACTAAGCCGGGAAAAAAAGGAACGGTCTCGTTACACCTCTCCAGAGGTGTAACGCATCTTTATGAACGGCGTCCCCGCCGCTCCTAATTTGAGCGGGCGGGGACGCCCGCTATTATTGACACCGTTACACCTCTGGAGAGGTGTAACGAGACCGCGGGAATGACGGTTATGACGGTTAGTTTATAACAGCAAGCAAAACTATCGCGCCGAAAACAATGCGGTAGTATCCGAAAGGAGTGAAATCGCGGCGCGAAACAAAAGCGAGCAGCGCGCGCACCGCCAGCAGCGCGCAAAAAAACGAAACGACAAAACCGCAAAGTATCTCCCCGGCGAAATCCCAATCCAGCAATTGATACCCGCGCAATAAATCATAACCGGCGGCGGCGAACATCACCGGCAGCGCAAGAAGAAAAGAAAACTCCGTCGCCGCGCGCCGGCTCACGCCCCAAAGCATCGCGCCGATAATGGTCGCCCCCGCGCGCGAAACCCCCGGAAAAAGCGCGAGCGATTGCGCCAGACCGATGACGAGCGCGTCCCGCGGGCGCAGCATATCCATATTGTCAATGCGCGCCGCGCGCGGCTTGCGTTCGGCGATTATGATAACTATGCCGCCAACAATAAGCGCAGCGCCGACGGTGACGGGCGAGAACAAATGCGCTTTGATAAAATCGTAAAACGCGAATCCCAAAATTGCCGCGGGCAAAAATGCGACAAAAAGATTCGTCAGCAGCGGCGGGAAAGGTTCGCCTTTGCGAAATACCGCGCGCGCAGTTTGCCAAAGGCGCAAACGGTAATGCCAGCACACGGCGAGTATCGCGCCCAACTGAATGACGACCTCAAACAACTTCGCCGCTTCGGAGTTTTCGCCGAGAAAATGCGCGGCGACGATTAAGTGTCCGGTGCTGGACACGGGAAGGAATTCCGTTATCCCCTCCACCGCCCCCAAAATGGCGGCATTGAGCCAGCCGCCGTTTAGCCCCGTCGTTGCGGCGGTCATTGGTTTTCCCCCCCCCAACCCCCCCCATCAAAGATGGGGGGGGGGTTAATTTGTTTTTGTGGTTTTTTTCCTTTGCTTTTAATGAAAACAAAAGAGTCCCCCCCATCCTTGACAAAAAAAGAAGAGTCCCCCCCCCCATCTTTGATGGGGGGGGCAGGGAGGGGGAAATCACAAACATACCCCCCCATCTTTGATGGAAAAAAATAGTCCCCCCCCCCATCTTTGATGGGGGGGGCAGGGGGGGGAAAATCACAAACATACCCCCCCCCCATCTTTGATGGGGGGGGTTGGGGGGGGGTAATCTTGCCCATTCCAACAATCATGCCTTTGGGGGGACTATCCCTGTTTGCCCTTGGTATTTTCCGGCGCGGTCTTTGTAGGAGTTTTCGCATTCCTCGTCCGCTTGCAAAAAAAGCAATTGGGCGACGCCTTCGTTGGCGTATATCTTTGCCGGCAACGGGGTGGTGTTGGAGAATTCCAGCGTGATATGCCCCTCCCATTCCGGTTCCAGCGGCGTCACATTGACGATAATCCCGCAGCGCGCGTAGGTGGATTTTCCCAAACACACGACGAGAATGTCGCGCGGGACGGCGATGTATTCCAGCGAGCGCGAGAGCGCGAAGGAATTCGGGGGGATGACGCAACTCCCGCCGTCCACGCGCACGAAGGAATTGTCATCAAAGTTTTTCGGGTCGACGACGGCGCTGTTGATATTGGTGAAAACGCGAAACTCCGGCGCGCAGCGCACATCGTAACCGTAACTGGAAACGCCGTAGGAAAGCACGGCGGCGCCGCCTTCGCCCGCGCGCACTTGGCTTTCGGCGAAGGGGGAAATCATCCCCTTCGCCGCCATTTGCCGAATCCAGCGGTCGGATTTAATGCTCATTGCGAATCGCCATATCCGCCGCCAATTCTATCCGCTCGCGCAGCCCGCGCGCCGCCAAAAGCGCGCGTTCAAAATGCGCCGGGTCGTGCGGCTGCAAAACCCGCGCCCGCCTTGGAAAAAACAAATCATACAAACGCGAAAGCCAAAAGCGCAACGCGGCGACGCAAAAAGCGTCCGCCAGCATTTTCCGTTCCAAAGCGCACAGGCGGCGGCGCGAGAGATACCCGGCGAGCAGCGCGTTTAACTTGCCACTGTCAAAGTCGCCGCCGACACCGTTGCCGTCGCCGTCATCGCCGTCGTCAAAACACCAATCGCAGGCGGCGACGGCGAGGTCAAAAATCAGCGCGTCGTCGCCGCCGAAATAAAAATCAATGACCGCCGCAATTTCCCCGCCGCGCCACAAAACATTGTTGCGAAACAAATCGCAGTGGCAGGCCCCCGCCGGCAGCGGCGCGCGCGAAAAAACGGCGTCGCGCGCGAGTTCTTCTTCGGCGAGGGACGCTTGCGCCGGCGGCAGATGCGGGCGAACTTTTTCCGCCGCCGCCCGCCGCCAATCCGCCCCGCGCGGATTCGGCATCTGTTGGTGAAAATGCGAAACCGCGAGATGCAGCCGCGCGATGACCGCCCCCATTTTCTCGCACTCCGCTTCGCCGGGCTTTGCAATCCAATCCGCCCCCCCAACAAACGGCACCAGCAAACACGGTTTTTTTAAATGTCTAACATCAGAGTCCCCCCCGTCACAAGAGTCCCCCTCACCTTTCCCCCCCATCTCCGACGGAAACTCTTCATACCCCCCCCCCATCTCTGATGGACTCATCAACCCCCCCCCAACTCCGATGGGGGGGGTTGGGGGGGGGAAACCCCGCCGTCACAAGAGTCCCCCTCCCCGCAAGAATCCCCCCCCCATTCCTCCGCAGGCAAAACAGGCGCCGGCACCGGCAACCCGCATCCGGCGAGATGCGACATCAGCGCGGCGTAGTATTCCGTCTGCGGCATTTTCCAAAGTTCAAAGATGGTAAACACAAATTCCCCCGCCGCGCCGCCGCCGGGCGGGAGGACGGTCACGCGATAGTTTGTGTTTTCTATGCCTTCGCCGATGGGCGAGCATTCCAGCGCCTCGCCCGCGCCGCGCTCGCGCAGCCAGAGCCGCAATTCCGAAAGTGCCACAGGGGTAAAAACCGCCATTTTTCTCGCCGCGCCGCCCGATGTTTTCGCGGCGGGGGATTATCGCATATAATCGCGTTATGACCGCGCCGCCCCCCACCCATCCCCCCGACGAAAAGATTCGCCGGCTCACCAACGACACCCGCCTGATATGGTGCGACTTGGAAATGAGCGGGCTCGTCCCCGAGAGCGACCTCATACTGGAAGCCGCCTTCATCGTCACCGACGGGCATTTCAAAATCCTCGCCGAATCCGAATCGTGGGCCGTCCATCAGCCCGATTCCGTTTTGGACGCGATGGACGACTGGAACCGCCGCACCCACCGCGAATCGGGGCTCACCCGGCGCTGCCAGCAGTCGCAGATGAACATCGGCGAAGTGGAGCGCGCCGCGCTGGACTTCATGCGCGCACACTGCAAAAAACGCGAATCGCCCATCTGCGGAAACAGCATCTGCCAGGACCGCCGCTTTATGGCGGTGCATATGCCGAAGGTGGAGGACTACTTCCACTACCGCAACTTTGATGTCAGCGTGTTTAAGATCTACGCGCAGCTGCACCGCCCCGATGTCGCCCTCGCGGTGGAAGAACTCAAAACGCCGGACACCCACCGCGCGCTTTCGGACATTCGCGACAGCATCCGCGAGATGAAGTTTTACCGCGAGCGCCTTTTCTCGCCGATGGAAACCGGCGGCGACAACCCCGCCTGATGCACCCCGCCGCCGAAGCCGCGCAGGCCGGCGCGCTCGCGCGCAGGCGGCGCGGAAGCTGGCTGATGATAGTGTGCGGCTGGACGGGGGTTTTCGCCCTCGCCGTCGCTTTCTTTGGCGGCGCGCTGGATAAACAGCGCAATCCCAATTCCGCAACCGCACTCTCCGGGCAGCGCGGCGAGCTCACTCTCCTGCCAAACGCCAACGGTCACTACCTCGCCGAGGGGACGATGAACGGCAAGCGCGCGCTCTTCCTGCTGGACACCGGCGCCACCGAAATAGCAGTCCCCGAAGCCGTCGCCCGCCGTTTGGGGCTGGCGGAAGGCGAAGCCGCAACAGTCAGCACCGCAAACGGCGTCGTGCGCGCGCGCAAAACCCGCATTGCCGAAATCCACATCGGACCCATCGCCCTCGCCGACTTGCGCGGGACGATACTCCCCAATATGCGCGGCGAAGCAGTCCTCCTCGGAATGAACGCGCTCGGACGGCTGGACATCTCCCAGCGCGGCGGAAAACTGATGCTCGCCGTCCCCGGCGTGTTAACTGCCGGCAACAGGCGCAACTGATTCCGACTGTGACGGGTGAAGCGGCAACGCAGGAAGCAAGCGGAAGCGCGCGCGCGGACTGCAAACTCGCCGCCGCTTTCGCCGAAGCGCTGCGCGAACACTTTCGCAAACTGGACGGCGAAAAACCCTCGCGGCTTTACGATATGACGGTCTCGCTGGTGGAAGCGGAATTGTTTCGTTTCGCCCTCGCGCGCTGCGACGGCAACCGTTCCCGCGCCGCGCGCATTTTGGGAATCAGCCGCACGACGCTCGCGCGCAAACTGGACGCCGCCGCCGCACCCCGCCGCCGCTCCCCGGCGAAAACCAAAAAGCGCGCGAAAACCGCGGCAAAGCCCGGTGCGAAAACCGCCAAACGCGCGGCGAACTAAAAAGCAACAAAGTGAAAATAAAAATACGCACGGCGCTCATCAGCGTCTTTGACAAAACCGGCGTCGCCGATTTGGCAAAAGCCCTCGTCGGCGCGCGCCTGTATTCCACCGGGGGGACTGCCCGCGCGCTGCGCGAGGCCGGGCTGGAAGTCGCCGATGTTTCCGAGCTCACCGGCTTTCCCGAAATGCTCGGCGGGCGCGTCAAGACCCTGCACCCGCACATTCACGCCGGCATCCTCGCGGGCGCCGAACACTCCGAAGAACTGCGCGCGCGCGGCGTCCCCGAAATGGATTTGGTGGTCGTCAATTTTTATCCCTTTGAGAAAATAGTCGCCAGCGCCGCAAGCGAGGAAGAAATCGCCGAAAACATTGACATCGGCGGACCGGCGATGGTGCGCGCCGCCGCAAAAAACCACGCGCGCACGGCCGTCCTCACTTCGCCCGAAGATTACCCCGCCTTCATCGGCGACCTTCGCAAAAACAAAGGCGAAATATCCGCCGAAAAATCGCGCATCCTCGCCGCGAAGGCATTCGTCGCCGTCGCCCATCTGGACGCCGCAATCGCAAACTACTTCTCCGGGCGCGGCGCAAAATTCCCCGCCGACAGTTTCTTGCATGTCCGCAAACAAATGGATTTAAGTTACGGCGAAAACCCCCACCAGCGCGCCGCCTGCTACCAGCCCGCCGGCGCCGCAAGCGGCTACGGGCAGTTGCAGGGAGCGCCGCTTTCCTACAACAATATGCTGGACGCGCAAGCAGCGGCGGATACCGTGCGGCTTTTTTCGCGCCCGGCCGCGGTGATTGTCAAGCACGGCAATCCCTGCGGCGCCGCCACCGCCGGCAACCTCCGCGCCGCCTTCTTGCGCGCGCGCCGCTGCGACCCGCTCTCCGCTTTCGGCGGCGTCGTCGCCGTCAACCGCACCCTGCAGGAAGATTTGGCCGAAGAATTCGCCGAACTCTTTTTGGAAGCCGTCGTCGCCCCGCAAGTGTCCCCCGAAGCCAAGCGCGTCCTCGCATCTTCGCAAAGGTTGCGCCTGCTGCTCACGCCCGGCGAAGGCGGGGGGCTCGGCTTTGAAGTGCGCAGCGTGCGCAATCTCTTCCTCGCGCAAACGCCCGACACCGTGGAACGCGACCGCCGCCGCGAGTCCGTCTCGCAAAAAAAACCCTCGGCGGCGCAACTGCGCGACCTCGCCTTCGCATGGCGCGTCGCCGCCCGCGTCAAATCCAACGCAGTCGTCATCGCCCGGCAGGGCGCGACGCTCGGCATCGGCGCCGGGCAGATGTCCCGCGTAGACGCCGCCCGCCTCGCCTGCGAAAAAGCCGCGCGCGCCAAACACAAAACCGAAGGCGCCGTCGCCGCCTCCGACGGTTTCTTCCCCTTCCCCGATTCGCTGGAGCTCTTAGCCGCCGCCGGCATCACCGCCGTCATCCAGCCCAGCGGCAGCAAAAAAGACGAACAAATAATAGCCGCCGCCGACAAACTCGGCGTAGCCCTAGTATTCTCCCCCACCCGCCACTTCCGCCACTAACATTTGATACAATAAAACAACCCCCCAAGAGAACCGCAAATGCAAATCCCCCCACACCCCACCCCCTTTAACCCCCCCCCCATCTCTGATGGGGGGGGGTTGGGGGGGGGAAAAACCCCAAGGAAAACAGACCCCCCCCCCATCTCTGATGGAGGGAACAGAGGGGAGAAAACTCTTTAACCCCCCCCCCATCTTTGATGGGGGGGGCTGGGGGGGGGAAAACCCCCAAGGAAAAGAGTCCCCCCCTCCATCTTTGATGGAAGGGACAGGGGGGGGAAACTCTTTAACCCCCCCCCCATCTTTGATGGAGGGAACAGGGGGTGGAAAACTCTTTAACCCCCCCCCCATCTCTGATGGGGGGGGCTGGGGGGGGGAAAACCCCCAAGGAAAAGAGTCCCCCCTCCGCGAGTCGGCGCAATGATCTACTTCATCCTCGCCCTCATCCTCGTCGGCGCCGTCGTCGCCGGCTGCGTCTACCTCTATATGAAAAGGGAAAAGGAACAGTGGGAGGGCGGCGCCGCAAAACCCAAAAAGGTGGTATTCTCCTCCGACGAAATCTCGGCGCTCAGCGACCACTCCGACGAACTGGAATACTTCCTCACAGGCGGCGCATACCGCGGCGTCAAAAAAGTGTTCCTCCCCGCCCAAGGCGGAAGGGCGGAAATTGACCGCGTCGTTTTCTCCCACTTCGGCATCTTCGTCGTGCTTATCTATAAAAAAACCGGGCACATTACCGGCGCCCCCGACCACATCGCGTGGATAGAAACCGAACTCGGCGCCCCCGACGAAAAACCCGTGGAAAAACGATTCAGCAACCCGCTTTTGCAAAACCGCAAAAACATCACCGCCCTGCGCGCCCTCACGCGCCTGCCCTCCAACGCCTTCCACCCCGTCGTCCTCTTTTACGGCGGCGCGCAGCTGGAAGACAGCATGCCCTCCAACATAATGCACGCGCATTCCTTCCCCGCCTACATCATTTCCAAAACGGAAAAGATACTGACGGACGAACAACTGAACCACGCCGTCCCCCTCATTATGGAACTTTCGGGCAAAGATGCCTGAACCCGCGCCCGTTCTCATCGTCGGCGGCGGCGGAAGGGAACACGCAATCGCCGAATCCTTGCGCCGCTCCCCCGAAGCCGGCGCGATTTACATCACCCGCCGAAACGCCGCCTGCGCGCGCTTTGCATTGCCCGCGCCCGCCGCAAACTATTCCGAAACCGCCGCCTTCTGCCGCGAAAAAAAAATACAACTCGCAGTCGTCGGCCCCGAAGCGCCGCTCGCCGAAGGCGCCGCCGACATCTTGCGCGCCGAAGGCATAGCCGTTTTCGGCCCCTCGCAAAAAGCCGCAAAAATAGAATCATCCAAAATACACGCCAAACAACTGATGGAGGAAACCGGAATCAAAACCCCGCGTTATTCCCGATGCGAAAACGCCGAAGATGTCGCCCGATGGTGCGCGAAAAACAACCCGCCGTTCGTCGTAAAAGCGGACGGACTCGCGGCGGGAAAAGGCGTTTTTGTTTGCGAAAAAAAAGAGGGCGCGCAAAAAGCCGCGGCAAAAATATTCTCCGGCGAATTCGGCGCGCGCCTTCTCCTGATGGAAGAATACTGCGGCGGCGAAGAAGCCAGTTTTATCGCAATAGCCGAAGGCGAAAGCGCGCAGCCCCTGCCGAGCAGCCGCGATTACAAAAGATTGCGCGAGGGCGGCGAAGGCCCAAACACCGGCGGAATGGGCGCAATATCCCCCTCGCCCTCGTGGAATGATGCGCTAAGCGAAACCGCGATGAACAAAATAATACGCCCCGCGCTTTCCGCACTCGCAAAAGCCGGCTCGCCCTTTTGCGGATTTTTATACGCCGGAATAGTCATAAACAACGGCGAACTTTCCGTTTTGGAATTCAACTGCCGCCTCGGCGACCCGGAAGCGCAGGCAATTCTGCCGCGATTGAACGGCGATATTTTCCCCGCGCTTTTTTGCGCCGCGCGCGGCGAATTAAACAAATGCGAACTGCCGAAAGCGCAAAAACCGTCCGCTTGCGTTGTGCTTGCAAGCGAGGGCTATCCCGAATCTCCCGTCGCCGGTGACGAAATAACTTTTTCCAAACCATGGACGGAAAAAGGCGAACCGTCCGGGGACGACAATGATATTTTTTGCTTTCACGCCGGAACAAAACTGCGCGATGACGGCAAAACGGTTACGGACGGCGGGCGGGTGATGAGCGTAGTCGCCCTCGCCGAAAAAGCCGAAGCCGCGCGCGAAAAAGCATACCGCGCCGCCGAAGGCGTAAGTTTTCGCGGAATGCAATTCCGCCGCGACATCGGCGAATAAAAGTAAAAATAAAAATGAAAACGGAAACCGTCCGCGTCGCCGTCATCGCCGCCGCCGGCGAAAGCAAACGGTTTTGCCCCGGCGCAAACGCAAACGACTGGCGCGCGGCGAAACAATTCCAAAACATAAACGGCAACCCCGTGCTCTGGCATTCCGCGCAGCCGTTCCTGCATTGCGCGCAAATTGCCGCCGTCCGAATTATAGTCGCCGACGAATCCGCCGCGCAACATTCGCGCAAACTCTTCCCCGGCGAAGAAGGGCGCGTTACAGTCCTCCCCCTCGGCGGAAAAACGCGCGCGCAAACAATCGCAAACGGCATCGCCGATTTGCAAAACGGCGATTGGGTGTTAACGCAAGACGCCGCAAGACCGTGCCTCGCCGAAGAGTCCCTCCGCGAATTAATACTGCGCGCCGAAGAAGACGATTGCGGCGGCATTCTCGCCGTCGCCCTCAACGACGCGCTCAAAGAGGAAAAAGAGGGCAGGGCGCTCGCAACCGTCGCGCGCGCAAACAAATGGCGCGCGCAAACGCCGCAAATGTTTCGCGCCGGGGATTTGCGCCGCGCGCTTGCCAAGTATCCGCAATCCGCAGACGAAAGCGAAGCGATGGAGCGCGAAGGGTTTGCGCCGTTGATTGTTCCCGGGCGCGCCGACAACATAAAAATAACAACAGCGCAGGATTTGTTGTTTGCCGCCGCAATACTTTCCGCGCGCGCAAACAAAGAAAAACAAAACGAAAAAGAAAAAGAAAGGACGGCGCAATGCGCGTAGGGTGCGGCTTTGACGCGCACGCTTTTTGCGAAGGGCGCAAACTCATTCTCGGCGGTGTGGAAATCGCGGGAGCGCGCGGACTCGCCGGGCATTCGGACGCCGATGTTCTCACACACGCAATTTGCGACGCGCTCTTGGGCGCGGCCGCGGAGGGCGACATTGGCGAACACTTCCCCGACGGAGACGAAAAATACAAAGACGCGAGCAGCGTTTTGCTCCTCGCGCAAATCGCGGAAAAACTCCGCGAAAACGGCGCGCGCATTATTAACATAGACGCGACAATCGCGTTGCAGTCGCCGAAAATATCCGCGCACAAAAAAGCCATCCGCGAATCCATTGCGCGCGCGCTTTCCCTCCCGCAAAACCGCGTAAACATAAAAGCGACGACAACGGAAAACCTCGGCTTCATAGGCCGAAAAGAAGGCGCCGCCGCCTTCGCCGTCGCCCTAATAGAGGAAAACAACGATGATTGAGAATATTCTTTACCCCCCGCCGCTTGCGGGGGGGGGTCGGAGTTTGCCGTCCCCATC
>JAHRAH010000178.1 GCA_020027345.1 Gammaproteobacteria bacterium | reverse complement strand
GTCGGTTGTCGGTTGTCGGTTGTCGGTTGTCGGTTGTCGGTTGTCGGTTGTCGGTTGTCGGTTGTCGGTTGTCGGTTGTCGGTTGTCGGTTGTCGGTTGTCGGTTGTCGGTCGCGCCGCGCTTTTTTGTTTATGAGCGCGGCGCCGCACAAAATCGCGGCGAGCAAAAGCGCCGCGCACTGCGCCGCCAAAAAGCGCATCGGATAAACCGCGTGATGCAGAAACGATTCCGCCTCCTTCGCGCGCGACAAAGCAAAGCGAAACGGCGAAAAATCCAAAGCAAAAAGCGCATATCCCTGCGGCAATGTCAAAAGCGCAAAAAGCGCAAACGCAATCCAAACGCCGCCCCCGCGGTAACACAATCGCGCGCGCGGCTCGGCGACGCTCCAAAAAAACAAAACCGCGAGCAAAAGCGCCGACGAATATTTCGCATAAAGCGAAAAAGCGCAAAGCGCGCCCAGCGCCGCCCAGCGTCCGAGTCCGAATCCGAATCCGACTTTCTCTTCGCCGCCGCCGCCGGGAAAAAACGCGCGATGCGCGGCATAAACAACCCACGCCCAAGCCGCAGTTTGCAATACATTGTGATTGAATTCCACGGCGGCGACATTGAAATAATAAACGCCCTCCAAAGATAAAACGGCGATTGCCGCGCGCTTTTCATCAACGACGCGCCGCGCCAAAAGCCAAACCGCCGCCATCGCCAAACTCGCGCAAACCGGCGAAGGCAGCGAAAGCAAAAAAGAATCGCCGCCGCCGACGCGGTCCAGCAAACCGTTTATCCAAGCGGGCGCGCCCGGATGATGCTCGTACACCGCCCGCCATTCCCGCGCCCACGCCAAATGCTCCAAAACATCCAGCGGCTGCGAAGGCATTGTCGCCCGCAGCGCCCCCGCCCAAACAACCGCCCGCGCAACCAGCCACCAAAAAACCAACCGCCCCGGCGTCATCGCCGCTTTTTCTCCGGCTTGCCGTCAAATATCGGAAAAATGCCGCAGGAAAAAATCGCGCAAGGGCTGCAGCGCCGGGGATTCCAAATCCCAGATATTTTCGTCGCTGTAATTGCGCTCCCGGTCGCAAGGGTTGGCCCCGAACGCTTTCCTTCTTGTCTTAGCGCCGCGCGCTTTCCAATAGGCGTAAATCTTTGCCTTCATTCCGGGCTGTTTGTATTCGCTGTTCTTGCCTCGCAAGCACTCTTCATACTGTTCAAAGCATTCGTAAACCCCGCGGTCGGCGGAAATGCTTTCCAGCAAATCTTCCAGCGTCCCCTCGTTTGTGTCATTGGGTAGCAAAAACACGCCGGCGACTTCCGCGCCGGATCGTTGCGCCGTCGCAAGAAGTTCCGCGCGCCGCTTTGCGGGCTTGTCGTCGGCGTCCACCACATAAAACACCTTCTTGCTGTTGTCGAACACGCTCAGCAAGTGGGACGGCAATTTTTCGCCAATTAGCGGAGGAACGCCGCCGTTTTTTTTGTTCTCTTTGCCCGTCGTGCAAACAACGATTTTATCCGCGTTTGCGGGATTTTTGATTTCATCCCTGTCAACCAGCCGGGTGGCGAATCCCGGAGCCAGATGTCCAAAATACTGCCGCACGAAGCAGTCGTCGCTGCCGCCTTCCACAATTATCGCCGCAGCAACCGTCATTTTCTCAGCGAATTTCTATGTCGCTGCCCAAGCAGTGGTCAATGTCCCCATAGAGGTAGGGAATTGCTATTATTTTGTCGTGCTTGTCGCGCAGAAAAGAAAACACCGCGGCGTCCTCGCGCAAATCTTCCTCTTCGGCAAGGACATTCCGCAGCGCAATCAGCACATCCTTACTGTGAGTCGTGGCAAAAATTTGTTTTTTCTCCCGCCGGGCGAACAACAAAACCGCACGCAAGTATTCCTTTAAACTGCCGAAATAAATCCCCTCTCCGATTTCATCGTTCAGGTGAACGGTGTATTCCGGCATGGCAAGATACCCCATAGTGGAGATGACCTTGCGAACGCCGTCGCCAGTAATGTGCATCGGAGATGTTTTTTCCAGCCCGATGTCCACATAAGGAACATCTCCAAGAAGTCCAAAATCCCTAATCTGGGGATTAATCGCGCGCAAAGCGTCAACAACCATTTCTTTGTGCTTATTTTGCACAATTTCCTGTATGGCAAGCCGCAGGTCATTGTGACGCAAATAGCAAGCGTCGCAGCGTATGCGCGCCACATCAACAGTCAAATCCACAACAGGCGAAG
Source organism: Gammaproteobacteria bacterium (assembly GCA_020027345.1). GTDB lineage: Bacteria > Pseudomonadota > Gammaproteobacteria > Tethybacterales > Persebacteraceae > JAHRAH01. The sequence goes on along the minus strand of JAHRAH010000178.1, from coordinate 18,920 downwards.
GGAATTGAACTCCCTCCGGGCTCAGCCGCAACATACGATTGATTTCCCCTTGCGCAGCCCCGGACACTATGGCCCGGTAGCGCAATTCATCAAAATTGCCCAACAATTGGTCGGACTTTTTAATTATCTTTTTTGCTTCCTTAGTTGCACTTTGGTATGAAATAACGCCGTCCTCCGCAACGGCGGGAAAAATCTGCACATCAAAGCCCACGGTGCCAATCCCCGTTTTCGGGATAACTTCCGTCCGCAAGGAAATCGGCTCGGACTGAAAGTTGTGAAACAAAGATTCCACGCCCGCAACCCCGTCTCTGAACGGGTTTTCGGTCTGAACCGCCCCCCGGATAGTGTTAAGGCTTAGGCAAAGCCGAAGATTTCCGGCGCTTCCGGCATCCAACACTAACAAAATCGCTTCCAGAACGCTGGTTTTGCCGATTTCGCTGGGGCCGACCAGCAGATTGAACATCCGCGCGCCTTCCAGTTGGAAATCGCGCAAGCCCCGGAAGTTGTCAATGTGGATGCCGGTAACCGTGATCATGCCGTTCGCCCTCGTGCGCGGGGATTATATCACAGGCGGGCGGATTGACCGTCATTCCGGCGAAAGCCGGAATCTATGCGGGTTTTGCCTTTTCGCCGAGTTTTGGGGACAGGGATGATTTTGGGTTTTTCGCGGGATGGTATGGATTCCTGCTTTCGCAGGAATGACGGCCGCATTAATGCGCCAGTTTTCCGGCGGCGTATTGTTCCGCCATTGCGGGGAGCGGGAGGGGGGGGACTTTTTCGGCGTTGCCGGCGGTGCCGAACGCTTCCAATCTTTCGCGGCACACTTCCTGCATTTTCGCCATCGCCGGAATGTTAAACTTGCGCGGGTCAAACTCGCGGGGGTTTTCGCGCGCGAGTTTGCGGTATTGCCCGACAATCGCCATCCGGCAGTCGGTGTCTATGTTTATTTTGCGCACGCCGTGCTTGATTCCTTCAACAATCTCCGCCACCGGCACGCCGAAAGTTTGCGGCATTTCGCCGCCGTTTTCGTTGATGATGTCCTGCAGTTCCTGCGGCACGGAGGAAGAGCCGTGCATTACCAAATGCAGGCGCGGCAGTTTGGAATGTATTTTTTTGACGACATCCAGCGCGAGTATTTCGCCGTCAGGGCGGCGCGAAAACTTGTACGCGCCGTGCGAAGTCCCGATGGCGACGGCGAGCGCGTCCACCTGCGTTTCCTTCACAAACTTTTCCGCTTCGTCCGGGTCGGTGAGCAGCCGTTCGCGCGGCAATGCGCCGGAATGACCGTGCCCGTCTTCGGCTTCCCCGGCGCCGGTTTCCAGCGAGCCGAGGCAGCCGAGCTCGCCTTCCACCGAGACGCCGGTGAGATGCGCCATTTCGCAAACCTGCCGGGTGACGCGCGCGTTGTATTCGTAATCCGCCGGGGTTTTCGCGTCTTCGCGCAGCGAGCCGTCCATCATCACGCTGGTAAAACCGTTGGCGATGGCCGAAGCACATGTTTGCGGATTGTTGCCGTGGTCCTGATGCACGCATATCGGAATGCGCGGATGCGATTCCGCCGCCGCCTGCATCAACCGCCGCAAATACAAATCGCCGGCGTATTTGCGCGCCCCGCGCGAGGCCTGAATGATGACGGGCGCGCTCGTTTCTTCCGCCGCCGCCATAATCGCGCGCACCTGTTCCAGATTGTTGACATTAAACGCCGGCACGCCGTAACCGTTTTCGGCCGCATGATCCAGCAATTGCCGCAATGAAATAAGCGCCATCTCCCGCCTTTCTTTTCGGCGGCGATTATATCATTCCGCCGCGTTTTTTTTTTGCGCGAACAGCGCGGGCGGCGCGCGCCTATAATTGCGGGATGCGGATTTGCGCGTATTGCGCCGACATTGTCGGAATGCGGCGGCAGGCGGAGGGGCTTGCCGCCGCCGTCGCCGCGCTCGCCGGCGGCGAAACCGCGCGGGCGTCCGCAAAAAACTCCGCCTTCAACAAACTCCTGCCGCGCCCGGCTTCGTTTTTTGTTGCGCCGGTTTTGCCGCGCCCGGACATTCTCATCGCCTGCGGTTCCGCCGCCGTCGCCGGGGCTTTGCGCGCGCGGCGCGAGGGAGTGTTTACCGTGTTCGTGCAAAAACCGCCGCTTGCGCCGCATTATTTCGGCGCCGTCGTTTGCGGCGAACACGACAATCTTTCCGGCGCCAATGTTCTCACCGTCGCCGGCGCCGTCGGCGGAGTCAGCGCCGAAACGCTGGCGCGGCGCAAACAGCGGGCGGAAGAAAAATTCGCCGCACTGCCGCGCCTGCGCACCGCATTAATCCTCGGCGGAAACAACCGCGCCTATTCCCTGACGCCCGCATTGTGCCGCCGCATTCTCGCCGAACTGCGCGCGGCGGCGGGCGGCGGCGCAATACTCGCCACGGTTTCGCGCCGCACCGGAAAAGAGTGCCGCCGCATCCTCGCCCAAGAACCCCCCGCAAATTTCTTTTACGGCGGGGACGGAGACGACGGCAATGACGGCAACGGTAACGATACCCCTTCATTAACCTCCCCATCTCCGATGGGGGTCTTTAACCCCCCCCCCATCTCCGATGGGGGGGGCGGGGGAGGGGCAGCCGCCGAAAACTTTATTTGCGGGGACGCCCCCCCCCACCCCCCCCCATCAAAGATGGGGGGGGGGTTAATTGCCCCACCAAAGATGGAGGATGGTTCGGACGATTACGGCGAATACTTGGATATTCTTGCGGCCGCCGACCGCATTGTTGTTACTTGCGATTCCGTTAATATGATCAGCGAAGCGTGCGCGAGCGGAAAGCCGGTGTATATTTTGCCGCTGACTGTCGCGAACGCCGCCGCCGCGAAAAAGTTTGCCGACTTCCACCGCAACATAATCGCGCGCGGTTTTGCGCGAATGTGGGCGGGCGAATTTTGCGACTGGCAAAACGCGGCATTAAACGAAACCGAACGCGCGGCGCGTTTTGTTTGCGAGGGTTACCGGCGCGCGCGTGATACAATGAGCGCGCGATGAAAGCGGCGGCGGCGGAAGATAGTGCGATTAACTGGCGCGCGCTGGCGGCGGCGCAGGCGGCGGCGATGCCGTTCGCGCATTTGACGGTGCCGGAGTTTGTCGCGCCGGAAAAACTGGATGCCGTCGCGCGCGATTTTCCGAAGGTGCCGGCGGCGGGTTCTTTTCCGGCGGCGTCGTTGCGCTGCGGCGAAATGTTTTCCGATTTTCTCGGCGAACTTGCCGGCGAACGGCTCGCGCAGGAGATGGGCGAAAAACTCGGCGCGGATTTGCGGGGCAAGCCGGCGATGGTGACCGTGCGCGGGCATTGCCGCGAAAGCGACGGAAAAATACACACCGACTCCGCGGGCAAACTCGTCACCGTTCTCATTTATATGAGCGACTTGCCCGAAGACGGCGCCGCAAAAACGAACGGGGAAGGCGGGAAACTCCGGCTTCTCAACAGTCCCTCCGACATCAACGATTACTTTGCGGAAATAACCCCGAAGCGCGGGGCGATGGTCGCTTTTGCCTGCGCGCAAAATGCGTGGCACGGTCACTTGCCTTTTTCCGGCGAACGGCGCGCGATACAACTGAACTGGGTGCGCGACAAAAACTATATGCGCCGCGAAAAACGGCGGCACATTATCAGCGCGGCGTGGAAGAAAATGCGCGCGGCGCTGCGCGGCTGATGTCGCTGCCGATACAAACTTTCAGCAACCGCGCCGGCGGCTTTACTTATTTCAAGGCGCTCGGCCATCCGCTTGCGGCGGAAGGCGCGGCGATGCTCGTGCAAAAAATACGCGCGGCAAAACGCGCCGCAATATACGACCCGCTCGGACAGTTGCCGGCTTTTTGCGCGCTGCACGGATTAAAGCGCGGCGATTACGACGCGCTTTTTATTCGCGACGCCCTCGCGCTGAGCGGACAAAAAGCAAACGGCGAAAGCGCGCGCCCGGTCACGGAACTGAAAGAATGCGGCGCCGATTTGCTTTTTCTTCCGGCTTTTGATTCCGGGGGGTTGCTCGCGCAGATTCGCCATCTCCTCCCGGAAGGATGCGCGGCGGCGACGCTGGACGAAATGCGCATACCCGAACGGCTGCTCGCAAACAAGCGCAACTATTTGGACAAACTCAATTTTGCGACAAACTTCGCTTTCTTTCGCGACGAAGGCGGGCGGCACACGCGAATCGTTACGGCAAACTACTGGGGCGGATACGGCGCGAAAAACGCTTTTTTGTGGTGCCGGCTTTTTGGCGGCGGCGGCGAAACGCTCGCCGATTTTGAAGTCCCCCTCGCGCATGCGAACGGCACCGTGACGATAGACAGCCGCCGCGTGCGCGAGGAACATTCGCTGCCGGAATTTTGCGGGCAGTTGTTTGTTTCCGTGATTAACGGCGCCGGGCACGACATCGTCAAATATGTCATTGACACTTTCGGCGAAGAATGCGAAGCGAGTTGCACGCACGACGCGAACGCATGGCCCGCCGATTTGTACGCGGGGTTGCCGGCGCCGGCGAAAGGCGAAAAAATCGTTTTGTGGGTGCAAAACTCGCACCCCGCGCCGATACCGGAAAACTCGGTCGGCATTAATTTAATGGGCGAAAAGAAAGCGCAAATGCTCGGCGAAAGCATTCCGCCTTTTGCCAGCCGCGCGCTGGATGTTTCCGAACTAATGCCGGAAGCGAAATGGCCGCAGCAGTTGGAAATACAAGCCGGAAAATGGTTTGTGCGCCCGCGTTACGAAGCGGCGGCGAACAAGGGGCGGCGGCGGATTAACCATCCCAATGTGCAGCGCGACGATTTGCGCCACGACGAAGACATACGCCGCGCCGCGCCCTTTGTCGGAAAAGGTTTTTTGCTGCCGGCGCCGGTGATGCCGGTGAAGGAATACAAAACCGTTTGCCTGCCGACGCCGATGTCCACCGCGCAAACTTCGCTGCCGCTGACTGTCATCATTTACGACGCAAGCGGAAAGGAAATCGCGCGCGAAAATTTGGGGACTGTCCCGCGCGCAAACTGCCGCGAATTAAACCTGGGCGAAATGATGCAGGGCGCGCCTTCCGGTTACGGGCATGCGGAATTGATTTACGATTTGGAACAGGAAGGCGGCGTTTTGGACGGCTGGCTGCACGCGCTTTTTCGCTACGCCGATTTGCAAAGCGGGCATATAGCCGACACCTCCTTCGGCTCGCATATGTTTAATCACGCCGTTGTTTTCAAAAACGAGCCGCAATCTTACAAAGGCCCGCCGCCGGGACTGAGCACGCGGCTTTTTTTGCGGCTGATGCCGGCGCCGGCGGAGGTTTTTTGCCATCTGACATACCCGGTTTCGGCGCAGTGGCTGCCGCAAAGCGAGACGCGGCTGGAACTGAAAAACGCGAACGGCGAAGATGTCGCCGCGCACAATTTTTCCATAAACGCGAGCGGATCGTTTTTGTTTTTTGCGCGCGATGTTTTTTCCGCCGCGCAACTGCGCGAGGCCGGCGAGGCGGGTTACATACTCGTGCGCGACGCGACCTGCCGGCTTTTCGGCTATCACGGCTGGCGGCAGGGCGGCGGATTCGCGCTTGACCACATGTTCGGATTTTAAAAAACAATGCGCGGGAAGAAAATGTATACGGCGATTGCGCTCGCGGTTTGCGCGCTGTTCTTTTTTGCGGCGCCGTTCTTTTTGCATTGGCGGTAGCGGGTGGAAGAGCGCGACAAATTCAATTTCGCGGCGGCGGCGAAACTTTCGCTTTTCGCCCTGCTGATGTTCGGCTTCGGCTTTGCGATGGTGCCGTTGTATTATAAATTTTGCGAGGCGACGGGGATTAATAATTTGCTCGCGCCCGCCGAGCCGCCGCAAAGCGCGCCGGCAATCGCGCGGAAGGTGCGCGTGGAGTTTGACACCAATTCGCGCGCGGAAGTTTTGATGCAGCCGAGCGTGCGCGCGATTCGCGAAGCGCAAACCGGCGAGACATACAGCGTCATCTACACGCTCGCCAACAAAAGCGGGCGGCGGCTGGTCGGGCAGGCGGTGCCTTCCTACGCGCCGGCGCGCGCGGGAAAATGGTTCGGCAAAATCCAGTGTTTTTGTTTTGACAAACTGACGCTCAGCGCGGGCGAGACGCGGCAGTCGCCGGTAGTTTTTGTAGTGGACGAAAACCTGCCCGAAGACATCGCCGCGATTGCGCTCTCCTACACCTTCTTTGAAGTGGAAGGCGCGCAATGACAGTCGCCGCAATAACGGCGCGTCCGTGCTGCGCGCATTAAAAGCGGTCCTCTCCGGCTTTGCCGGAGTGCGCGGGCGGCGCGGCGCAAAAAAGGATTCCCAATTGCATCCGGCGCAAATAATCGCCGCCGCCGTTTTCGCCGTGTTCTGCTTTGTCCTCCTGCTCCTAGCCATAGTGTCCGCAGTCGTGTGATTCCCCCCCTCCCTCTTTAACCCCCCCCCATCTCCGATGGGGGGGGCGGGGGGGGGAAAACCCAACAAATTAACCATACCCCCCGCCGCTTGCGGGGGGGGGGGTCAAAATCTCCGATTTTGGGGGGGTGGAATCTCCGCACCCCCCCCCCCGCGTCATTCCCGCATCTATCCAAAAAGGCGGGAATCCAGCAAATTAACCCCCCCCTCCAACTTGTTGGGCGGGGCTGGGGGAAACCCCAAACTCACGAACCCAAAAAACATCCTTTCCCCCCGTCCCCTTTCCCCCCGGCGAAAAAACAGCATCCTGCCGAATCCCCGGCGGCGCAATCGCAAAAACAAATTCCCCCGGCGGCGAATCCCTCCCGCCTTCAAAAAAGTCGGATTGCCCTGTTCCTCCTGCCACAAAGGTCAGGGTTACGGTAATCGTTTGCGGGCCGAAGGCGTCCCTTGCCCCCAACCTCACCGTGTATATGTCAACGCCCGAAATGTCGGACTGAACCAAAAAAGTGGTTAAGCCGTCATAAAGAACATTGCGCGTGTCAACGCGAAAGTAAGTGCAGCAGCCGCGCGGGCTGGAAGCGGTTATGTCTATGCCGACCAGCCCCCGGCTGTGCGGGCTTGTCCCTTCCACTTCCAGCGAAATCGTAATCCGCGGCGGGCGAATGTCCGCAATCACAGTCGCGCTCAGCAAAACCCGCGGCGAATCCGAATCGCGCCAAACAACATTAACCACCGTAAACAATCCCGCAACAGTCGCCGTCCCCGTCAGTCCCCCCGCCGCAATCTCGCCCCCGACGCGCACATTCCTTCCCGGCGCGCAATGCAATCCCGCCGTCAGCAAACATTCATTCGCGCCGAAAGAATGAATCCGAACAGGCGGACCTCCCCCGCTCGTCGTCAAAAGAAACGAAACTCCCCCCGCAGGAATCGGAGTCAGCGCCGTCAGTGTCAGCGTAACATTGTTCGCCCGCAGCGGCGGATACGAATCCACAGTCAACACCACCGGCAAAACCAAATCAACCGCCCCGCCGCCGCCGTCCGAAACCGTAACCAGCAAATTGTAATTCCCGGTCCTGTTTACCGAAACATAAACCAAACTCCCCTCTGCCGAAAGCGGCGAAGAAGCCAAATACGAATATTCCCCGGCAATGTCCGGATACCCCCCGCCCGCAAAAATAGTCCCCGCCAATTGCACCGTCCGCGCGGTTAATGCTGCAACGGCGTCAAAGCGCGCGGTTATCGGCGGCGGCGGCGACTCAAGAACAACCGCCGCAGTCGCGCGGTCGGTAACTCCCTCCGCCGAATCGCTCACCTCAAACAAATTCGTAACCGTCCCCACATCCGGAGTGCCGAGCGCAATTAAAACAAACGACTGCCCGGAAGGCGCGAGACAATTCATCCCCGGAATGCAATTCACCGGGGAATCCAGCGCCGCAGTTTGCAAAGGCGGAGCGCCCCCGCCGGGAAATATCGGTATAAACCGGCTCCCCAAAACGCCCGCCGTCAAAGAAACCGTAACATCCCCAACAGTAAGCGGGCGAAACGACGCAGCCGTCACCGTAAACACAACGCTCCCCGGAACCGTCTCCCCGCTTTCGTCGTCCGCCAAAACAGTCGCAGTAACAGTCCCCGTGTTGCCGACCGAAATATATGCGGCGCTCCCCGTAATCAAAATGCCCGGAGTGTCCGAACTGTAACCGTAACCCGCCCCGCCCGGAAGCAAAACCCCGCCCGCCGCCGAAGCCGTCCCCAGCAACACCGAAATCCCCGCGTAAAAATTAGCCGTCCCCGAATAAAAAGCCGTAACCGACGCCGGCCGCAGCACCGACAAAAGCGCCGTCGCCCGCGCAGTCGCCCCGCCGTTTTCATAAACGACAACATTCGCAAACTCCCCCGAAACATCCGGAAAACCCGAAAAAACATAAAAATCATTCTCCCGCATTGCCGTCCCCCCGCACTGCATATATTGCGGGCAGTCGTCGGCAAAACGAATTGTCATTTGTTCCGGATTCCCCCCGCTGCGCAAAATATCCGCGGTCAGTCCCCCCGCAAGCGAAATCCCCGCCGTAACAGTAACAGTCGCGTTCTCCGCCGAAAAAGGCGAATACGCAAGCGCCGACACCGTAAACATAACGCTCGCCGGCGGCGAAACCCCGTTGTCGTCGTCCGCCAAAATGGTCGCCGTAATCACCGCCGTAACCGAAACAAAAACGCTAACAGTGTTCCCCGAAACAACAACCCCCGGAGTATCCGAATACAAACTGTGCCGCCCTTCCAGCAAAAAGCCGCCGCCCACCGAAAGCGTCCCCAGCAAAGTGGAAATACGCGCCGCAACCGTCGGCGCCAAAACAAAACCCGACGCCGTAACAGTCGGCGGCGCGACAACATGCAAAAACGCCGTGGAACGCTCCACCACGATCATCTCGTCGCCGTAATTGTAAAGCAGCACAAAAAGAAAATCCCCGTGTTCCAATGCCGTGCCGAAATAAAACAAAGAATCCCGCTGCGCGCCCGCTTCCCCCCGGCAATCTATTCCCCGCGGGCATTGGTACAAATTCACATCCACGTCGCGCGTCAAATCTTCATCGCCCGGCAGCGCGCGCAAAACAAAAACCGTTCTTCCTCCGACCTGCGCGCGCGCGCCGTCAACCGTCACAAACCTGCGCGGCGGCAAGGGAATCCCCGCCGTTATCGTCGCCGCAGAATTCCCCACAGAAAGCGGAACCGTAATCAGCGCAGTAAACACCGCAGTCGCCGGAGATGTGTTCGCATGATCATCGTCCGCAAAAACAGTCGCCCGCACAAATCCCGCAACCGTCCCCGCAAGAATAGTTATCGCCCCCGCGCCAAAACCCGCCGTCGCCGAAACCCCGCCGAACGCCAAACCCAAAGAATACGCGCCGCCCGACGACAAATATCCGCCCGAAACCGAAACCGCCGCCGTCAATGTCCGGCTCGCAGTAATTAAAGTCGCCCCGCGATTAATGCTGAGAGTCAAAACCGGCGGATTAACAAAAACAACAGTAACCGCCGAAGTCCCCCGCGCCGAAGGATTCTGCGAATCATTCCCCGCAACAGTAACCGACACCGTCAATACATCATCAATAGCCGAAGTCAAATGCAAACGCCCGTCATCAGCAAGCGAAACACCAGTCGGCAAATTAGAAACCGCCGAATAACTGTAAGGCAAAACCCCGCCTGCCGCAACAAACCGCGCCAATGTAGCCGTCCCGACAATCCGCGTCGTTAATGTCGCACTAACATCGCTCGCGCCAAACGCGAAGGAATTAATTATGCGAACCGTCACAAACACCGTCCCCGGTTCCGTATTCGCGTGATTGTCTTCGGCAATAACCGTCGCCGTAAGAAACCCGACAGCAACCCCCGCCGAAACACTAACAACCCCGTCCGAGTTATCCCCCGCCGCAGCCAAAACCCCGTCACTCTCCAAACGATAAGAATAATCCCCCTCCGAATTCAAATATCCGCCGGATGCCGAAACAGTAGCCGCCGTAAGAGTCATCCCCGAAACAATCAAAGCAGCGCCCCGGCGAATATCCAAAGTCAAGTCCGGCGGATTAACAAAAACAACAGTAATCGCCGAAGTCCCCCGCGCAGGCGGGTTTTGCGAATCATTCCCCGCAACAGTAACCGAAACCGCAACCGGCAAATCAATCGCCGAAGTCAAATGCAGCCGCCCGTTATCCGCAAGCGATATTCCCTCCGGCAAAGAAGAAACCGCCGAATAACTATAAGGCAAAACCCCTCCAACCGCCGCAAACAGCGCAAGAGTCCCCTCCGAAACAATCCGAGTAGTAACCGTCCCGCTAATCCCGCTCGCAGCCAACGCAAAAGAATCAATCACCCGAACCGTCAAAAACACCGTCCCCGGTTCCGTATTTGCATGATCATCATCCGCAATAACCGTAGCCGTAAGCGATCCAACAACCGCCCCCGCCGAAACAGTAACAACCCCGTCCGCATTAACCCCCGCATTTGCCAACACCCCGTCACTCTCCAACCGATAAGAATAGTCCCCCCCCACAGTTAAGTATCCGCCCGAGGCAGTAACAGTCGCCGCCGTCAAAGTCATCCCGGATATAACCAGCGTTGCCCCCCGGTCAATATCCAGCGTCAAAACCGGCGGGTCGGTAAAGATAATCGTAATTGCCGAAGTCCCCCGCGCCGCCGGATTCTGCGAATCATTCCCCGCAACAGTAACCGAAACCGTCAACGCATTGTCAATCGCCGAAGTCAAATGCAGCCGCCCGTCATCCGCAAGCGAAACCCCTGTCGGCAAATTAGAAACCGCCGAATAACTATAAGGCAAAACCCCGCCCACCGCCGCAAACAACGCAAGAGTCCCCTCCGAAACAATCCGAGTAGTAACAGTCCCGCTAACCCCGCTCGCCCCCAAAGCAAAAGAATCAATCACCCGAACCGTAACAAAAACAGTCCCCGGCGATGTATTCAAATGATTGTCATCCGCAATAACAGTAGCCGTAAGAAAACCAACAGCAACCCCCGCCGAAACAGTAACAACCCCCTCCGCATCCACCCCCGCCGCAGCCAAAACCCCGCCGCTCTGCAAACGATAAGAATAATCCCCCCCCGCAGTTAAGAATCCGCCGGATGCCGAAACAGTAGCCGCCGTCAAAGTCATCCCCGAAACAATCAAAGCCGCCCCCCGGCGAATATCCAAAGTCAGTTCCGGCGGATTAACAAAAACAACAGTAACCGCCGAAGTCCCCCGCGCCGAAGGAGTTTGCGAATCATTCCCCGCAACAGTAACCGAAACCGTCAACACATTATCAATAGCCGAAGTCAAATGCAGCCGCCCGTCATCGGCCAACGAAACACCAGTCGGCAAATTAGAAAGCGCAGAATAACTGTAAGGCAAAACCCCGCCCACCGCCGCAAACAAAGCAAGAGTCCCCTCCGAAACAATCCGAGTAGTTACCGTCCCGCTAACCCCGCTCGCTTCCAAAGCAAAAGAATCAATCACCCGAACCGTAACAAAAACAGTCCCCGGTTCGGTATTAGCGTGATTATCATCCGCAATAACCGTAGCCGTAAGAAACCCGACAACAACCCCCGCCGAAACAGTAACAACCCCCTCCGCATTAACCCCCGCATTTGCCAAAACCCCGCCGCTCTGCAACCGGTAAGAATACTCCCCCCCCGAATTCAAATATCCGCCGGATGCCGAAACAGTAGCCGCAGTAAGAGTCATCCCCGAAACAATCAAGGCAGCCCCCCGGCGAATATCCAAAGTAATCTCCGGCGGATTAACAAAAACAACAGTAACCGCCGAAGTCCCCCGCGCCGCCGGGCTTTGCGAATCATTCCCCGCAACAGTAACCGAAACCGTCAGCGCATTAGCAATAGCCGAAGTCAAATGCAATCGCCCGTTATCCGCAAGCGAAATCCCCGCCGGCAAAGAAGAAACCGCCGAATAACTGTAAGGCAAAACCCCGCCCACCGCCGCAAACAAAGCAAGAGTCCCCCCCGAAACAATCCGAGTAGTAACCGTCCCGCTAACCCCGCTCGCCCCCAAAGCAAAAGAATCAATCACCCGAACCGTAACAAAAACCGTCCCCGGCGATGTATTCGCGTGATTGTCATCGGCAATAACAGTAGCCGTAAGAAACCCGACAACAACCCCCGCCGAAACAGTAACAACCCCCTCCGCATCCACCCCCGCCGCCGCAGCAACTCCCCCGCTTTGCAAACGATAAGAATACTCCCCCCCCGAATTCAAATGTCCCCCCGATGCCGAAACAGTCGCGGCCGTAAGAGTCATCCCCGAAACAATCAAAGCCGCACCCCGCCGAATATCCAAAGTAATCTCCGGCGGATCCGCAAAAACAACAGTAACCGCAACAGTCCCCCGAGCCGCCGGACTCTGCGAATCATTAGCAGCAACAGTAACCGAAACCGTCAACGCAATATCAATAGAAGAAGTCAAATGCAATCGCCCGTCATCCGCAAGCGAAACACCAGTCGGCAAATTAGAAAGCGCCGAATAACTATACGGCAAAACCCCGCCCACCGCCGCAAAAACCGCAAGCGTCCCCCCCGAAACAATCCGCGTAGTAACAGTCGCGCTAATGTCATTCGCCTCCAAAGCAAAAGAATCAATCACCCGCACCGTAACATAAACCGTCCCCGGTTCCGTATTCGCGTGATTGTCATCCGCAATAACAGTAGCCGTAAGAAACCCGACAACAACCCCCGCCGAAACAGTAACAACCCCGTCCGCATCAACCCCCGCATTTGCCAAAACTCCATCACTCTGCAAACGATAAGAATACTCCCCCCCCGCAGTTAAAAATCCCCCCGAAGCCGAAACAGTAGCCGCAGTCAAAGTCGCGCCGGCCGTAACCAGAGTCCCCCCGCGGTTAATATCAAGCGTCATATTCGCGGGCACTGCGTTGACGGTAAAAAACAGCGTCGCCGGCGAAAGCAAAACACCCGAAGCCGCAACCGTCGCCGTCAATAAAGCCCCGGCGATATTGGCGTCCGCGAACGAAAGAATCAGCAAATCCCCTTCGCGTCCGAGCGCGAAATGCGAAGAAGGATGCGCCGCGGCGGTCAGTTCTCCCCCGCCGAAAAGTGTAATCGTCGCCACGGGCGCCGAGCGCAAAGCGACGACATTAAATATCCCGCCGCCGGAAAAGCAGTGTGCGCGCAGGTCCCAGAGCGCGGCGCGGTCGCCGGGCGCGCAGGAGACGGCGGCGAAGGCGGCGCCGAACACCGGCATTCGCGCATTTTCGGATGCGATGTCCGCGGTGATGTAGGATGTCAATTGCGGCGGAAGCGAAAGCGAAAGCGTCCCGCTCCGCAGCGTGATTTGCGCTTTTTCCCCGCCGCCGGCGACGAAGGCGAGCGTCGCTTGGGCGACTTGCATCACGACCGTCCCCGGCATCGGCGGAGTCAGGCGCAAAGTGGAACCGGGGGCTTCTCTCACCGTCAAAAGAACCGTGGTGCGCACGCTCATCGTAATTGTAAATTGACTTGTCGGCGAAACATTGTGCGTGTTTTCCGGGCGGACGGCGGGCGATTGTTCTTTCGGCGCCGGTTGATATTGCGCTTGCAGTTGCGATTGCGATTGCGATTGCAAACCCGAAGGCGAAATAGTTATCGTTCCGATTTGCGATTTAATAATTCCTTCGGTTCCCGTGTTCAGAGAGAAAGCCATCTCCGGATTTGCGGAAGAGTCCCCCCGCGTTTGCGAAATGCGCTGTCCGTGTTCGCGCCGCACGGCGTCAAAGAAATGCGCGCGCGGGTCAAATGTCGGCGCGCGCGCGGCGCTTGCGGATTTGCCGCCGGCGAGAATCCAGCGGTAGCGAAAGTCGGCGCCGAGTTTTCCGCTGCCGGCGTCGGCGTAGATGTCAAACTCCAAACCGCCGGGGCGAAACTTAAAGCCGTAGGCGATTCCGCTTTCGTTGCTTTGCCCGAAGCGCCCGCGCCAGTTGTAGTATTTCCCCGAAAACGAAACCCATTCCGCTTTCGGAAAATGCACGACCGCCTCGGCGTCAAACCCGGCGCGGCTGTACAAAAAACCGCCGTCCGCTTTCGGGCGCGCGCCGCCGAAAGGAAAATAGCGGTTGACAAAAACATCGCCAAAGCGCGAGCGCCATTCCGCGCCGAGTCCGCCGCGCCAGAAGCCCTCGCCGCTTTCCTGCTGAAAATCCAAAAACGCGTTCGCCCCCCAGAGCGTGCTGTCCGCCGCCGTGCGCGCGAAAAGCCCGAAGTTGCCGCCCGCGCCGTCGCCGAGAAAGAGCCGCGCCTGCCAGCCGAGCGCGCCGTCTTTTCCTTCGCGCAGCGCGCCGATGGCCGATGCGCCAAGTTGCCCGCGCCGGCCGCCGAAAGGCGTTTGCGCGTCCGCTTCGGCGTGGCGGACCGATTCCAAAGTTTTCGCCGCCTGCGCCAGCGCCTTCGCCGCGCCGTCGGCAAAACCGGAAACCGCATCCTGCAGGCGCTCGCGCCCCCACTGCGAAAAAGCGAAATCGCCGCCGCCGCCGTTGCCTTGGCGGATTAAATAACCGCGCATGTCGCCCGCACCGGGCGGCAGCGACTGCAAAACCGCGCGCGCGTTTTCGCCGACCCCGCCGGAGAAAGCGCGCCAGAAACTCCCCCGCCGATTCTCCCCTTTTTGCGGCGGCGGACAATCATCGTACCCCTCCGCCGCCGCTCTGCCGACGCGCAGGCAAGCCGCCCCGGAAGGCGGATGAACGCCGCCGCCGCTCCAAAGCCGCTTGTCGCGCAGCCACTCCGAATAGGAAAACCCGGCGGCGAAAGCGTCGGCGACGCCCGCCGCCGATGCCGCCGCCGGCGGCGAATGGACGGCGACCGTCGGCGGGCGCGCGGAATCCCCCGCCGCTCCGAAGCCGAAAAAAACCAGGAGAACGCCGCCGGCAATCCGCCACCGGAAAGCGTTCGCTTTGCCTTTTCGCATTATCTCCGCCCTACCCTCGTGCACAAACCATTGATTTTACGGGGGGGGGGGGGGGGTGGAAAAATTAACCGCCCGCCCGCTCCGACACAGAACGGCCTCTGCAAACGCTTTCCCCCGATGCTCATTAATCCCTACCGCCGCCAAATGGCGCGGCCCGCTATTATAACAAAATCGGCGAAATTTAAGGCAAAACGGAAATTAATCTTTCCTTCAAAACGGAAGTTGCAATTCGGGGTCGGCGGCGCGGAGGGCTTGGCGGAATTCGGATTGGATGTTTTGCATGTCCGATTCGGTTTTTCCTTCAAAGCGGAAGACCAGGGATGCGGTGGTGTTGGAGGCGCGCACGAGTCCGAAACCGTTTTCGTATTCGGCGCGCAGTCCGTCAATGTCCACGATGTTTTTTGCGCCCGGAAACTTCGCGCTTTTTTGCAGCAATGCGACGAAGGCGTGCGGGTCGCGCCCGCTCATCTCGGCGAGGAGTTCGGGCGAAGCGGCGGAATCGGGGACGCCCTCCATCCCCCCGCCTTCGGCGAGAATGCGAATCAAACGCGCCCCGGCAAAAAGCGCGTCGTCAAAGCCGCCCCATCCTTCGGCGAAATAAAAATGCCCGCTCATTTCGCCGCCGAGCAATGCGCCGGTTTCTTTCATCCGCGATTTAATAAAAGCGTGCCCCGTCGGCTGCATATCCGGCTTGCCGCCGAGTCGCAAAACAAAAGGCGCGAAGTTCGCCGAACACTTGACATCAAAAACGACTCCGGCGCCGGAATTGCGCGCGAGCATATCCCGCGCAAAAAGCATAAGCAAACGGTCGGGAAAAATGTTTTGCGGCTCGCCGTTTGCGTCCGGAAGCAAAACGCCGAGGCGGTCGCCGTCGCCGTCAAAAACAAAAGCGGCGTCCGCTTTCCATTCGCGCATTGTTTTTGCCGCGTCCTTCAAGTTTTCCGGGCGCGCGGGGTCGGGGTGGTGGTTGGGAAAATTGCCGTCAATGCCGCAAAACAATTCGCGCACTTCGCATCCCATCGCGCGAAACAAAGCCGGGGCGAATTCCCCCGCCGCGCCGTTGCCGGCGTCGGCGACTATTTTTAACTTGCGCGGCGGGTTCGGATTCGCGGCGGCGGCGGCTTTAATGTAATCGTTTTTTATGTCCGCGCGCGTTGTTTGTTTTGCGGGGGGTTTGCCGCCGTAATCTTCGCGCGCGATGCGCTCGTAAAGCGCGCGCACTTTCTCGCGCTTGAGCGTTTTTCCGGCGAGCATCATTTTCATACCGTTGTGGTTTTTCGGATTGTGGCTGCCCGTGACCATCACGCCGCTGCCGCCGCACAAATTTGTGGCGGCAAAATACAAAGCCGGCGTCGGCGCAAGCCCGATGTCGCGCACGGCGACTCCCCCTTCGCAAAGCCCGCGCGCGAGCGCTGCGGCAAGTTCGGGCGAAGAAAGCCGCCCGTCGCGCCCGAGCGCAATCTCCCCCGCCCCCTCCGCCCGCGCCTGCGCCGCAAGCGCCTTCCCGATAAGTTCCGCCCCCGCAACAGTAAGCGTCCCCCCCGCAACCCCGCGAATGTCGTTCGCTTTAAATATCTCCGGCGGCACAACAACGGTCATCGCATAATTCTAACATTCCGCGCAGGAATGACGGCAACGCGGACTTAGTCCGTCCCTTAATTTTCCGCCTTCTTAATTTGAAAGGGAACGGCACAATGTTCTGCAATCTCTTCCGCTTGCGCTTTTGTGAAGTCGCCCGTCTTCGGCTTATCTTTGCCTTTTTGGTTTTCAATGCCAACCAAAAGTTGGGGGTTTCTCCAAAACTGTCCCCCGCGCACCGGCGGATAATATTTGCCCCCGTATTGTTGTGTGATAAGCCTCAGCCCCATCTTTCCATCGGCATCACCGCCGGCATAGAAAACCACGCCTCCTATGTCGGAGCAGGGAACGGGAGCAAGATACTTATGCCAAGCATGGTCAATACTTGCGCACGACTCATACGCGCCGCAATTTTCGGAAGTGCGGACCTTTCCGCCCTTCACTGGTTGCGGCACATAGATGGCCGCATTTCCCGGCAAACCGTCCTGCACAACGCGGTTGGCGACGCCGCCGCCGGTAATGTTGCAACCGGTCAGCGCGACGGTGAATAAAACCGCAAACCCCGCCTTGCGCAAAACTTCAATCATCGTTTTCATCATTCGCCCCCTTTTGTGCCAAATTTATAACGCCACTCATAGCGGAGGGACATGCCGTCCTTTCCCGCAACGGCAGAGAACTTGTGCGCGGCACTCTCCCGCTCAAATGAATACGCAAACCAGCCGTTTCGGTAATCGTCAAAGCCGACGAACAATCGGCGCGCTTCTCCCATTTTCGGCATTATGCCGACGCGATAAAGAGGCAGAAAAACGCCCGAGGCGCTTGCCGCCGGAACGCGCCAAACTCCGCTCCACAAGGAAAAATCCCCGAAGTCATATGCAATATCGGCGCGACGGTCATCACCGTCCCAATTTCCCAACAGGGAAAAACCGCTGTCACCAAGCGCAAAAGGCCGGGACGGCATTGCGTTAAACGCAAGAGCATTCAAGTCGGGCGCGTAACTCAAACCGGGGGAACGGTAACAATGATTTCCCAACGCCGTCCCCGCCCACGCCTCAACATAAGTGAGCAGGCAGAGTTGTTTGTTGTCGTCAAAACTGCCCCGGCCATCCCTGTGCAACAAAATATAGTGGCCATGATTTGCCTCAATCAATTGACCTTCAAGGACGACAAAGCCCGGAGTCAATGCTTGCAGTTGTTGTCCGACAGGTATCATCGCCGATGTTACTCGCCCACGAACGGCTGTAACTGTCGCGCCAAAAAATTCGCTTGCTTCCCCTCCTGATGGTATAAAACCGGCAAAAAGAATAAAGGAATTATCGCTGTCCTGCAAAGCAAAAGCGCCGCACTCATCAAGCCCGTTGCCGCAAGTAGCGACCAAATCCGCATTGGTTGCGGGCGGAGCAGGAGGAAGGGCAGGCGTTGGCACGGCGGACGGCGTTGGCACGGCGGGCGAACCGCCGCCACCACCGCCGCCGCAAGCGTTTAGCAGCACCGCGCCAAACAGGAAAACCAAAAACAAGGCGGTTTGTTTCAGTAGGTTGAACATTGCGGGGTCCTTTCGGGTTTGCGGCATTAACATTCCGCGCCCTTCGCCGCGCCGCGGGCGGCGTCGGGCCGGACATAACAGCACAACGAGTATGATGTTCCCGCTTATTCCCTAAGGCGGCTGCAACCGCCCTTGCCGTCGCGTTTGCAGGCGCTTCGGCGTCGGGTATTGTATTTGGCGAGCAACCCGACGAGCGGGCAGCTGCGCTGTTATGTCACTGGGCATTATAACCGTTTTTCGGGGAAAGTCAACCCCTGCGGCGGACGGATGGGAATTGTTAATTCGCTGGATTCCCGCCTTTTAATAGGAGTGCGGGAATGACGCGGATTTATGCCGGATTTCCGCCTCTGTGAGAAATGCGGGGATGACGCGGGGGCGGGGGTGGCCGTCATTCCTGCGAAAGCAGGAATCCATACGGTTTTTCCTCTTCGCCATTATTTCCGGGCGGCGGAAAGATTCGCTTTTTCCGCCGGCCCCGTATGGATTCCTGCTTTCGCAGGAATGACGAAAGTTTGTGCTGCGCCCCTTCGGGGCTTGATTTGTGTGTGCGCGGGTTCACAGGGCGTTGCCGCTGTGCTGGATAACGCTGCCCTGTTGGGGCTTTAATTTGCTGGATTCCCGCTTTTTAATAGGAGTGCGGGAATGACAGTTAATTTGAGCGGGCGGAGACGCCCGCTTTTTTTGGGAGCGTTACACCTCTGGAGAGGTGTAACGAGACGCGCCTTCACAGAAACGAGACGCCCCCCTTTGTCCCCCCTATCGGAGATGGTTTTTTTTGTTGGTTGTTTATGGGTGGGCGGTGAAGAAATTTGCTATTGTTTTGGGGAGCCAGTTTTGGGGGGTGCCGAGGAAGGCGGCGTGGCCGCCGGTTTTGGGGCGGTGGAACTGCACATTGCCGGAGGGGGGTTCGGGGAGCGAGGCGGCGGGG
>JAHRAH010000167.1 GCA_020027345.1 Gammaproteobacteria bacterium | reverse complement strand
TGGGGGGGGGGTTTTTTATTTTCCCTTTTCCCCCCCCCCCTTTTTTGTGGGGGGGGGCGGGGGGGGGGTCCACTGTTGTTGGTGCTTCTGGTTTGGGGGAGTGTCCGGCGGGGTTTGATGTTGTTGTGAATGGGACGGCTGCGGGGATGGGGGGGGTTGCGCCGGATTTGCCGGCTGCGGTTTTTGAGGGGGCTTTGCTGGCTTACGATATGGCGTATGGCGAGAGCGCGCGGCCGTTTTTGGCGATTGCGCGGGCGGCGCGGCAGGGGGCGGACGGGGTCGGAATGCTCGCCGAACAAGCGGCGGCTTCCTTTGCCGTCTGGCTGCGGCGGCGGCCGGAAACGGCGGCGCAGATTGCCGAGTTGCGGCGGGCGACGAACAATCATTGGAGAAAAAACAAATGACACAAAACTCTTTGGCGGGAAAATGCGCGCTGGTAACCGGCGCAAGCCGCGGCATCGGCGCGGCGGTGTATCAATCGTTGGGCGCTTCCGGCGCGCGCGTTTGCGGGACGGCGACGAGCGCGGAAGGGGCGGAAACAATACGCGCGGCGGCTCGGGGGTTTGACGGTTGCGGCGAAGTGTATGACGCAGCCGATG
This sequence comes from Gammaproteobacteria bacterium, assembly GCA_020027345.1. Taxonomy (GTDB): domain Bacteria; phylum Pseudomonadota; class Gammaproteobacteria; order Tethybacterales; family Persebacteraceae; genus JAHRAH01. The sequence continues at coordinate 5,329 of JAHRAH010000167.1, read as the reverse complement.
CGGATGCGGCGAAGGTTTTGCTTTCCGCCCTCGCGGAAAAAGGGTTTGCGCCGGACATCGTCGTTTGCAACGCCGGAGTGACCGCCGACGGTTTGCTGGTGCGGATGAAAGACGAAAACTGGGAGCGGGTTTTGCAAACGAATCTCTCCGGCGCGTTCCGGCTCGCGCGCGCATCGCTGGCGGGGATGATGAAAAAACGGTGGGGACGGTTGATTGGGATTTCTTCGGTCGTCGCCCGTTCCGGCAACGCCGGGCAGGCAAACTATTGCGCGTCCAAAGCCGGAATGGAGGGACTCTTTCGCGCCATCGCCCGCGAAGGCGCGCCGCGCGGGATAACGGCGAACACCGTCGCGCCCGGTTTTGTCGGCACCGATATGACTATGCAACTGCCGGAAAAACTGCGCGAGGAATGGGTGAAGATGATCCCGCTCGGACGGATGGGACGCCCCGAAGAAATAGCGGCGGCGGTGGTTTTTTTGTCGTCGGCGGGGGGGGATTATATTACCGGGCAGACGCTGCATATTAATGGGGGACTTGCGATGCATTAATATTCGGCGGGATAGGTCATATAGGACTTATGGGACTTATGGGACTATGCAATTCGCCGGAGGGTGTGGTATTATGGCGGGGTGGATACGCTTGCCGTTACTGAAAAACTGATTTCCGTCGGCGTTCCGTCGGCGGAAGCGAAGGCGCATGCGCAGATTCTCTCGGAAGTGGCCGAAGAACTGAAAGAGGAATTGGTCACCAAAGCCGATTTGAAAACGGGATTTGCCAAAATGGAAGCGCGCTTGGCAGAAATGGAAGCGCGTTTGGTTTTGCGCATTGTCGGGGCGATGGTCGGACTGACGGCGATGTTCGGCGTGATTGTCGCTGTTTTTCGCTGACGCGCCGCCGTTTATTCGCTGCGGTAGTTGGGGGCTTCTCTGGTTATTTCCACTTCGTGGACATGCGATTCGCGGACTCCGGCGCCGGTGATGCGGACTAGCGGGGTCTTGCGCAGGGCGGCAAGGTTTTTTGCGCCGGCGTAACCCATTGCGGCGCGCAAACCCCCGGCGAGTTGAAACAAAACATCGGACGCCGCGCCTTTGTAGGGGACTCTTCCTTCCACTCCCTCCGGCACCGTCTTCCCCGATGCGGCGTCTTGAAAATAGCGTTCGCCGGAACCGAGGCGCATTGCCGCTTCGGAACCCATCCCGCGGTATTTTTTATAAGCGCGCCCTTGGAACAGTTCTATTTCGCCGGGCGCTTCTTCGGCTCCGGCGAGGATGTTGCCGACCATCACGGCGTCTGCGCCGGCGGCGAGGGCTTTGGCGATGTCGCCGGAATGGCGCACTCCGCCGTCTGCTATCAGCGCCGGTTTTTTGCGCCGCCCTTTGAACGCCTTTGCCGCCGCCAAAACCGCCGCCAGCTGGGGGACGCCGACGCCGGCGACGATGCGCGTTGTGCAAATGGAACCGGGACCGACTCCGATTTTGACGGCATCGGCACCGGCTGCGGCGACTGCTTTTGCGCCAGATTCGGTGGCGATGTTTCCGGCGATGAGCAACACCTGCGGCAGTCGCTTGCGCAGTTTGGCGACGCTTGCGAGAACGCTCTCGCTGTGTCCGTGCGCGGAATCCAAAACTAGGGCGTCGGCTCCGGCTTCGGCCATCATTTCGGCGCGTTCCGTTCCGCCCGCGCCGACTGCGGCGGCGACGCGCAAGCGTCCCTTGGCGTCCTTGCTGGCGTTGGGAAAGCGTTCGGTGTTGAGGATGTCGCGCGCGGTGACCAGTCCCATCAGTTTGTTTCCGGCGCCGACGATGACGACGCGCTCAATGCGGTGCTGGTGGAGCAGGTTTTTTACTTCGCGCAATTGGAAGCCGGGGCGGACGGTTACGAGTTTGGCGGCGGGCGTCATCACTTCGCGCAGCGGGCGGGCGGGGCGCGTTTCAAAACGCAAATCGCGGTTGGTGACGATGCCGGCGACTTCGCCCTTTTTGCCGACGACGGGCAAGCCGGAGATGCCGTGCTTGCGCTGCAGGGCGAGAGCGTCTGCGGCTGTCGCATCGGCGGCGACGGTTACGGGTTTGTATACGGTGCCGCCTTCGTAGCGTTTGACTTTTTCCAGTTCTTCGGCTTGCGCGCGCGGGGGGAAGTTTTTGTGGACGACTCCGAGCCCGCCGGCTTGCGCCATAACTATCGCCATTTGCGATTCGGTGACGGTGTCCATCGCCGCCGAAAGCAGCGGCAGAACGAGGGGGAAGTCGGCGGCGAGGGCGGTGGATATTTCGGCGTCGCCGGGCGCGACCGCCGAATACTGCGGCTGCAGCAAGACATCATCGTAAGCCGGAAGTTCGCGCATTTTTCTTTTCAATACCCCCCGCCGCTTGCGGGGGGGGTCGGAGCATCCGCCGACGACGAAGTCGGCGGCGATTGCTACGGGGGGGTGGGGGGTGTCCGTTACCGCTGGGGTTAATCGTTGTTATGAGGATGCTTTCCACCCCACCGGAGTTTGCCGTCCCCATCTGCCGATGGGGACGGCAAACTCCGACCCCCCCCCGCAAGCGGCGGGGGGTATAGAAGAGGGACTGTTGACGGTGCGGGGGCTTTCGGCGGTTTTTGGGGGGCGGCGGGCGCTGCGCGGGGTTTCGTTTTCGCTTTCGGCGGGGGAGCGGCTGGGGATTGTCGGGGAGAGCGGCGCGGGGAAGTCGCTGCTCGCGCTTTCGCTGCTTAATTTAATTGCGCCGCCGGGGAAGATTGACGGCGGCGAGATTTTGTTTTGCGGGCGCGACATATTGCGAATGCCGGAAAAGGAACTTCGCGCGGTGCGCGGCGCGCGGATGGCGATGGTGTTTCAGGATCCGATGACGACGCTTAATCCGGTTCTTACCGTGGAGGAACAGTTGACGGAATGCGTTCTCGCGCGCGGCGGCGTCGGCAAAAAAGAAGCGCGGGAAATGGCGTTGCGGCGTTTGCGCGAAGTCGCAATGCCGGCCGCCGAAGCGCGGCTGCGCGCCTACCCGCACGAACTCTCCGGGGGAATGCGGCAGCGCGTGGTGATCGCCGCGGCGCTGATAACGAATCCGCTTTTGCTTATCGCGGACGAGCCGACGACGGCGCTGGATGTTACGATACAGGCGGAAATAATGTCGCTGCTGGCGGCGCTTTGCGCGGGGCGGCAAATGGCGCTGATACTAATCACGCACGATTTGAGTTTGGCTTCGCAAATGACCGACCGGCTGATGGTGATGTACGCCGGCGGCGTCGTGGAAAGCGGGGCGACTGCTGATGTCATTCGCGCGCCGCTGCATCCTTATACTCGCGGTTTGCTGGCGGCGTTGCCGGAAAACCAAAGCGGGGGGCGATTTAATCAAATACCGGGGAGGATGCCTTCGCTCGCCGAAGTGCCCGGCGGTTGCGCTTTTCATCCGCGTTGTTCCATCGCGCGGGAGGATTGCAAAATTCGGACGCCGGTTTTGGAAAAGGCGGGGGGGGGACGGTTGGTTGCTTGTCCTTATTGTTTTTAATTTGGGGGGGTGGGGATTCTTAATTAATTTGCTGGATTCCCGCCTTTTAATAGGAGTGCGGGAATGACGCTGGGTTAATTTGCTGGATTCCCGCCTCTGGAAAAATGCGGGAATGACGCTGGGGGGGGAATGCGGGAATGACGCGGTGGGGGGGGGGATGACGGTGTGGTAATATTTGGGGATGGGGCGCGGGGTTGTTGTTTGTCCGCATTGCGGGGGGGAGATTGGGGCGGAAGTTCCGGAGAACGCCTGTCAGTGGTTGTTGGATTGCCCGCATTGCGGGGCGCTGCTTAAGCCGCAAGCGGGGGACTGCTGCGTTTTTTGTTCTTACGGCGAGAATCCCTGCCCGCCCAAGCAGCGGGAAAACGAATCCTGCTGCGGTTGATTGTTCGCCAATGATTGCCTCCCGCATCGCCGGGGATGGTCGTTGTTTTTCCGGCGTTTTTTGCTCCGGGGTTTCCCCCCCCCAACCCCCCCCATCAAAGATGGGGGGGGGTTGACAGTTTTCCCATCGGGGATGGGGGGGTTGACAGTTTCCCCGGCGGGGATGGGGGAGGGGGATTCTGTTTCTTCGTCACAAGCGGCGGGGGGTAACAGTATTGGCGGGGGGCAAGCGGCGGGGCCGTTGTTGGAGGTTTCGGGGGTTGTTAAGAGTTTTCGTTCCGGGGGGGAGTTTGCCGGGCGGGGGGCGGCTACGGTGCGGGCGCTTAATGGGGTGAGTTTGCGCGTTTTTGCGGGGGAGGTTTTTTGCGTCGTCGGCGAATCGGGCTGCGGGAAATCCACACTGGCGCAGGTTGTCGCCGGGCTCTGCCGCCCCGATGCGGGCGAGGTGCGCTTTGGCGGCGAGCGGATTGACCATCTGTCGGAAAAGCGGCGGCGGCCGTTCCGGCGGGCGATTCAGATGGTTTTTCAGAATCCGGACGCGTCGCTGAATCCGCGGATGACGGTGGAGCAGACGCTGACGGAAGTCGCGCGCTTTCACTTTCCGGCGCTGCGGGCGGGGGCGAAGGCGCGCGAGCGGGCGGCGGAAGTGCTTGCGCTGACGGGGCTTTCGGCGGACGCTTTGGGGCGCTTTCCGCATCAGTTTTCGGGCGGGCAACGGCAGCGGCTGAGCATCGCGCGGGCGTTGATTGCGCGCCCGCAATTCGTCATCGCCGACGAGCCGGTGGCGGCGCTGGATGTTTCGGTGCAGGCGCAGATACTGAATCTGCTGGGCGACCTGCGGCGCGAGCAGGGACTGGCGTTTTTGTTTATCAGCCACGATTTGTCGGTGGTGCGGGAGTTTGGCGGGCGGGTGGCGGTGATGTATCTGGGGCGCGTTTGCGAAGAGGCGAGTTGCGCGGAATTGTTCGCGGCGCCGCGTCATCCCTACACTCGCGCGCTGCTGGCGGCGGCGCCCGCCGTGGGGAAAGCGCTGCCGCCTTTGCGTTCGCCGGGGGAACCGCCCTCGCCGACTGATTTGCCGGGGGGGTGTTATTTTCATCCGCGGTGTCGGTATGCGGAGGAGAGGTGCAGGGGGGTTGTTCCTGGGCTTTTCCCCCCACCAACCCCCCCCATCGGAGATGGGGGGGGGGAAGAGGGCTCATCGGGGATGGGGGGGACGATTTCGTCAATGGGGTCGGGGAGGACGGTTGCTTGTCATGCTGTTGCGGAGGGGAGGATTTGATGGTGGTTTTTTGCATTGCTTTGATATTTGTGCTGCGCCCCGTTGGGGCTTGATTTTTGTGTGTGCGGAGGTTCACAGGGCGTTGCCGCTGTGCTGGATAACGCCGCCCCTTTGGGGCTTTAATTTGTTGGATTTCCCCCCCCAGCCCCCCCCC
>JAHRAH010000158.1 GCA_020027345.1 Gammaproteobacteria bacterium | reverse complement strand
GCGCGTTTTCGCCGAAACCGTCCGCCAAAACGCGCCAGAAACTCCCCCGCCGTTTTTGCCTTTTGCCCGGCGGCGGGCAGTCATCGCTTTCGCCGCGCGCGCAAAGGCCGCCGTTCAGTTTGCGGTAGCCGCCCCAGAATCGTTTATCGCGCAGCCACGCCGAATACGAAAACCCGCGCCCGCCGGCGGCGGAGGAATCGGCGGCAAGCGCGGCCGCAGTCCGCGAAGAATCGGCGGCGGGCGGCGCGCGCGGGGAATCGCCCGCCGCCCCGAACGCGAAGAAAACAAGAAAAGCGCCGCCAAGGACCCGGGCGGATTTTTTTCTTTGTGTGCCGATTAATCTCATTCCATGGCATAGTTGTTTTCCCCTAATTGGTCCTTAGTTTTGATTGTAGCAAATCCGGCGCGCGAATCGCGGTTTTTTTTGCGCGGGGGGACTCCTTTGCCGCCGTGTTGACTTTAACCCCCAATCGTCCGCCGCCGCTCTTTATTAACCATACCCCCCGCCGCTTGCGGGGAATGCGTCCGCCGCCGCCGCAAGAGTCCCCCTTGTCATTCCCGCGAAAGCGGGAATCCAGCCAACCCCGCGACGGCAACCGTCCCCGGCATTAGTGTCCGGCGTCGGCTCTTTCTGGATTCCCGCTTTCGCGGGAATGACAAAGTCCCCCCGTTTCGCGGCGGCGGGTATGGTTAATTTGTCTTGCGCAGGACGCGGAGGAAGGGGCGGGCGTAACGCTTTGCCTTGACGGCGCCGACGCCGGGGAGTTGCGCAAAATCGGCTTCGTCCGCCGGCGGTTCGCGCGCCATCGCCAGCAATGTCGTGTCGTGGAAAATCACATACGGCGGGACATTCTGCGCCTGCGCGAGGCGGCTGCGTTCGGCGCGCAGGAGTTCAAAGCGCGCGCTTTCCTCCGCCGTCAGCGGCTCCTGCAGTTTGTATTTTTGCGCGGACGGTTTGCGCTCGGCTTTTTCGCCTTTTGCCGGGGCGGCGCGCTCGCGCATTGCAATCGTTTCTTCGCCGCGCAAAACCGGCTTTGCCGCCGCGGTCAGTTTCAGCCCGCCGAATCGTTCTTCGTCCGCTTCCATTTTTCCGCCGGAGATTAACCGCCGCGCGAGCGCGAGCCATTCCGCTTTGCGCAGTTCGCCGCCGATGCCGAAAGTGGAAAGTTTTTCGTGCCCGAATTGGTTCACCCGTTCCGTTTCCTTGCCGAGCAGAATGTCGGCGATGTGCGCGGCATTAAAATTTCTCCCGCCGCGGCATGCGCGGGCGACGCAGGAAAGAAATTTTTGCGCGGCGACGGTGGCCTCCCGCATTTGCGGGGGGTTTAGGCAGTTGTCGCAGTTGCCGCAGGGCGCTGAGTATTCCTCGCCGAAGTGCGCGAGGATTTGCGCGCGGCGGCATTGCGTGGATTCGCAAAGCAGCAGGAAGTCGTCCAGTTTTTTGCGTTCGGCTTTTTTTACGGTTTCGGGCGCGCGGCTTTCGCTTATCCATTTTCGCAGGGCGCGCACATCGTCCATACCGTAAAACAAAACCGCCTCCGAAGCGAGTCCGTCGCGCCCCGCGCGGCCGGTTTCCTGATAATAACTTTCAATGTTTTTCGGCATATTGATATGCGCGACAAAGCGCACATCGGGCTTGTCTATTCCCATTCCGAAGGCGACCGTGGCGGCGATGACAATTCCTTCTTCGCGTTTGAATTTTTCCTGATAGTCCGCGCGCGTTTTGGAATCCATTCCGGCGTGGTAGGGCAGGGCGCGGACGCCTTCTTTTTCCAGCCGCTCGGCGGTTTCTTCCGCGCCCCGCCGCGTGAGGCAGTATACGATTCCCGATTCGCCTTCGTGCTTTTCGCGGTAGAACTGCATCAGTTGTTCGCGCGCGCCGCGCTTGGGGCGGATTTCGTAGGATATGTTCGGGCGGTCAAAACTCGCGACGATTTCGCGCGCCTGTTTCATTTTCAGTTTTTCGGCGATGTCTTCGCGGGTGCGCGCGTCGGCCGTCGCCGTCAGCGCAAGGCGGGGGACGCCGGGGAATTCCGCCGCGAGTTTTCCCAAATGCAAATAATCGGGGCGGAAGTCGTGCCCCCATTGCGAGATGCAGTGCGCTTCGTCAATGGCAAAAAGCGAGGGCGGATTCTTGCGCAGCATTTGCAGGCAAAAATCGGAGAGCAGCCGTTCGGGCGCGACATAAAACAAATCCAATTCGCCGTTTGCGAAGCGGGCGCAAACTTCGTCGGCTTTTTTTTGCGTCAGCGAAGAATTCCAATAGGCGGCGCGCACTTCGTTTTGCGCGAGGGCGTCCACTTGGTCCTTCATCAGCGCGATAAGCGGCGAGACGACGACGCCGGCGCCGGCGCGCAGTATCGCGGGGATTTGATAGCAAAGCGATTTGCCGCCGCCGGTCGGCATCACGGCGAGGACATCGCGCCCGGCGAGGGTTTCGGCGATGACGCGCTCCTGTTCGCCGAGAAAGTTTTCGTGTCCGAAAGTCCCGCGCAAAATATCGCGCGCTTTTTTCAAATCTGCCGCCGCCGCGCCCGCCGTCATTTGCGGATTATACCCGCGCCTTAAAGTTTGCTGGATTCCCGCTTTTTAACAGGAGTGCGGGAATGACGCAGAAGGATTCCCGCCTTTTTACAGGAGTGCGGGAATGACGCGGAGGGATTCCCGCTTTTTAACGGGAGCGCGGGAATGACGCGGATGGGGGACTGTTGAGTGTGCTATAATCCCGCTGTCAAGCAAGATGCGTGTAGCCCGTTGCCGGGTTGCCCGCTAAATGCAACACCCGGCTAAAACGGCGCGGCGGCCACCGCGTCGGGGAAATAAGCGGGAGTACACACGCATGTTGCTTGACACAGCCCGGCGTTTTCGCGGGAAAACGCAGGGCGCCCTTTCTGTCAAGCACGGGGAAAAACAATGCGCGAGAAAAACATCAGCAATCCGGCGGCGCCCGCGCGCGTCCGCCGCGCCGCGCCCGTTCCCCGCCGCCGCTAAACCGGAAAGCCGGCGGTGCCGCCGGACTTCCCGCCGATATTCGTCGTCTCGCTGGCGCGGGCGGCGGAACGGCGCGAGAACATAGTCCGGCAATTGCGCGCGATGAATTTGCAATATACGATGACGGACGCCGTGGACGGCGCCGCTTTGGATTTGCGACAATACGCGCACCGGCTGCGCTTGGACAAATGGAAATTCTTGCGCGGGCGCGAGCTGAGCCGCGGCGAAATCGGCTGCTTTCTTTCGCATTACCGGTTGTGGGAGTCGCTGGCGGCGCAAAAAACCGAATGCGCGCTGGTTTTGGAGGACGACCCCGTTTTGGATTCCGCTTTCGCCGAAGTCGCGGCGGCGGCGGCGCAAACGGAATGGCGCTGGGATGTCATTTTGCTTTCCTCGCGCAAGCGTTACAAAACCGATTGCGTTTTGTGCGAACTCCCGCGCGGGCGGCGGCTGGTGCGATACAACAAACGCGTCGGCACGACCCGCGCGTATTTGATTAACTTGGAAGGCGCGCGCAAACTGTTGGGAATCTGCCGCGAAATATCCGCGCCGATAGATTGGCGTTACGCCGAATGGTGGCTGAACGGCATCGCGTATTACGCCGTGGACCCCGCCGTAACCGTGGACGGCGGCGCGCCTTCCATCATCGGCGAGCCGCGCAAAGTCCGCCGCGGTTTCGGCGAATGGATTCTGGCGTCGTTAGTCCGCCATCACAACTGGCAAGCGCGCCATCTCTACCGCTGGGCGTATCCGCCGATTAAAAAAAATAATGTCATTCCCGCGAAAGCGGGAATCCAGAATCCAATTCCGGGGAATGGTCTGGATTCCCGCTTTCGCGGGAATGACAAAGAGGCGCGCGGGAATGACAAAGATGCGGCGAAACAATGACGGCTAACCCAACCACTCCCCCCCCATCTCCGATGGGGGGGACAAAGGGGGGGCAACCCTAATGGACAACCAATATTCCGTCGTGCTGACGAGTTGCGGGCGCTTTGATTTGCTGCGGCAAACCGTCGCATCCTTCGCCGCATTCGCCGACATTCCCCCGCGGCAATTTATCGTCGTGGAAGATTCCGGCGACGAAACCGTGCGCGAAGTTTTGGCGGGGATAAACCTGCCCTTTGAGTTTGTCGTCAACCGCAAGCGCCTCGGCCAGGCGCGCGCGATAGACGCCGGCTACGCGCGCGTGAAAACTCCGTTTGTTTTTCATTGTCAGGACGACTGGGCTTTTTTCCGCGGCGGATTTGTCGGCGAATCTTTTAAAGTGCTGCGCGCGCATCCGCAAGCGAGCGCCGTAATGCTGCGCGGGCGCGACGAACACCGCAAGTTTAAGAAACTGCCTTACGAGACGCTTGACGGCGTGGAATATTTTCGCGCGCGCCCGGGGATGCATTGGTATTACTTCGGCTACGGTTACAACCCGGGCTTGCGGCGCATTGCGGATTACAAACGCATCGCTCCCGTCGCCGCAATCGGCGGCGAAAAGGAAGTGTCGTTTGTTTTTTTGCGCTTGGGTTTTGCGACCGCGCATTTGGAAGTCCCCGCCGTGCGCCATCTCGGTTACGGCCGGCGCGCATTGGATAGGAATCCGGCGGAAGGCAACTCCCCTTTGCAAAAAAAGTTCCGCCGCTGGCGCGCAAGAATAAAAATGGCAAAGTGGATGCTCTTCGGCATCCCGAAACGGTTGCGCGGATGAAAGCAGCCGCGCCGCCGGATTTCCCGCCGATATTCGTCGTCTCGCTCGCGCGGGCGAAGGAGCGACGCGAAAAAATGCGCGAGCGCCTGAACGCCCTGGGCTTGCAATACGAGATCATTGACGCAGTGGACGGCGCGACTCTCAACCCCGCCGAATACGCGCATAATTTGCGGCAGGAGAAATTCCGCCGCAAGTTCGGGCGGGAGATGACGCCCGGCGAAATCGGTTGTTATCTTTCGCATTACCGACTGTGGGAGCGGATTGTCGCCGAACAAATTTCCTGCGCGCTGGTGTTGGAAGACGACGCTTTTCCCGGCGATGACTTCGCCGCCGTCGTCGCCGATGTTGTGTTGCTGGACTTTCGCTGGGATGTTGTGCATCTTGCAGCGCATCGCCCCGAGTTGGTGGAAGTTGCCTTTCGCGGACTCGCGGGTCGCGGTTATGTTTTCGGCAGGTTTAAGCGGCGGCTTGTGTGGGCGCACGCCTACTTGATTAATTTGGCCGGCGCGAAAAAACTGCTGAACATTTGCCGCGAAATATCCGAACCGATTGACCATGCCTGGGGCCATTGGTGGTGGACAGGGCTTGCTTTCCACTGCGTCGCGCCGGAACTTGCGCGGCAAGCCGGGGCGAATTCCACTATCGGCGGCAACCGCAACCCGAACGCCGGAAAAGCGGCGGACAGAATTATCGGCGCAATATGGCGGCGGTGGGACAGAATATCCTGCCTGCTTTGCCGTTTGACCCGTCCGTTGCCGAAAGGAAAATGGAGCGGCGAATGACAACAATGCAAAACGGCAACCGCATTGTGCAAGGTTTGTGGGTCGGCGGGCGGCTGAGCGCGCTGGAACGGTTGTGCATCCGCTCGTTTTGCGCGCACGGTCATGAGTTTCATCTTTATCATTACGACGAGTTGCAGAATATCCCGCGCATCGGCGGTTTGCGTTTACTGAACGCGGAGGATATTTTGCCGCGCGCGGCGATATTCTTTCACAAAAGGGGGACGCTTGCTTTTTTCGCCGACCACTTCCGTTTTGCGCTGCTGCATAAACGCGGCGGTTGGTGGGCGGATATGGATTTGGTTTGCGTGCGCCCTTTTGATTTTGCGGAGGGGATTGTGCTTTCGCGCACATGCCGGCCGGGGCGGTTGTGGAACGGAATGCTTAAGTTTCCGCGCGGGCATCCGCTCGTGGCGGCTCTTGCTGATTCTTATTCGGATGTCAACCGCCTACAACCGTGGGACAAACCGCTGGTTCGTTATCACAAGATTCGCCGCCGCCTGATGTTTTGGCGGGATTCGCGCCTGCATATCGGCGGCAGGGACGCCGGGGGGATGCATAGTTTGATGTCCGCCGTCAGGCATTTCGGTTTGGAAGAACACATTCAACCGGCTTCGGTTTTTACTTTGCCCGGGGACCCCAAGGGGCGCAAAGTGGCGGAAAGTGCGGGGTGGAATTTTGACGGCTTGTTGGCGGTCGCGCCGGAATTGCGCTGCGTTCATTTGTGCAATTCGTTCCTGTCGTTGGAGGGCGTGGACAAGGACGGGGACTATCCCGCAGATTCGCTTTACGAAGTATTAAAGCGCCGTTATCCGGAGCCGGCGCAATGACACTGCCGCCGATTTTTGTTGTCTCCCTTGCGCGCGCGGCAAAGCGGCGCGAAAACATGCGCGCAAGGTTGGACGCCTTGGACGCGGAGTATGAAATTATTGACGCTGTTGACGGCGCGACCGCCGACTTCGCCCCGTATCATCGCCGTTTGCGGCAGGACATTATGCGGCGCAAATTCGCGCGCGAATTGACGCCCGCCGAAATCGGTTGTTACCTCTCGCACTATAACCTGTGGGAGCGTCTTGTCACCGACGACATCTCCTGCGCGATTGTGTTGGAAGACGACGCCAGTTTAAACGACGACTTCGTTCCCGTCGTCGCCGATGTTCTGGCGTTGGACTTTCGCTGGGATGTCGTGCATCTTGCCGC
>JAHRAH010000155.1 GCA_020027345.1 Gammaproteobacteria bacterium | reverse complement strand
AGACAAACCTGAGCAGTACAAGTGATATCGTCAAGAGTGTGATATTGAAGATCAATGACGACATTCTTCAGAAAAAAAGTAGAAAGCCAATTAAGCCGTCCCCATCTGGCGATGGGGACGGCAAACTCCGACCCCCCCCCGCAAGCGGCGGGGGGTATAGTTGGTTTGAGTTTCCCCCCCCCACCCCCCCCCCTCAGAGATGGGGGGGGGGTAATTTCCTTTTTGTCCCCCCCTTCATCGGAGATGGGGGGGGGGTGATTGGGGAAATTGGGGAGGGTATAATTTGGGGGTGTTGTTGGAGGGGAAACGGGTTTTGGTGGCGGGGGCGCGGAATCGGCGGTCGCTTGCTTTTTTTATCGCGCGGCGGGCCAAAGAGGAAGGGGCGGCGCTTGCTTTTGCGGTGCAGCCCGGCGGCAAGGCGCACGACAAAACTTCCGTTATTCTCGGCCAGGACTTTCCCGGCGCGCCGGTCTATCCCTGCGACGCCGCCGGCGACGGCGACATCGCAAACGCCGTGGATTCCGCCGCCGCAGATTTGGGGGGACTGGACGGTCTCGTGCATTCCATCGCTTTCGCCCGGCAGGAGACGCTTGTCGGCGAGTATTACGAAGGCGCGAGCCGCGAGGCCTTCGCCGAAGCGCTGGACATCAGCGCCTACACGCTGACGGGTTTTTGCCGCGCGGCGCGACCGCATTTCGCCCGCGCCGGCGGCGGCAGCGCCGTGACGCTCACCTATCTCGGCGGGCGGCGGGCGATGCCGAACTACAATCTGATGGGCGTCGCCAAAGCGGCTTTGGAAGCGAGCGTGCGCTATCTCGCCTACGGAATGGGGAGGGACGGCATTCGCGTAAATGCGGTCTCGGCGGGGCCGGTGAAGACGCTCGCCGCCGCCGGCATCGGCGGTTTCGGCAAGATCCTCGGCGAAGTGCGGCGGCAAGCGCCGCTGCGGCGCAACATCGCCGCCGAAGAAGCGGCGAACGCCGCGCTGTTTTTGCTTTCGGATTTGTCGTCGGCTGTTACCGGGGAGGTTTTGCATGCGGACTGCGGGTTTCATATTACCGCCGGGCTTGCTCCTGCTGATGCTGATGCAGGCGACGGTAGCGGGGGCGGCGGGAGTTAATACAACTATACCCCCCGCCGCTTGCGGGGGGGGGTCGGAGCATTCGCCGACGACGGCAGTCGGCGGGGAATGCTCCGGGGGGGTGGAATGCGCCCTTGTAATAACGGTTGCCGCTGACGGTTGCGGGCTCTCTCCACCCCCCCGGAGTTTTCCTTTCCCATCTCCGATGGGAAAGGAAAACTCCGACCCCCCCCCGCAAGCGGCGGGGGGTATTTCATAGTTTTCCGCAACCGTTACCGTTATCGTCGCCGTCGCCGTCGCCGTAACTGTCGTTGCAATTGCAACCGTTGCCGGCATCAGTTAACCACCGCAACCGTTGCCGGAATCAGTTTTCCGCATCGAACAAAACTGGTTTTCGGTTTCGGGCAAAATCAGTTTTCCGCATCGGGGAGGTCAAAGCGGACTTTGTAGCGGTCGGAGAGGACATCCAGATAGCCGGCGCCGGCCAAACTGCGTTCGGCGGGGCCCGTTAGTTCGTCAATCACCAGATAGTCCTCGTCCAGCGGCGCGTTATTGACGACATCGCGGATGCGAAAAACGCGGATGCGGTCTTGCTCCGGGATCATCGCGAAGGCGGGGAGTCCCCCGCTGAGGTCGGCGTTAAAAACATCGTCCAAATCCGCGAGCCGTTCGCGTTCGGCTTTGCTTTGCGGGGCGGATTCTTCGTCGTCGTCGTCGGCGGTCAGGCTCAGAGTGTAAGCGTCCCCCCATTCCATGTCTTCGGGCAGGCGCAAGCTTTCGCCTTCTTCGGCGGCGGCGAGCAGGTCTTTTGCTTGTTCGCCGGCGTTGAGTATGGCGGCGATTTCCTCGCGCACTTCGGCGAGCGGGCGAATGCGGCGCGGCTGATAGGCGAGCGCGCGCACGAACATAAAGTTGTCGTCCTCCAAGGCGATGGCGCCGGTTTCGCCTTTTTCCACGATGGATTCGGCGAAGGTTTCCTCGCGCACCGCCCGCGCGGCGAAGGGCGGCGGCGGCGCTTCGTCCCTCGCCCCCGGCGCCGGGCGGCGGTAGACGACCGAGGCCAGATGTATCTCCGCCTGCGCCAATGTCGCCAATGACACCAGCGAGCCGACCTGCCGGTAGGCGATTTCTTTCAACCGTTCCACTTCGTTTTGGAATTCGTCGTAGGCGAGCTCGCGCCGCGCCGCCGTTTCCATTCTCTCGCGCACCTGCGCCAGCGGCGGTATCGGCGGCGTCACGATTTCGTCCAGACGCAAAACGCTGAATCCGCCGTCCACTTCCACCGGCTCGCTGACGCCGCCTTCTTCCAATTCCTCCGCCGCCAATTCCATTTCTTCGGGCAGGTCGCCGGCGGCGAAAAAGCCCAAACTCCCCCCGCCCGCCGCGCTGCCGGCGTCGTCGGAATGTTCGGCGGCGAGCGCGGCGAAGTCCCCGCCCTCCGCCGCCCGCTGCGCAAGTTCTTCGGCGCGGGCGTAACCCTCCTCGCTGTCGTCGGCGATGTATATGTGCGAGAGTTTCAAACGCCGCCGCTCGCCCAGTTCGGCGGCAAAATCCTCGTAGGCGGTTTCCACTTCCTCTTCGGAGACGGTCACCCGCTCGCGCGCGAAGGCGTCAAAGGAGAGAGTGACAAAAGCATAACTCGCGCGCTCGCGCTCCAAATACTCGCTCTGCTGCGCTTCGTAATAGGCGCGGATGTCGTCCTCCGGTATGTTGAAGGACGCCGTTACCGTGATGTGCGCTTCGTCCACGATGCGGTGCTGGCGGCGAAAGGCGGCGAGGCGCTCGCGCACGGGAGCGACGGGGAACGATTCCATCATATCAAAGACCGTCTCGCGCCCGAGCGAACGGCGTATCTGCGCTTCAAAGCGAAAGCGGTCGGGGACATAGTCGCTGTATATCTCAAAGGAAAACTCGCCGTCGTCGTTTTGGAATTCCTCGTATTCGCGTATTTCGCGGGCGACGGCGGCCGGCGGGGCGGCGATGGATTTGTCCTCCACCGCCGCGCGCATCAGGTAATCGGTCACCAATTGATTGCGGGCGTCGCGGGCGATGAGCGCGTTCAGTTCGGGGGACACTTCGCTGACGCCGTAGCGGCGGCGGTATTCTTCCAGCAGGTTGCGGTAGACATTCTCGTATTCGTAACGGGAGATTTCAAAGGATTCCACCGAGCCGACGGTCTCCTGCGCGAGCCCGCCGACGAGCGAGCCGCCGGCGAACATCAGCGGCAGAACAAAAAGGAGTATGACCGCCTTGCGAAAAAGCGGCTTGCGCACGAGGGCGAACATTTTCCGCTGCGCTTTCTCCTCCGCGCAGTGTCAGCGACGCCGCGCGCGGCGGCGGCAATGGCGGGATGGACGGGACTCGAACCCGCGACCTCCGGCTTGACAGGCCGATATTCTAACCAACTGAACTACCACCCCGCAAACCGGCAAAAACCGCCCTGCGGCGGGGACATCCCCCCGCCGCAAGCCCAACCGCCGGCGGCGGGTTATTTGTTGACGGCGTCTTTGAGCGACTTGCCGGCTTTGAACTTCGGCACCGTCTTCGCCTTGATTTTGATTTTCTCGCCGGTCTGCGGGTTGCGCCCTTCGCGCGCCTTGCTGCGCGAGGTTTGGAAAGTGCCGAAACCGACAATGGTCACGGTTTTCTTCTTCTTCAGCGCCTTGGTGACGGTCTCCACGAAAGCGTCCAGCGCCGCGCTGGCGTCGGTTTTGCTCAAGCCCGCGGCGTCGGCGACGGCGTCGGTCAATTCTTTTTTGTTCATTGAAAGTGTCCTTCCATTTTTTGCGTTTTGCTTTCCCGCGCCGCTTGTTACGGCGGCTGCGAACCGCATTATACAATATCCCCGCGCGTTTTTTCGCATTCGCAAAAATATTTTTTTCGCCGCGTTTTTTGTTTACTTCCGCCCCGCCCGCCCGCGCCCGCGGCTACAATAAGCGCAATGCCCCCGCCCCGCAAAGCCGCAAAGCCAAAAAACGATTCGCCGCAAAGCCGCGCGGGGACTGTTTTTCCGGTTATATTCGCCGTGGAAACCTCCTGCGACGAAACCGCATGCGCCCTCTTCGCGCGCGGCAAAATCATCGCCGAACGGCTGCGCTCGCAAATGCGGCGGCACGCGCCCTACGGCGGCGTCGTCCCCGAACTCGCCGCCCGCGACCATCTGCGCGCCCTCCCCGCACTCGCCGAAGGAATGCTCGCGCGCGCAAAAACCCGCCCGACGCACATCGCCTACACCGCCGGTCCCGGTCTCGCGAGCTCCCTCCTCGCCGGCGCATCTTTCGCCCGCGCTTTGGCTTTCGCGTGGGAGATCCCCGCGCTCGCCGTCAATCATCTGGAAGGGCATATTCTTTCGCCGCTGCTCGCGCGCCCCGATTTGTCTTTTCCCTACACCGCCCTGCTCGCTTCCGGCGGGCATACGCAACTCTGGCGCGCCGACGCCCCGCGCCGATACCGTCTGCTCGGCGCGACTATGGACGACGCCGCCGGCGAAGCATTGGACAAAACCGCGCGCCTGCTCAACGCCGGAACAAACGGCGCCGACTTGGAAAAACTCGCGGCGACTGCAACGACTGTTGCGGGGACTGTTGCGGACGATGGCAACCGTTTCTCCCTGCCTTCGCCGGCGCAGCCGGGATTGCGGTTTAGTTTCAGCGGATTGAAAACCGCCGCGCGCCGTTTGCTCTTGCGCCATCCCGAATCGCGCGCCGAAATAGCCGCCGCAATGCAAAACGCCGTCGCCGAAGGACTCGCAAAACAAGCGCGGCGCGCACTCGCAAAAACCGGAGACACCGCGCTCGCCATCGTCGGCGGCGTTATGCAAAATAAAACCGTCGCCGCAAAACTGCAAACCGCCGCAAAAGAATCCGGCGCCGAATTGTTTCAGCCACACCCCCGTCACTGCGGCGACAACGCCGCAATGATAGCCCTAACCGCAAATTTTATTATCGCCGAAGGTGCCGACGGCAACAGTGTCGGTGTCGTCAACAGTGTCAACAGTGTCGGCAACAGTGTCAACGGTGTCGGTGTCGTCAACAGTGTCGGCAACGACAACCGTCACAGTTTCCGAATAAACCCCCGCTGGCAACCCAACGAATTGCTTTATTAACCCCCCCCCCATCTCCGATGGGGGGGGTTGGGGGGGGAAAACCACAAATCCCGCCGACGCAAATTTCCCCCCCCTCACCCCCCCCATCAAAGATGGGGGGGGGGTTAATCCCCCCGCAGGGGTTAATTTCCCCGCAAGCGGCGGGGGGTATGGATTCAGTTACCGGCCGTAAATGTCAAAGGCGAAATACTTGTCGTTGATTTCTTTGTATTTGCCGTTGG
>JAHRAH010000154.1 GCA_020027345.1 Gammaproteobacteria bacterium | reverse complement strand
GCGCGGCGCGATGACAAAAACCGATTTTTCCTGCCTTGTTTGCGGCGGCGGGGACTGCGCCGTGTATTTGCGCGGCTGCCGGGATTTGTGGTGCGGCGCGCCCGGCGCCGTGGATTACATGCGCTGCGCGGAATGCGGGCTTGTGCAGCAGCATCCGGTGCCGGATGATGTTTCCGTTTTTTACGAGGGCTATCCGATGCATTCGGAAGTTTCCGAATTGTACGAGCGCATACGGCGGGCGGTAAACGCCGATGTGTATTACCGCCCGGCGGCGCCCGCGTCCTGCGGGGTGGATTTCGGCTGCGGCGACGGAAACTTTCTTTCGCTGATGAACTCGGCGGGCGCGCGATGCTGCGGCTTTGAACCCTCCGCCGCGCTCGCCGAACAAGTGGCGAAAAAAACCGGCGCGGCGGTGCATTCGGACATGCGCGCGCTCGCCGGCGAAGCGCGCGCCTGCGGCGGTTTTGATTTCGCCGCGATGCATAAAAGTTTTGAGCATCTGAACAATCCGGCGGAAACGCTGCGCGAACTTGCGGCGCTGCTGCGCCCCGGCGGGGAAATTTACGCGGTTACTCCGGTGCTGAGCTCGCCGGAAGCGAAAGTGTTCGGCAAAAAATGGAGCGGCTTGGACGCGCCGCGCCATATTTTCTTTCCCGAAAAAGCGCATTACCTTCGTCTTGCGGAAAACTGCGGACTGCGGCTGCGGCGGTGCCGGCGGGTTCGTTTTTCCCCGCTGCTTGCCGGAAGTTTGAGCATTGTTTTGACCGGGCGAATGCGCGACGGCGTTTTTAAATTGCTGATGCCGGCCTCCTGGGCGCTTTCTTTTCTTCTGCCCGGCTCCCTGCTCGCCGCGTCCTTGGAAAAGCCGCGGGAATGACGCAGGGGGATATCCCCGCTCTCGTTACACTCCTCCAGGGGTGTAACGGGGCATACTTGGTCGGCGTCCCCGCCGGCCCTAATTTAATTGGAGCGGGCGGGGACGCCCGCTATCATCGGCATCGTTACACCTCTGGAGAGATGTAACGAGAAGTGTTTTTAATTTGCTGGATTCCCGCCTCTGGAAAAAGTGCGGGAATGACGCAAGGGCGAAAAAATGGCGCTCTCGTTACACTCCTCCAGGGGTGTAACGGGGCATACTTGGTCGGCGTCCCCGCCGGACCTAATTTAATTGGAGCGGGCGGGGACGCCCGCTATCGTCCAGTAGTGTCTCAATAAATTGCCGCAGGCAAATTAACTATCCCCCCCGCCGCTTGCGGGGGGGGGTCGGAGCATTCGCCGACGACGAAGTCGGCGGGGAATGTTCCGGGGGAGTGGGGGGTGTCCGTTACTGTTGGGGTTAATCGTTTTTATAAGGGCGCATTCCACCCCCCCGGAGTTTGCCACCCTGGCGGGCGGCAAACTCCGCCCCCCCCCGCAAGCGGCGGGGGGTAAATAAAAAGCGCGGGGATGACGCGGACGGTTACTGCGTCTTGCCCGCTTTTGTTATTCGGGCGGGTTCGGATTTTGCGAAAAAGCCGAAGGCGCGCAGCAGGCATTTTTCCGCCGCCAGCGTTTGCGTGTCCGCGCCTTCCGGCGGCTGTGATTCTTTTGCGCGCGCGAGTTCTTCCAGCAGCAGGCGGCATTTTTCGCGCAGGACATCGGAACCGTCGTCGGCGCCGCTTTCCCTGGCCGCTTCGGCGGCTTTTTCCAGCAGCGCCGCGCCTTCCTTGAACAATTCGTACATGCGGTGTTTGGCGCCGCCTTCAATTTTTTTCTCGCCGTACTGCCCGGCGCCGGTTTCTATCAGCCGCCCGATGTCTTTGTCGTTGCGGTGCCCGTGCAAAAAATGCTCCGCCGCCGCCAAATCCGCGCCGGAGGGACGCTGCAGCAGCGGCAGCATCACCGCGCCCAAAACGCCCTCTTTTTTCATCCACTCTTTCCAGATGTGCGTGGCGCCGGCGTATTTAATGGTCTTGTCCTTGTTTTCGTTGTACCACGCCGCCAAGTCGGCGCGCGCGTCGGAATCCTCGCCGCCGCCGCCGGCGGAAGCAAAAACCGCGGGCGTTACCCCCCATGTCCCGAAATCGCAAACGCGCGCGCGCAGCGCCGCCAGCCGCTCGCCGCCGAAACCGTCCAAGGGTCCGCGCGGCTGAAAGAGTTCGCGCCCGTCAAAGAAAAACACGGCGGGAAAAAGCGCCGCGGCAAAAACCGCAATCTTCGCCGGCTCGCCCGAACAGTGTTTGAGCGCCGCCTCCAAATCGGCGGCGACATTGCCTTCCGCAGCGAGTTCGGGCGACGCCAAAAGCCGCAGCGCCGCCGAAGGAAAAAGAAACTCCCCCCCCGGCGCCTGCTTTTCCGCCGCGCGCACGGCGCGGTAGGCGGCGTCGTAGTAATCCGCCAAAACGAGTTTGACCGCGGCGAGGTTTGCGCGCTCCGCCCGCTTTTCTTCTTCCGTCGGCGGCGGCGGCGGCGCGGGTTCGGGTTTTTCCGGTTCCGCTTCCGGTTCCGGCGGGGGCGGGGGCGGAGGAGGAGGAGGAGTTTGCAAGGCGGCATCGGCTTCCGGCGGCGGCGCGGGGGGACGGGCGCCGAGTTTTTTCAGCATCCGGGCGGCGGCGGACTGAATGTCGGAGCGCGCCTTGTCCGCTTGCGCGCCGATTTTTGCCGCGGCGTCGGTCTTGCCTTCGGCGGCGGCGCGGGCGGCTTCTTTTTCCATCTGCTGGCGGCAAACGACCATCGCGGCGAGCGCCTGCAGCGCGCCGGAAAAACCCTCGCCGTCGGCGCCGATGCCCGCCATCACTTCGGGCGCCGCGCCCTCGCCGTCTTCGGAAAGTTGCAGGAGTTTGTCGCGCAGCGGGGCGATTGCCGCGTCCTTGGCGAAGGGCTCAAGCGTTTCCGCGCCCTCTTTCAGCAGCGCGCCGACTTTGGCCTTCGCCGCTTTTTCGCGGATGCCTGCGTAGGCGCGCAGGGCGTCCTCCATTTCCTCCTCGTATTCGCGCATGCGCAGGAGCGCGCGCGGGTGGGGGTCTTCCTCCCAGGTTTTGATTTCGGCGGCGAGTTTTTGCATGAGCGCGCGCCAGCGTTCGCGGGATTCTTCCAGCATTTGCTCGCGGTGCGCGCTCTTTTCGCCCGCGCTTTTTTCGGCGAAGTCGGCGAGGAAATCCGCCAACTGCGCTTCCACGGGCGTGCCGCGCACGGCGGGCAGAATCTCGTCGGGGTTGCGCAGCCAGAGCGCCGCGAAAAAGGCGAAGTCGGCGAGGTTTTCCCATTGCTCCTTTTGCCGGGCGTTCTCCACGGCGCGCTCGCAGGCGGCTTTGAACCGCCCCTTGGGGACGCCCCCGGCCTGCGACATAATCCGCTCAAAAATAAACCAAAACGGCGGCTTTTTTGTCTTCTTCCCCTTGCCGGGCGAGGCCTCCAAAACGGCGTCCACAAAGCCGGGGATTGCGAGGTCCTGCGCGATTTTGCCGTAGAACTCGTCCCCCTCTTCGGCCCCGCCCCAGTGGGCGTATTTCTTCGCCAGTTCCTCGGCGATGGCGCGCTGCCGGCTGGCGGCGCCGACGCCTATCTGGCTCTTCGCCCACTCCGCCCCCACAAAGCCCGGCAAAGGCCCCGCCCGCGCGTCAAAGGAATTCTTGCTCATCCGCGCCATTCTATCATTTTCCCCCGCGCGCTAATTTGCGACATTCCCCCGCGTCATTCCCGCGCAGACGCAATACTTTTCAATTAAAGTTGCCGCTTGCAAGGGAGCATACTTTCGCATTGAGATTGTTTCGTAATTTTGGTGTACAATGAGCGGCGCACACGGAAGGGCCTGTGACTGTGGGATTTCAATTTTTGCACGCTGCGGATATTCATTTGGACAGCCCCTTGCGGGGATTGTCCGGGCATGACGGCTTGCCCGCGAATGAAATTCGCCAAGCGCCGAGGCGGGCGCTGGAAAAGATGATTGAATTCGCCGTCCGGGAGGAAGTCAAATTTGTGATAATCGCCGGCGACATCTACGACGGCGACTTGCCCGATTCCAACACCGGATTGTTTTTCCATCTCCAACTGCAAAAGTTGAGGAATGCGAATATTCCGGTTTACATCATCTACGGCAACCACGATGCGCGCAGCGGCATTATCAAAAACATGCCGTCCTTTTCCGGCGTTCATGTTTTTGACGCCAAGAAAGCGGGGACGGTTTCGTTATCCGATGACGACGCGGAAATTTGCCTGCACGGGCAAAGTTTCGGGACGCGGAGCGTGTCGGAAAATTTGGCGCGGAATTACCCGTCCCCGGTTGCCGGTTGCTTTAATATCGGCATACTGCACACTTCGCTAGGCGGTTATCAGGGGCATGACAATTACGCGCCGTGCAGCCGCGAGAATTTGACGGCGAAGGGCTACGATTATTGGGCGCTCGGTCATATTCACAAAAGGGAAGAATTGTTGCGCGGCAATCCCTGCTGGGTAGTGTATCCCGGGAATTTACAAGGGCGGCACATCGGCGAAGCCGACGGTGAAAACCGCAAAGGCGCGACCTTGGTCACGGTGGAAAACGGCGTCGTCAGCGATGTGCGCCACGAGCCCTTTGACGAAGCGCGTTGGGCCGCAGTGAAAGTGAAACTGGAGCCGGACGACGGTGAAGATGGCCTGCACGAAAAAATACGACAGGAGTTTTTGCGCGTTGCGGAAAATTCGCCAGTTCCGGTTATAGCGCGGTTGACGGTGAGCGGCCGCGCCAAGGCAAACGATTACCTTCGCAACAACAGGCATAATTTTAAGGAAACCGTCGCGCCGTTGCTCGCTTCGGAAACGGGCGGACGGATATGGCTGGAAAAAATACGCATTAACACCGAGCCGTTGTCCTCCCTTGACGACGCGGGGGTTAACGCGGGCGATGTTTTGCGCGGGTTTGAATTTGGCAAAGACGGCGAAGCCGATGCGGTGTTTGCCGATGTCCGGGCGGATTTGGAGCGCATCAGCAGCCCTCACGCGCTTGCTGCGTTGAAATTGGAGCCGGATTCGTTTTTGGCAAAATTGCATGCCGGGGACTGCAATGAAATTGCGGAAGACATTCGCAACGATTTGCTTGCCCGCATTCGTCTGGGAGAATAACATGCGGTTTGTCCGATTAAAATTCACCGGATACGGCGTGTTCCATGGCGAGGAATTGTCGTTTCCTGCGCCGGCGGATGGCGGGGACTTTCATTTTGTGCTGGGGGACAATGAAGCCGGGAAAAGCACGGCTCTTGCGGGGATAACCGACTTGCTCTTTGGGGTTGAAGCAAGAACGCCCTACGCCTTTTATCCCGGCGAATTGGCTTTGGAGGCGGAGGTTGAGCAAAGCGGCGAGGTTCGCCGCTACCGCCGCCGCAAGGGGCTCAAAAACACGCTTATGGACGAGGCGGGCAACCTCGCCGATGAGGCATTGTTGCGTGATTGGCTCAGGGTGCGCCGCGAGGAATTTTCCAAAATGTTCGGGCTCAATTGCTCGCGGCTGCGCG
Organism: Gammaproteobacteria bacterium; assembly: GCA_020027345.1. GTDB lineage: Bacteria > Pseudomonadota > Gammaproteobacteria > Tethybacterales > Persebacteraceae > JAHRAH01. The sequence continues at coordinate 41,746 of JAHRAH010000154.1, read as the reverse complement.
CGGGCGGCGACGAATTGCTTTTAAGCGGGGGCGATTTGAGCGCCGCTTTGTTATCCGCGCACTCCGGGGTGACCGGATTGAGTGTGGTTGCGGACAATCTGGAAAAGGAAGCCGACAGATTTTGGGGCGCAAAAAAGGCCCAACGGCGCGCCTATCAACAGGCGAAAGAGCGTTACGAGGACGCCGACGAAAGAAAAAAGCGCGCGATGACGCACCCGGAAGAATTGCGTGCGCTGGAAGAGAAACTTTCCGGGTTACGGAAAGAGCGAGAGGATGCCGGTGCACGGCTGAGAGAATGCAAGAATCGCCGGCGTCAAATTGACAGAATTTTGTCTGCGCGCCCGCTTTTGCGCCGGGGCGACGATATGCTGAGCGAGTTGAAGAGATTGGAGGGAATTGCAACTTTGCCCGAAAATGCGCACACGCAGGTGTCCGATGCCGTTGGGCGCATAAATAAGGCGCGGATTCACTTGGAGTCCTGCGGCGAGCAAATTGAGGGATTGCGACGCGACAGGGAAATCGTCAAGCCCGATTACTCCTTCCTTAAAGAAGGGCTAGCCATTCAGGATGTTGCCGGTAGGCGCGAATTGGCGCGCCAAGCGGAGAGCGACATTCCTCTCCGGCAGTCCGAGATTGACGGAAAAAAAGAACGCATTATGGAATGCGCCCAACTTCTTGGAAGGAGCGCCAAGAGCGTGCGGGAAATTAAAGCGCCGCCGTCCGCCCGGCGGAATCGCCTGCTTGATCTGAAAGAGGAAGGCGGGGGAATTTTCCGGGATATAAAAATGTTGCAGGGGCGATTGCAAACGCCGCTGCCGCCCGGAGAAAAACAAAACGCCAATTCTTTAAATGCGTTGCGCGCGGCGATTAAAGACGCCCGCGGAAGCGAGGCGGGCGAGCGAATTAAGAACGCGCAAAAAGAAAGCGGCGAGTTGGCGGCGGGCATAGCCGTCGGATTAAAATCCCTTGCTCCTTTATGGGAAGGAGACGCGGAGCAATTGGCGGCGTTGACGGTCCCGATGAACGCGTCTCTTGACGCTTACAAACAAGGGTTTGCCGGGTTAAATCAGAAGGCGGGCGAACTTGAAGCGGAGCGCAAACAGGCGGAAAACCGCCTGAAGGCGCTGCAGGAGAAAAACAAAGAAATTAAAGAATCCGGAATTGCCGCATCCGAGGAAGATATGCGGCTGAAGCGCGAAGAGCGCGACAGTGCATGGGAGCGCATTCGCGATATGTATGTTTTGCCCGGGAAAAAGACGCGAGAGCAAAAGCCGGCGCAACGCGCCGCCAGTGTTGCGGACGGATTTGCAGCGTTAGTTCGCGAGGCGGACGATTTGGCCGACGAAAGATTTAAAAATGCCGAACATTCGGCGCGGCTTGACGATTGCGAAAAAGGCATTCAAGAAGCCCGCGCCGAATTGACGAAGATTGACGGCGCGCAAAAACAACTGCAAGAGGAAATCGCGCGCAAAATAGAAAAATGGCGGCGCGAATGGCGGAGGGCGGGGATAATCCCGCTGACGCCGGATGAAATGCGGGAATGGCTGCGCCGGCGCGATGATGTCTTGCGGAATTTGCAAGCAAAAAACGCGAAAGACAAAGAAATTAATCGTCTGCGCGAGGACGAAAAAAAAACCGGACTGCTCCTTTCCAAAGCGGTTTTGCGCGCCGGAAAACCTCCTCCGGGCAAGCATTCGCTTGCGGGCTTGATTGAAATTGCGGAAAGAATTGCGGAGGAAATCCAAAAAACTCTCGCGCGGCGCGAAGAAGCGGAGAGTCAGCGGGAAAAGGATGTCAACGAACTCGCCCGCGCGGAAAAAAACAGGGACGAATGGGGCGAGCAATGGAAAAGCGCCTTGACCGCTTGCGGATTGAACGCTGAGACGGCGATGCCCGAATTACAGGAAAAAATGGATTTGTTTGACGAAGTGGAGGATTGCCATCGCACGGTTGAAGAATTGGATGAGCGTATCCGCGAAATGAAAGCGACAGTTCGCGGGTTTGGGTCCGATGTGACGCGGCTGGCAAAATTTCTGCCCCCGGCGGAGCGCTCTTCCGACTGCATCGGATTGGCGCAGAAATTGTTAATTCGTTTGCAGGAGGAAAACAGCAAAAGCGACCGGCGGCGTGGAATTGAAGACAAACTAAAAGATTTGCAGCGCCGCAGGGATGAGTGGCAAAGCCATCTCAGTTCGGAAGAGGAAGCGTTGGAACCGCTGATAAAGCGGGCCGGCGTTAAAGACCATGATGCGCTTTTGGATGCCGCCGAGAAAAGCGGCGAGAAACTTGCGCTCAAGAAAAAAAATGGCGACATTCGGCGCGACTTAATGGCGCTTGGCGGAGGCAAATCGCCCGAGGACTTGAAGCGGGAAAGCGACAACGAAGAAGAGGACGACTAACAGTTGCGCGCCGAGGCGTCCCGGCTGGATGACGAATCTTCCGACTTGGAAAGGATGCGCGATTCTTTGCAAGAACAAATCAATGACGCCGAACATGAGCGGAAAAAAATTACCGGCGGCAATGACGCCTCCGCCGCAGAGTCGGAGCGGCTGGCGGCTTTGGGCGAAATGCTGTACGCTTTTGAACAATACGCCCGCGCCAAAGCGGCGGGCAAATTGCTGCAAATGGCGATTAATAAAAGCAGGGAAGGAAAAGACCGCGCCTTGGCGCGCACCGATGATTTGTTGCGTCAATTGACGGCGGGGGCTTTTGAGGGCGTTCGCGAAGATTACGACGAGGGCGACAAGCCGGTTTTGGCGGGGGTCAGGCAAGGCGGCGAATATGTCCGGGTTGAAGGAATGAGCGACGGAACGCGGGACCAAATGTATTTGGCGCTTTTTGTGGCGGCTCTGGAAGAGCGTCTGGAAAAGCACGCCTCGGGGTTGCCGTTTATCGCCGACGACCTCTTTGTGAATTTTGACAACGAGCGCGCCGCCGCCGGCTTTAAGATTCTCGGCAAATTGGCGGAAAAAACGCAAGTTCTGTTTTTCTCCCACCACGCGCACTTACTGGAAATTGCGCGCAAAACACTGGGAGACGGGCTTTCGGTGCATATACTGCGCCCGCAATAACGGCAAGTAAATTCTTTTTGCCCCGACCGTCATTTCCGCCTGCGGGGAATGACGGTCAAGGTTGGAAAAAAAACGGTTACAATATGGGCATGGCGGGCGAGGGCGAAAGCGGGGACACGCGCGGGAGGATTTTGTCGCTGTACGAATGCGAGACGCCGGCGCAGACGCGGGCGAAATACGAGGAATGGGCGCGCATTTACGAGGACGACATGGCGAAGAGCGAATATGTTTCCGCCGCCGTCGCCGCGGAGATCTTTGCGCGGCACTGCGCCGACCGCGCGGCGCGGGTTTTGGACGCCGGCTGCGGCACCGGGCTTTCCGGGCTGGCGCTGGCGCAGGAGGGTTTTTCCGCCATTGACGGCGCCGACCTCTCGCCGGAAATGCTGCGGCGCGCCGAACAAAAAAATATCTACCGCAAACTCGCGGAAGCGGACATTCTGGCGGGGCTGCCTTTCGCCGACGGCGAATACGCCGGGGCGATGAGCGCGGGAATGTTCACCGGCGGGCATGTCGGCCCCGAAGGCGTGGGCGAACTCGCGCGCGTCGTTTGCGCCGGAGGGTTTTTGGTTTTTTCCGTGAACGAATTGTTTTACGAAAAAATGGAATACCCGAAAACTTTCGCGCGCCTGCAAAGCGAAGGCAAAGCGAAACTGCTTTCGGCGGAGAAAAAACCCTACCTCGCCGGCGTCGGCATCGCCGCGTATTATGTCGTTTTGGAATCCGCGTAACCGCGACTGGACTGTTTATGAAAGCGAAAACTTTGCGCGCGGAAGATATAACGCCTTCCGTCGGCTCCGCCTATCCGGCGTCGGTGAAAGGCGCGACGGCGGGGCGGCGGCGGCACCGTCTCGGCGACGCTTTCGGGCTTTCGCAGTTTGGCGTGAATGTGCTTGTGCTGCCGCCGGGATGCGACTCTTCGCTGCGGCACTGGCACAGCCGCGAGGATGAATTTGTGATGGTTTTGGAAGGCGAGGTTTTGCTGATAACCGACGGCGGCGAAACGCGAATGCAAGCCGGCGAATGCGCGGGCTTTCCCGCCGGCAACACCGACGCGCATTGCTTTCGCAACGACGGCAAGTCCCCCGCCCGCCTTCTGGAAATCGGCTCGCGCATGCCGGCGGAAGACACAGTCCGCTACCCGGATGTGGATATGATTCTCCAAAGAGCCGAAAAAACATTCCGCCGCGAAAGCAACGGCAAACCATTCGGAGATTAACTCCCGACTTCGTTCCCACGCCGGAGCGTGGGAACGAGAATGACGGTTGTTATTCCACCGGGTTTTCGGCGGGAGATAGGTGCATTTTGTCGTTTTCGCTGCCGGGGATTAGTTTGTGTTTTTCGGCGATTGCTTCGTTTAGTTCAACGCCGAGTCCGGGGGCGGAGGGGACGGTTATTTTGCCGTCGCGCCATTCCAAAGGCGTTGTCAAAATTTCGGCGCTGAAACCGTCCCATTTGTAAAGCCCCTCCAATATCAAAAAGTTGGGAATGCACGCGGCGAGTTGAATTGCGGCGGCGCCGGAAACGGGGCCGCAATACAAATGCGGGGCGATTTGCGCGTAATGCGCTTCGGCAATCGCCGCTATTTTTTTCGCTTCCAATATTCCGCCGCAGCGACCCAACTGCGGCTGCAAAATCGCCGCCCCGCCCGCTTCCAGCAGGCGCGCGAATTCATATTTTGTCGACAACCGCTCGCCCGCCGCAATCGGAACGGATGTCGCGCGCGCGACTTGCGCCATCGCTTTCGGGTTTTCCGGCGGCGTCGGTTCTTCCAGCCAAAGCGGGTCAAACGGTTCCAGACGCTTCGCCAGCCGAATAGCCGCCGCCGGAGTCATTTGTCCGTGCGCGCCGATTAATATGTCGCATTTTCCGCCGACCGCTTCGCGCACCGCCTTCGCAACCGTTTCCGCGCGATGCAATATATCCTGCGTCAATTGCCGCGGGTCAAAAGCGCCGTAGGGACCGAGCGGGTCAAACTTGATTGCGGTAAAACCTTCGCTTGCATATTCCGCCGCGCGCGCCGCCGCCGTTTGCGGACAATGTTCAACATATTTTTCGTCGCCCTCGCGCGGATACAAATAAGTGTAAGCGCGCAAAGAATCGCGCGTTCGCCCGCCGAGCAAATCATAAATCGGGCGGTTCAGTTCTTTGCCAACGATGTCCCAGCAGGCGGTTTCCGCCGCGCTCAAAACCGCCAGCAGCGCTGCGTCCGGGCGCTGCGTGTAAGCGCCGGAATACGCCCGCCGCCACATTTGTTCAATGCGAAAAGGGTCGGCGCCGAGCATTTGTCGCTCGCACAAATCCGCCGCCATTGCGCAAACCGCCGCCGGGCGAAAAGGCGCGCCGTATATTTCGCCGATTCCTTTTATTCCGCCGTCGGTAATCAATTGCAAAAATATCCAGCAGGGTCCGCCGATGTCCGGGCGCGGATTTGCGACCGGAAATATTTTGTATTCGCGTATTTTCACCGCCGCGCCATCGCTTTGTTATTCGCCCCGCAAAACAATCAGCCGGAAAAAGAATCAGCGGCGCCGCGAATTGCCTGCGCGATTCCCGGTTCGGTCGTTGCGTGTCCGGCTTCGGGAATGATTTGCAATTGCGATCCTTTCCATTTGCGGTGCAAGTCCCACGCGGTTTGCGCGGGCGTTACGATGTCGTAGCGCCCCTGCACGATGACGCCGGGAATGCCGCAAAGTTTCGGCGCGTCGTTTATCAGTTGCCCGTCGGCGGAAAAAAAGCCGGCGTTGACAAAATAATGGCATTCTATGCGCGCGAAAGCGAGCGCAAATTCCTCGCCGCCGAATTGTTCCACGCGCGCATCGTCGGCGGCGAGCGACAAAGTTTGCGCCTCCCATTTGCTCCACGCCCGCGCGCATTGCAGGCGGACGGTTTCGTCTTCGCCGGTCAGGCGGCGGTGGTAGGCGCTCATCATATCGCCGCGCTCAGCGGGGGGAATGGGCGCGACAAACTCCTCCCACAAATCGGGAAAGATGCGGTTTGCGCCTTCCTGATAAAACCACAAAAGTTCGGAGCGACGCAAAGTAAAAATCCCGCGCAAAATTATTTCGCTTACATTTTGCGAATGCCGCTGCGCGTATGCGAGCGCGAGCGCGCTGCCCCAGGAGCCGCCGCAAACCAGCCATTTTCCGATTTGCAAATGTTCGCGCAGCGATTCCATATCACCGGTCAAATGCCATGTCGTGTTTTCGCGCAGTTCGGCGCTGGGCGAGGATTTGCCGCAGCCGCGCTGGTCAAAAAGCACGACGCGGTATTTTTGCGGATTAAAAAACCGCGCCATTTCCGGCGCGCTACCCCCGCCGGGCCCGCCGTGCAAATACACCGCCGTTTTTCCGCGCGGATTTCCGTACTGCCAATACGCGATTTCGTGCAGCGCCGAAACGCGCAGCCGCCCCGCGTCAAAAGGTTCGCCGGGGTCGTAAAGCGCGCCCGCGTTCACAAACGGTAACTTGTTCGCGTCATTATTTTCCCCATCAGGCGCATTATTTTTTTCGCCGGTTCGGGGAGTTCGGCGGCGCCCATTGCGACGGCTTTTGTCGCGTGTTCTTGTTCGTCAATGTCCATCTGCCGCACGATTGCGCGGCTTTTTTCGTCGCCTTCGGGGAGTTTTTGCAAATGGCTTTGCAAATGCGCGGAAACCTGCCGTTCGGTTTCGGCGACAAAGCCCAGCGAAACGCGGTCGGAAAGCGCCGCCGCAGCCGCGCCGATTGCGAATGCGCCGCCGTACCACAGCGGATTGAGAACGCTTTCGCGCCCGCCGAGTTCGCGCACCCGTTCCGCCGTCCATGCGAGATGGTCTATTTCTTCGTCCGCCGCTTCCTGCATCGCCGCGACGACGGCGGCGTCGCGCGCAAAAAGCGCCTGCCCCTGATAAAGCGCCTGCGCGCAAACTTCGCCGCAATGGTTGACGCGCATCAGCGCGGCGGCGCGGCGTTTTTCTTCCGCGCTTAATTCGGCGTCGTCGCCGCCCGCGTTTTCGGCGGGGCTTTCGCGCTTGCCGACGGCGGGGGTGAAAACGGTTTTAATCCCGTTCGCAAACGCGCTCCCGATTCGTTCCGTGATGCTCATTGTTTCTCCGCGGTGTTTTTTTGTTTTCCGATGTCTTTGGCATTATGCCACATTTTTTTTCGCGCGCGGCGGCGTTACCGTTCGCGCCCGGAATGTTTGCGGTAGAGTTCGGCGGAGTTTGCGCCGGTGAGTTTTGCCGCGAGGGCGGCGGCGCGGCGCGGCGGGAGTTCGCGGCGCAACAAATCAAAAACCGCTTCGGGCGAAAGCGCCGGCGCGCGCCGTCCCGGCGCATCCGCCGTCAGGGTAAATTCGCCGCGCGCGGGGATTTCGCCATTCGCAAATGCCGCCGTTATTTCGCCGGCCGCGCCTTCCACAATTTGTTCGTAAGATTTTGTGAGTTCGCGGCAGACGACGACGCGCGCGTTTTCGCCCAAAGATTCGGCGAGGCGCGCGCAACAGTCGGCGGCGCGGCGCGGCGATTCAAACAAAACAACGGCGCCGGAATACGCCGAAAGTTCTGCGAAAAACTTTTTCCGTTTACCTTTCGCCCGCGGCGGAAAGCCGAAAAAGTGCGCGGGGTTTTCGCCCGCGCCCGCCGCGCAAAGCGCCGCAGTCAAAGCGCTCGCGCCGGGCAGGACGGTTACCGCAATCCCCGCTTCGCGCGCGCGCCGGGCGATTCTCGCGCCCGGATCGCTGATGCCGGGGGTGCCGGCGTCGGTAAGATATGCGGCGCAAAGCGAATCTCCGGCGAGCAATGCGGCGATTATTTTTTGCGCCGCCGCTTCTTCGTTTTGCGCGCGCGCCGAGAGTATTTTTTTCCCGGCGATACCGTGCGCGGCGAGAAGTTTGCGCGCGACGCGCGTGTCTTCGGCGGCGACGAAATCGCAATCGCGCAAAACATCCAGCGCGCGCAGGGAAATGTCGCGCAGGTTGCCGAGGGGCGCGGCGACAAGGTGTAAAATGGCGCCGTGCGGCGCGCGGTTTTGGTTTTCGCTTTCGCGGTTTTTTGCTCCGCCCCCGCGGGCGCGAACGAACTTACGCATCTGATTAACAAACTCAAAGAAAACGCCGCGGCGATTCCGCCCGGCGAAGACGACATTCTACGCGAGGAACAAACAAAAACCGCGCCCGCGCCGGAAAACGAAAACGCGGAAGAAAACCGAAACCGCGCGCGCCCGCCGCGTTTGGCAAAACCCTCGCCCGCGCCGGGTTTTCGCGCCGCGCCGGATGCGCAAGAGCCGGGGGGATTCGGCGCGCCGGACACCGTCGCGCTGATATTGCCGACCGACGGCGGCGGAGTTTTGGGGCGGACGGCGCGCGCTTTTTACGAAGGATGCGCCGCCGACGGGCGCGAAAACGAAGCGCGCTTTTTGCTTTACGCGACAAGCGGCGGCGCGGATTCCGCAATCGCGTCCTACATCGCCGCGGCCGAAAGCGGCGCGGATTTAATTGTCGGTCCGGTTTTGCGCGGGAATGTCGCGGCGCTGCTCGCGCGGGTTCCGCAAGCGCCGGCGCCGACTCTTCTGCTGCAGCCGGGCGTCGGCGGAAACTATTTTTTTCTGACACTGGAAGCCGGGCGCGAAGCGGCGGAACTCGCCGAACTGATGCGCGCCGCCGATGTCGGCGATGTTCTTGTCGCAACGCAGGAATCCGAATTGGGCGCGCGGCAGTTGCGCGCTTTCGGCGAACGATGGCGGAATCTGAGCGGGCGCGCGGCGGGCGTTTTTCGCGTGCGCAATCCGGAAAAGGACTGGCAGCGCCTTTTTGAAAAACTGAAAGAGGAAGCCGAAGAAGAAGCGAACAAAGAAAAGGAAGAAGAAAAGAAAGAAGAAAAACGCACCGCCGTCTTCGCCGCCGGCGGCGCCGCTTTCGCGCGCAAGGTCCGGCATTTTGCGCCGGCGCGGAATCCGGTTTTTGCCGGCAGTTTCAGTTACGGCGGCGGCGAAGGGGCGAGCGCCGCTTTTTCGGATAATTTGTATGTGATGGAAACTCCGCATTTGCTCGCGCCGCCGGAGGAAAATGCGAGCGCGGAAGAAGAATCGCGCCCGGCATTGGCGCGCAGGTTTTTCGCGCTCGGCGCCGACGCCTGCGCCGTCGCTTTGCGCGCCGCGGCGTGGAAAGAAGGATGGGAGTTTTCCGGGCTGAGCGGGGATTTGCAATTGATTGGCGGAGAATTCCGGCGGCGCGGAGTTTTGGCGCGCTACCAAGGCGGGCGTTTGCAGCCGCTGCCCGCCGCGGTTTCTTTTGCGCCGTGAAAAGCAAAATGCGCGCGCGCGGCGACGGCGCCGAAGAAGCCGCCGCGGAGTATTTGCAAAAAAAGGGCTGCGGCATTTTGCACCGCAACTATCAATGCAGATTCGGCGAAGTGGACATCATCGCCGAAGACGACGGCGTAACCGTTTTTGCCGAAGTGCGCCGGCGCAAGAATTTTTCCGACGCCGCCGCGAGCATCACCCGCGCAAAACAAAAAAAACTCGCCGCCGCCGCGAAGCATTACCTCGCCGGGGAGTTTTCCAACGCCCCCTGCCGCTTTGACGCCCTTTTGGTGGACGAAAAAGGAAACATCCAACAAATCAAAAACGCCTTCCCCGCCGCCTGACGCCCGTCCCCCGTCATTCCGGCGAAAGCCGGAATCCATACCGACATTCGCTTTTCGCCAAGTTTCCGAACGGGCAAGGATTTTGCGATTTTCGCAAGATTGTATGGATTCCGGCTTTCGCCGGAATGACGAAAGAGGCGGAAAAAATTGGGCGGCGGGGGGTTAAGAGCGGATTTTCGCGTATAATGGCGGCTATGTTTGTCCGCGAATTCGCGGCGGCACATATTTTTTCCATAGCCGTTGCCTTGCGCTTGTCGCTGGCATCTCTCTTTCGGGCGGCGGCTTTGACGGCACAAGTTGTCGGCGGTGGCTTGCGTATGGCGGTCGTCTTTGCTTTTTGCGTGTCCACGATGACTAGCGCTTTGGCACACGAAACGACGGATGCTGAATTGCATGTTCATAATGTTGGGGACGCTTATACGGGATGTTTGATTGGTGCTCACCTTGCGATTTGTTTTCGTGAGAAAAAGAGGGTCAAGGATGGATATACTTATTGTGATGCGGGGAATAATTGGATGGATGACCATTCGGGGGATGATATTAAATTTATTTATAGTATCTGCGATAAAATGAAAGAGGACTTTTTAAAGCCAAAGAAATAATGGCTGCTGACATGAAAATTTTGATAGGGATTTTGGTGATTCTTGGAATCGTCTTGATTATCGCCTGCTTGATTTATGCCTGCAAGGCGGGCGTTTTCAAGGGGAAAGAACAGTTGTTGCTTGAGGCCGCACGGGCGGGGGATATTCTTAAGATTAGCCGCCTCGTCAAAGCCGAGGCGTGGGTCAATTGTTCGGATGAATATGGCGATACTCCGTTGCATAAAGCGGCAGAACAAGGACACGCAAAGGCGATAGTTGCTCTTGTCGCAGCCGGGGCGAGTTCCGGTCAGACAAATAAATATGGCAGAAATCCATTGCATTCTGCGGCAGTGTATGAACATCCGAAAGCGATAGTTGCTCTTGCCAAGACCTGTTGGGATATTGATTGTGGAGATAAAAATGACGATACTCCGTTGCATATTGCGGCAGGGGGAGGACATGCAAAAGCAATAGTTGCTCTTGCCGAAATTGGTGCGAATATTAATTATGCAAATAAATACGGCTATACTCCATTGCATAGTGCGGCATTGGCAGGACACGCAAAAGAAGTAATGGCTCTTGTTGAGGCCGGTGCTGACATTAATCGGACGGAGAAAAATGGCGCGACTCCGCTGCTTTTGGCTACAATGCAGACCTATTATGATTTGTCTAGCATTAAGCTGGTAGAACCTTATTCCAAGAATAAAGGCGGACGCGATATATCGTGGAATCTTGCCCCTAAACCGCGGAATGAATACAATGAAACGATAGACGCTCTCGTTAAAGCCGGTGCGAATGTCAATCGTGCAAGTGAAAATGGCATGACTCCGTTACATTTTGCCGCACAGGATATACAAGCGCACGCAGTAAAAACCCTTGTCAAAGCCGGTGCAAAGGTTAATCCGGCAAATGAATATGGACAAACTCCGTTGCATTTTGCGGCAGGGGGAGGACATGCAAAAGCAATAGTTGCTCTTGTCGAAGCCGGGGCGGATGTCAATTGTGCAAGTGAAAATGGCATTACTCCGTTGCATAAGGCCGCATGGAATGGACAGGCAGATGTAATAATTGCTCTTATCAAAGCCGGGGCGGATGTCAATCGGATAAATAAAAAGGGGAAAACTTCGTTGCATTGGGCAGAATCGTGGGAACGCGAGGAAGCAGTGAAAATTCTTATTGCTCACGGTGCGAAAAGATGATTGACGGCGCGGGGGGATAGCCGTTAGAGGACGGTGACGGCGTCGGGTGCGGGGATGATGGCGAGGTTAGGGTTGTTGGAGTAGCAGAGTTTGCCGTCGTTGCAGCAGTCGCAGCGGTGGTATTTGCGCGGTTTTCCGTCTGCGATTATCCCCCCGCTTTCCCCCCCCCAACCCCCCCCATCGGAGATGGGGGGGGGGTATTGACAAGGAAAGGGTTAAAGCATAAAGCGGCCCAGTTGCCTTCGGGGGTTACGCCGTATTGGCACCAGTCGGGGGGTTCGCCAATTTGGGAATCGCCGGTATGGTATCCCGCCCTGTCAAAGGCGGCAAAGCACAAAGCGCACATTTCGTCGCCATTCACATCGCCGGTCGGGTTAGTCGGGGTGACAAATCTGCCGGGGTTCCACCGCCATCGGCAGTAGGTTAGGAACCAATCGCGGAAGCGGAGCCATTCGGGGGACATCAGATTCCATCGTTTGGCGTTTTCGTAGAGGAAGAATTCTTTCCACGAGTGCCAGATGCCGCTCCGGCGAGGAAAAAAAATAGCGGGACAAGGGTTGAAAATCCCGGGGCGGGGCCATATCTGCGGAAAAACTGGTTATTACCCGGGAGGAAAACATGCACAAAGACATGCACTACGCCGGAACTTACGCCTTGGCGAAACTCGCCGGACTGAACGATGCCGCCGCGCTGAAAATCGGCACATCCGCGCAATTCGTCGACGACGCCGGCGAAGACATCGCCATTTTGGACGAAAAAACCGGATGCTTGCTCGCGTCCGAAGTTTCCGCGCGCTATACGGCCCCCATAAAATACGCCCTCGGCGGACAGCGCATTTTTCTTTTGGATCACATTGACCAACTGAACATTTGGGTGCCGTTTCACTTCCTGCCCGGCGGCAAGGGAAAGACGCTCACGCAAAAATTGGTGTGCCAGACCGACAGCGAAATCGCAAGAGAAATGATCGCCAACCATCTCAAAAAGGCGGTTGCGCTAAAAAACAAAGGGCATGAATGGGGCCCCTACTTGATAGGCGTCGCCGCGCATGTATACGCGGACACCTTCGCTCACTACGGATTTTCCGGCGTGAGTTCGCGGCGCAATTTGGTGAAAGCGACATCCATTCGCCAAATCAGCGGCGTCGGCAAGGACTGGCTAAAATCGGTCGCCGCTTTTCGGAAAAAGTGGGGGTATCTCTACCCGAACATCAAGGAGAGAGCGCTCAGCGGTTTTGGCGAACTGTCCACAAAAACGGAAAAAGGAACAATGGGGCATCCGGGCGTCGGGTCAATGCCCGACCATCCCTATTTGCGTTATTCGTTCCAATACGAGCGCGGCGATTTACTCCACGGCGGACAGCCGACGGCGCCGCGCGACAACCCCGAAACTTACCTTTCGGGCTGCGAAAAACTGCACAAATACTTCACGGATTATGTCGCCCAATCCGGAGAAGAGGTGGACGGCAAAACCCGCAAAGATTTTTTGGCGGTGAAAAGTCAAATCGCGGAGATTCTTGCGCTGGAAGAGACCGACGCTGAAAAAAGGGAGGAGCATTGGCGCAAAAAGGCGCGGGAGCTTTGGGGAATTAAAATTCCCGAATACCGCGGCGAAAAATGGATGAACCATTTTCGCGGGATAAAAACCCGCAAACGGGCGCTTGCCAGCGACGCCTACCGTTTCTTCATGGCGGCCGCTTGGCACAAAAAAACGGTGCTGGATAAAATCCTGCCCAAGCACGGCATTAACATTGAATGCCGTCAATTCCGCATTGACAGCGGCGGGTTCAGCGAAAAGGACTAAACCTATTCCCGCCTTCACCCGCTCCGTCATTCCAGCGCAAGCTGGAATCCATACGGACACTCGCTTTTCGCCAAGTTTCCGGACGGGCAAGGATTTTGCAGTTTTCGCAAGATTGTATGGATTTCGGCTTTCACCGGAATGACGGTTACCTGCCCGACATTGTTTGCAAAAACTCCGCGGCTTCTTGGGCGGTTTCGGCGCGGGGCATCGGGGGGAGCGAGCGCAAAATAACCTTGCCGTAACCGCGCGAGAGCAGGCGCGGGTCGCAAACGGCAAAAACGCCGTAATCGCCGAAATCGCGCAGCAACCGCCCGGCGACCTGCTTCATCAATGTTACCGCCATCGGCAACTGGTTTTTGCGAAAGGCGTCCTCGCCGCGCGCGCGCCGCCAGCGGTCGTGCGCCGCCTGCATCGGGTCGTCGGGGCGCGCGAACGGTATTTTGTCCACGACAACAAGCGAAAGCGCGCCGCCTTTCACATCCACTCCCTGCCAAAAAGAAAGCGTCCCCGCAAGCACCGTTTTTTCCCCCGCGCGAAAACGCGCCAGCAATCTTTCGTTGGATTCTTCGCCCTGCTTCAAAACGCGGTAACCGCCGGGCAAAGAATCGCAAAGCGCGCGCGCGCCCTCGTCCAAAGCGCGCCAACTGGAAAACAAAACAAAAGCGCGCCCGCCGTTCGCAAGTATTAAAGGAAGCGCCGCCGAAACCGCCGCGACCGCGTGTTCGGCGGTGTTTGGCGGCGGCATATCCGGCGGCAAAAAAAGCCGCGCGCGCCCGGCAAAATCATAAGGGCTTTCCCATGTTTGCGCCGGAGCGTCCTCCGCCGCGACCGCATGCGCAAAATCGCCAAAGCCGCCGCCGACCGAAAGCGTCGCCGAAGTGAACACAACGCAGCGGCAGTTTTCCCATTGCCGCGCAAATGCGACGCGCCCCGAAAGCGGCGCGGTATGCATTAACGAATTGTTTTTTGTTTTTTCCAGCCAGCGCACAAGCGGAATAACTTCCTCTTCTTCTTCGCCGCCGCCGTTGTTATTATTGCCCTCGGCATTGTTGCCGTTGCCGTTGTCATCGTCGTCGTCCAGCCACTTTGCAAACTGCATCGCGCCGCGCTTTGCCGCTTCGCCGCAGTTTGCGAATATTTCGTTTTCGTCGGCGCGCGATATTAAATCCTCGGCAAATTGTTGCATTGCCGAAAGCAAATGCGCCGCCGCTCGTTTAATAGGTTCTTCGGAAAGCGCCTGCTCGCGCGGCATCCGCACTTCGCCGAAACCGTCAATCGCCCGCAGCCATTCGTCAACTGCCGCCCGCAGCGCGCGCGCCGAAGGAAAATCGCCGCCCGTTTGTTTGACTAGCCGCATCATTTGCGCGGTGCCGATTCCGTCGCCCAGATACTTCGGCGCCAATTGCGGAAGCAAATGCGCCTCGTCAAAAAGCAAAACATCGCGCGAAGGCAAAATCTCGGCGACGCCTTCTTCCTTAAGCCGCATGTCGGCGAGAAACAAATGATGATTGACGATGACAATCTCCGCGTCCCTCGCGCGCGCGCGCGCGGAATACAAAAAACAATTGCCGTAGTGTTCGCATTTTTGCACGGGGCAGTTCTCCCGCGTGGAAACCGCCGCCTGCCACGCGGGGGAATCGGCGGCGACTTCCTCCGCCGCGCGAATGTCGCCCTCTTTTGTTTTGTTCGCGAAGGCGCATATTTTCGCCCAGTCATCGTCCTCGCCGCCGGAGAGCAAGCCGGCGCCGCCCGAAGCGATGTTGCGCCGGCACAAATAATTCGCGCGCCCTTTCAAAACCGCCGCGCGCACTTTTCTGCCGAGCGCTTTTTCCAAAAAAGGAATGTCGCGCAAAAACAACTGATCCTGCAAAGCGCGGGTGCCCGTGGAAATGACCGCGCTCCAATTGTTTTGCAGTATCGGCGCGAGATAGGCGAAGGTTTTGCCGATGCCGGCGCCCGCCTCAAAAACAAAACGCCCGCCGCGCGCCGCCGATTCTTCCACCGCCCGCGCCATCTCCGCCTGCCCCGCGCGCGGACGGTACCCCGGCATCGCGCGCGCAAGGGAACCCCCGCCGGAAAAAACACCGGCGATTCCCGAATCGGAAAAATCCGCGGGCGGCAATTCGTTTTCGCTTTTTGCCGGCGTTTGTTTTTTTGCTGTCATCACAAACGCTTTTCCGCCGCAGCCAAATCTTCCGGCGTGTTAATGTTCGCAAAATCGTCCGCGTTCGCAAACGGAACCTCAACAAAAGAATGGCGCGGATACCACAAATCAATTTTGCGCCCGCCTTCCTTAAGAAAGCGCGACAAATCCTCCGCCAAAGAACGGCGCGCCAGCATAAACACCGGCTGCGCCCGCCCGCCCGCAAAAGCGACGGCAATGTCGGCGGAATGTTTTTTCGCCCCCGCCATTAAATCCCGCGCCAATGTTTGCGGAAAAAAAGGAGAATCGCAGGGAACAGTCAACACCCATTCCGTCCCCGCCCCCCGCATCCCTGCAAGAATCCCCGCCAACGGCCCCGCAAAAGCGCACCCGCCGTTACCGTCGCCGCCGCTTGCATCAGCGACAACAACGCAGCCAAGTTTTTCATATTCCCCGCGGTTGCGGTTTGCATTAACAATCACGCCAACAACCCCCGCCAGCCCCCGCAACCGCAAAACCGCCCGCCTGGCAAGAGTCCCCCCCGCGATGACAAGCAACCCCTTGTCCCCGCCCCCCATCCGCATCCCCCGCCCCCCGGCAAGAACAACCCCGGTAATCCCCTCACTCATCGGCGTATTTTAATCCCGTTGTCGGTTTAATATGCGCGGTTGCCTGAGGGCGCATGCGGTATAATCGGCGAATGACGAGGCGCAAAGGGAATGCGGGGGTTTTCGCAAAGAGCGGGCGGCAACCGCAAATACAAACCGCCGCCGCAATTGACTGGGAAAAAATCCGAGCGCGCGCGGCGGCGTTTGCGAAGAAGTGGGAAAGCGAAACCAGCGAAAAAGCGGAAGCGCAAACTTTCTGGAACGAGTTTTTTGAGATATTCGGGCGCGCGCGCCGCGGGCTTGCGTGGTATGAATACCATGCGCGGCATCACGGCGCGGCGGCTTCGGCGCAAGGAAAATTGAGCGGGCGCATTGACATGCTTTGGCCCGGCGTTTTGGCGGTTGAACACAAGTCCGCCGGCAAGGACCTGGGAGCGGGCGAGGAGCAGTTGCGGGCTTACATTGACGCTCTGCCGGACGACATCAAGCCGCGTTACGGGCTGGTTTGCGATTTCGCGCGTTTTCGCCTGATTGATTCGGAAACATCGGAGTTCCGCGATTTCTCGCTCGCCGATTTGCCCGGCGAGGCGGAGAACTTCGGCTTTTTCGTTGAGAAAGAACGGGAAAAATTCACGCTGGAACTGAAAGCGAGCAGGGACGCCGTGCAGTTGATGGGCGGCATTTACGACGCTCTGCGCGATTTCGGCTACGACAAGGATGTCGACCGCCTGCTGGTGCGCTTGCTTTTTTGCATGTTCGCCGACGACACCGGCATTTTTGAACGCCACATTTTTCTGGAATATTTGGAAAAGCGCACGGCGGGACACGGCGGCGACCTGGGCGCGCATCTGAGCATGATTTTTCAGACGCTCAACCAGCCCCTCAGCGTCCGACAAAAAACGCTTCCCGCCGATTTGCAAAAGTTTCCGCATGTCAACGGCGAACTTTTCGCCGGGAACATTGAAATGGCGGCGTTTGACAAAAAAACGCGCGACGCCCTTTTGGATGCCTGCCGGTTTAATTGGAGCGAAATATCGCCGGCAATATTCGGCTCGCTTTTTCAGACGGTGCGCGACGCCAAAGCGCGGCGCGCGGGCGGCGAACACTACACTTCCGAGGCGAACATTATGAAAGTCGTCCGCCCGCTTTTTTTGGACAAACTGGGAAACGCTTTGGAGAAGGCGGGGAGCGACAAACGCGCGCTGAAAAACTTGCACGACAAAATCGCGGCGATGCGCTTTCTGGACCCGGCCTGCGGCTGCGGCAACTTTCTCATCGTCGCCTACCGCGAACTGCGGCGGCTGGAAATGGAAATCCTTTGGCGGCTGAAACCGAATCCGAACGCCCCTATGCTGGACATTAAGACGCTTTCCCTCGTCAATGTCGACCAATTTTGCGGGATTGAAATTGATTCTTTCCCCGCGCACATTGCGCAAACCGCGATGTGGCTGGTCGACCACCAGATGAATCGCGAGGCGTCGGAAATTTTCGGCAATTATTTTATGCGCATTCCGTTGACGGTTTCGCCGCGCATCGTCAACGCAAACGCGCTGACAACGGAATGGGAAAGCGTCGTCAAGCCCGGCGAATTGTCGTTCATACTCGGCAATCCGCCGTTTGTGGACCGGAAAAATCGTTCGCCGGAGCAGCGGCGGGATATGACCCGCATATTCGGCAAAACCAGGGGGGCGGGCAATTTGGATTATGTCTCCTCGTGGTATATGAAAGCCGCGCGGTTTATACGCTGCACGGACATTCGCTGCGCGTTTGTTTCCACCGATTCCATCGCGCAAAGCATGCAGGCGTCCGTTTTGTGGGGCGCGCTTTACGGCGAGTCGGTAAAAATTCACTTTGCGCACCGCTCTTTTAAGTGGCGAAATGAGGCGAACGGCGTGGCGCAGGTGCATGTCGTCGTCATCGGCTTCGGGGCGGGCGAGGCGAACGGCAAAACAATATACGAATACGACGACCCCCGCGGCGAGCCGCGCGCGGTCGCGGCGGCGAACATCAACGCTTATCTGATGAACAGCCCGGATATTTTAATCGCGCCGAGGACAAAGCCAATTTGCAAAGCGCCGGCGATGATTTCCGGCAGCAATCCCATTGACGGCGGGCATCTTTTGCTTTCGCCGGAGGAAAAGAGGGAAATTCTAAAAAAGAAGCCCGAAGCCGCGCAATTTGTCCGCCCGGCAATAGGCGGGGACGAATTTCTCCACGGCAAAGAGCGGTGGTGCATCTGGGTGCCGGAGGACTACAAGGGTCCTATGACTTTTCTCAAAATGAGGCCCCTTGCGGAGCGCGCCAACAAAACCCGCATCTTTCGCCGGGGCAGCGACCGGGAGGCGACGCGGCGGATGGCATACTCTCCGTATTACTTCGGCGAAGTGCGCCAGCCGGACAGCGATTATCTCGTCGTCCCGCAAACATCTTCGGGGGGACGACTCTACATTCCGATGGGATTTGCGGACAAGGGGACAATCGCGCTGATTAAATGCCAGATTGTGCCGAATGCCAACCTGTTTCATTTCGGCGTGCTTTCTTCCGCAATGCACATGGCGTGGGTGCGCACGGTCGGAGGGCGGCTGGGCGGCGGATATTCCTACACCGCCTCCCTTGCTTACAATAATTTTCCGTGGCCGGAAAATGTTCTTATGTCGCGGCAGGAAAGCATACGGAATTGCGCGCGCGCGGTTTTGGACGAGCGAAAAAAACACAAACACTCCACCCTTGCGGAACTGTATTCCGACGCGATGCCGCAAGATTTGGCAAAGGCGCACCGCGCGTTGGATTTGGAAGTGGAGCGCGCTTATCGTTCGCAACCGTTTGCCGATGACAAGGCGCGCATTGAGCATCTTTTTGCCGAATATCGCCGCCTGACAATCCCGGCAATTCCGCCGCCAAAGAAAAAACGCGCACGGAGAAAAGCACGAAACTAATGCGCGAATTGCGGGGGAAAAAGCTGGCAACGGCAACCGTCTGCTTTGTCATTTCCATGCTTTTCGCATTGCTGCTATGCCTTGGGCGTTGTGGCGGCGGGCTTTGGGGGCGTCGGCGGGGGTTAGGCCGCCGAGGGCGTAGACGGGGATTCCGGCGGTTTGGGCGAGTTTGGCGAAGGCGCGCCAGCCGAGGGGGGGGGCTTTTACATGCGTCAGGGTTTTTGCGACGGGGGAGAGGACGGCAAAATCCAAATTCAGTTTTGCGGCGGATTGCAATTGCGCGGCGTCGTGGCAGGAGGCGGCCGTCCACAAAAAAGGCGGGCGCTTTTTTGTTTTTGCCAATTGTTTTCCGCTGAGGTGGAGGCCGTCGGCGCAAACTTCGCGCGCGAGATTTTCGTCGTCGTTAATAAGCAAAAGCGCGCCTTTCGCCCGCGTCATCGCCGCCGCTTTTTTTGCGAATTCGCGGCGGGCTTTTTCGGGGAGGTTTTTGTCGCGCAACTGCACGAGGCGCAGTCCGTTTTCCAGCGCGCGCGCGAGAAGGCGCAGGGATTCTTCCGCGCCGAATATTTCCGCGGCGGTTACCGCGCAAAGCGGCGGCAGGCGCAGCCACTTCCATATTAATTCGTTGGCGGGCAAAAGCGGCGAGGGCGGCGGCGAAAAAGCATCGGCGAAATATCCCCCCCTTTCTTTTTCCGGCGAGGGTTCGCCGCGCCATTTTGTAACGCGAAAAAAATGCAGCACAAGTCCGAGGCGCGGGTGTTTGCGGCGCAGCCACGGTTCGGCGGCGGTTACTGTTATTCCGGTTTCTTCTTTGAGTTCGCGGGCGAGGGCGCGGCGGGGCGTTTCGTTTTTTTCGGTTTTTCCGCCGGGGAATTCCCATTCGCCGCTTTTGCGCCGCTGCACAAAAACTTTTCCGGTTTCGTTTTGCAAAATGCCAACGGCGACATCGCGCATTTATTTATTCCGATTCGGGAAAAGCGCGCCCGGCCCGGGCGGCGAGACGCTCGGCGAAAAGCCGCGCGGTTCTGCCGCTGCGCGCGCCGCAACGGTCGGCGAAGATTGCCGCTTCTTTAAGAAGGCGCGGGGAGGGGGGTATTTTTGCGCGCCGCAGCCAGTGTTCGGCGAGCGCGGTGAATTCTTTGGCGTCGGGCGCGAACAATCGCAAGCGCAATCCAAAGCGGTCGGCGAATGCGAGTTTTTCCTCGCTTGTTTCGCCGGGCTGAATGTCGTCGTCGTCGGAAAAATTTGTTTTTGTAAGATGGCGGCGGTTTGCGGTGGCGTAAAGCAATGCGCCGCCGCCGTCGGAGACGAAGGAACCCTCCAAAGCGCTGCGGGCGGCGGCGGGCGGGGTTTCTTCGGCGAAGGAAAGGTCGTCGCAATACAAGACATATTTTTCGCCGGTTTTGCGCAGCGCCGGCAACAGATAGTGCAGGCGCGCGAGTCCGTCGCCGTCCGTTTCTATCAGGCGCAAACCCTTTTTTGCGAATTCGCCGAGCACGCCGCGCATCAGCGAGGATTTTCCGCAGCCGCGCGCGCCGGTGAGGAGGATGTGGTGCGCAGTTTTCCCGCGCAAAAAGCGCGCGGTGTTTTCGCGCACGGTTTTTATTTCGGGGTTTAATCCGCGCAGGTCGGCGAGGGGAAAGCCGCGCGGAGTTTCCGCCGGAATCAATTGTCCGCCGCAATGCGCGGCGCGCCATCGCCACGATTTTCCTTTTTGCAGCGCGCGCTCCGGGGGTGCGCCGGTGAATTGTTCGGCGGCTTCGGCGATGCGGGTTAGTGCGTCGGCGATTTGGGCGAGGGGGGTGTTGGCGCTGTTTTTTGATTCGCTGGATTCCCGCCTTTTGGTGGGGTGCGGGAATGACGCATTGGGTTTGCTGGATTCCCGCCTTTTGGTGGAGTGCGGGAATGACGCATTGGGTTCGCTGGATTCCCGCTTTTTAACAGGCGTGCGGGAATGACGCAATTCTTTGTTTTTTTTGGCGGGCATTTTTTTAACTGCGGTAGTCCGCGTTTATTGTTATGTAACCGTGGGTGAGGTCGCAGGTGGCGAGGACGGTTTTTGCCGCGCCGTTGTTCAGCAGTATTTCCAAACGGATTTCTTTTTTTTGCATTTCTTTTGCCGCCGCTTTTTCCGCGTAACGGGAATCCAAACCGCCGCCGCGCACGACGGGGACGGCGCCGAGTGTTACGGTTATTTTATTCGGATTAAAACCGCCGCCGGCGTTGCCTATTGCCATAAGCAGCCGCCCGACATTGGCGTCTCCGGCGGCAAGGGCGGTTTTTACCAGCGGCGAGCGGGCGACGCTCTCGGCGACTTTGCGGCAGAGTTCGGGGGTTCTTCCGCGCGCGACGGTTATTGTCAGTATTTTTTTTGCGCCTTCGCCGTCGCGGACGATTGCGTTTGCAAGATGCGCGCACACTTCGCTTATTGCATTGCGCAGTTTTGTTTGCGTTTGCCGGGAGGGTGTTCCCGCCGCGCCGGTTGCGATTAAAAGAAAGGAATCGTTTGTGGAAGTGTCGCCGTCCACGCTTATCGCATTAAATGTTTCGGCGGCTATTTCGCGCTGCCACTTTTGCAAAAGGGGCGCGGGGATTGCGGCGTCTGTGGCGGCGAAGGCGAGCATAGTCGCCATATTGGGGTGAATCATTCCCGAACCTTTTGCGATTCCGGTGACGGCGAAATTGCTTTTGCCGGCGGCGACGGTTTTGCTCGCGGCTTTGGCGACGGTGTCGGTCGTCATCATCGCGCGGGCGGCGGCGAGCCATCCTTGCGGCTGCAGGTTTTGCGCGCAGAGTTTGAGCCCGCTTGCATAACGCTCCATCGGCAGGCGTTCCATAATGACGCCGGTGGAAAAAGGCAAAACTTCGCGCGCGCGGCAGCCGAGGATTTTTGCCGTCAGTTTGCAGCATTGGCGGGCGTCCGCCATTCCTGCGGCGAGGGTGCCGGCGTTTGCTATTCCGGCGTTTATTGCGAGGGCGCGCACTTGGGTTCCGGCGCGCAATCTTTGGCGGCAGAGAACGACGGGCGGGGCGGGGAAGCGGTTTTGGGTGAAGATTCCGGCGACGGTCGCGCCCGGTGTTAGCGTGATGAGCGTCAGGTCTTCGCGTTTGCGCGAGCGCAAACCGGCGCGGGCGCTGCCGAGGAGGACGCCGCCGACGGGGGAGAGTTTACCGGGGGGGGGAGGTTAACCGGCATTGCTTTTTTTGCTTTGGGGTTTCCCCCCCCCAGCCCCCCACATCAAAGATGGGGGGGGGGTTAATTTGTTTTTTGGGGTTTCCCCCTCCCACCACCCCCCATCGGAGATGGGGGGGGGGTTAATTTGTTTTTGGGGGCGCGGGCGTGCCCGGAGCCGGGGTTGAACCGGCACGCCCTTTCGGGCAAAGGATTTTAAGTCCTTCGTGTCTTCCAATTTCACCATCCGGGCGTGTTTTTGTGATTTTATCAAACGCCGGGTTTTGCCGTTGCAGCGCACCCTTGTCATTCCCGCGAAAGCGGGAATCCATACTTTTGCCGGGAAAAAGGCAAACCCCGCAACAATAACGAAGCAGGCAAGATTGTATGGATTCCCGCTTTCGCGGGAATGACAAGTTAGGCGTCCCCAAGGGGATTTGAACCCCTGTTGCCGCCGTGAAAGGGCGATGTCCTGGGCCTCTAGACGATGGGGACGGCTTTGGAGATAAGCGGGGTCGAACCGCTGACCTCTTGCATGCCATGCAAGCGCTCTGCCATCTGAGCTATACCCCCGGGGTGCTCATTGTATCACTGTTCGCGCGCTTCCCGCCCGGTTTCCACCTGCCGCATTTGCTCGTTTTGCGTTTGCGCGGGCGGCTTCGGGGGCGGCGGCGAATTCTCCAAAACGACCTCGCGCGGCTTCGGCGGCGGCGGCGGGGACGCGGGCGAATTTTCGGTTTCCACCATTTTCATACCGCCGCCGGGTTTTTTTGCGGACGGTTTCGGCGGGGAGGGCGGGGCGGCGACCGTCGGGGGGGGGGACTCTTTCGGGGTTTCGGCGACGGCGACGGGTTCGGGTTTTGTTGTCGTTGCCGTCGTTGCCGCAGCCGTTTCCTTTGCTTCCGCTTGGGGACGGTCGCTGTCGGGTTTCGGTTTGTTGAACGGACGGCGGGGACGGTCTGCTTGGGGACGGTTGCCGCCGCCGGATTCCGGACGCCGCCGCCGTCCGCCGTTGCCGCGGCTTTCGCGGTGGTCGCGGCTTTCGCGGTTTTCACGGTTATCGCGGCTTTCACGGTTATCGCGGTAGTCACCCCGGTCACGGTCACGGTTGCCGCGCCGTTGCCCGCCGCCACCGTTAGCGCGGGCGCCGCGTCCTTCCGGGGACGACGAACGGGAACGCCCGCCGCCGCCGCCGCGCCGCCGCCGCGAATGGGGGGACGACGAGGACGACGCCGAGGACGGTTGCGCCGCCGATTGCGAATCCGAATCCGAAGGCGAATCGGGCGCGGAAAAGAACGCCGCCACCCGTTTGAAAAACCCGGAAAGCGAAAACTCCCCCTCGTCCTCTTTCGCCGACGGTTGCGATTGCGATTGCGATTGCGGCGGAGGAGACGGTTGCGGCGGCGGTTGCGACGCGGCGGGCGCGCGCGTTTCCGGCATCACCCGTTTAATAACCGGCACCGGCGCGGTCTTGCGCGGCGCGGTGCGGTCGGTAACGGCGAGCGGCATTTCCGAACGCTTTGCGTTGCGCATCAGTTCGCCGCTGGTTTCCAGTCCCTTCTCGCGCAACACGCGCAGCCGCCATTCGTGCGGGTGCAGGCGCTCGTCGGGGACGACTAGGATTTCGCAGTCGGCGCTGTCTTCCAGCCGGCGCAGGGCGACGCGCTTTTCGTTAAGCAAGTGGACGGCGACTTCGGGCGGCGCCTGCAGGAGCAGGGAGGCGACCGCCGGCTGCACCGCCGTCACCCGCGCGCGCCGCAGGAGTATCGCCGCCAGCGATTCGGCGCGGCGCACGCGCCCGGTCCCGGCGCAGCGGACGCAGGACAAGTTATGCCCTTCCTCCACCGAGCGCGCCAGCCGCTGCCGCGAAATCTCCACGATGCCGAACTGCGAAATGGCGGTGTGGCGCAGTTGGGCTTTGTCCTTTTTGAAACACTCGCGCAGTTTTTGTTCCACCTGCTTGCGGTTGTTTTCGTCTTCCATGTCAATGAAGTCCACGACGATGAGCCCCGCCAAATCGCGCAGGCGCAGATGGCGGGCGACGGCTTCCGCCGCTTCCAGATTGGCGCTGAGCGCGGTTTCCTCAATGTTTCCGGCGCTTTTGAGCCGGGCGGAATTGACATCCACCGTGACCATCGCCTCGGTGCTGTCAAAAACGATGCGGGCGCCGGAGGGCGTTTGGATTTCGCGCTCAAAGATTTCGTCAATCTTGGCTTCCAGCGCGTCGGAGATCATCGGCTTTTCGTCTTCGTGAAAGCGCAGGCGCTCCAAACTTTCGGGGAAGACGAGCGACATAAAATCGCGCAGTTCTTCGTAGCTCTCGGCGTCGTCGCAGGTGATGACATCCTCGGCGGGGTTGAAGTGGTCGCGGGCGGCGCGCATGAGTATGTTGTTCTCGCGGTAGATGAGGGCGGGGCCGGTTTCGCTGCGGGCGGCTTCCTCTATCATCCGCCAGAGTTTGAGGAGGTAGGATTCCAAATCCCATTCCAGCGCGGCGGCTTCCTGCCGCAGCCCGGCGGTGCGGACGATGACGCTCATGTTCTTCGGCACCGGCAGGGCGGCGACGATGCGGCGCATTTTGTCGCGGGTTTGCGAATCGCCGCGGCGGGAGACATGCGTCTTGCCGCCGCGCACGGGAGTGAGCACGAGATAGCAGCCGGCGAGGGAGATGAAGGTCGTGAGCCCCGCGCCCTTGCCGCCGGAATAGTCCTTCTTGATTTGGACGAGGATGCTGTCGCCCTCGGCGAGCGCGCCCTCCTCGCCGGTGGCGCCGGGGAGATTCGGGGCGACATCTTTAAGCGGCAGGAAGCCGTTTTTCTCGTCGCCGAAATCCAGAAAGGCGGCGTCCAGCCCGCTTTCTATGCGGACGACGACGGCTTTGTAAATGTCGCCTTTGCGGTTTTCGCGCCCGGCGATTTCCTGTTCAAAGCCGGTGAGCGTGCCGTCCTCAACGGCGACGACGCGCTTTTCTTCGGCTTGCCGTGTGTTTATGTATATGTGAGCCATTTCCGTCTTTCCGTTGCGCGCGCGCGCCGCCGAAAGGCGCCGCCGCCGCCGCAAACTCCGCTGCGGGGCGCTTCGCCGTTTTCCAATGTCCGCCGTGTAGTGCCGTCACCGTTTCGTCTGGCTGCTCGCGCAAAATCAAAAAAGCCGCCACTCAAACCGGCGGGCGACCAAAACCGCCGCGGATAACACCCCGCGGGAAAAACCCCCGGCAAGCCGAAAAGTTTTCATCGCGCCAATTATACCCCTTCCACTCCCTTTCGCCAAACTTTTTTTGCGGGCGAAAAAAGGGACGGTTACGCCTTTGCCCGGCGGGACAAATCCAGGGGCGCCGATTCGCGCGCGCGCACCGGCGGATAGCCCGGCTCCGATTCCTTGACCGAAGTTACCGATTCGTAAAAATCGTCCAGCGCGATAAAAACGCCGTTTTCTTCCGTCCACTTGCGCATGCGCTGGTTGCAGGAATGCCGCCACGAAAGCACTTCTATGCGCCATTTGCGCTTGTGCATTCGCTCCAATTCTTTGTGAAAGCCGACGCCGGGGCCCTTGTAATATCCGCCGCCGTCGCCGGTCAGCAGCACGGCGATTCCGGGGTCGCCGTTGTGGTCCAGCGCGTCGCGCAGCATTTCCAATTGCAGCAGGCGGTCGGGGACTTCCTGCTCTTTTTTCTCGGCTTCGCCGCGGTCGTAGAGCTGCACTTCCACGCCCTGCCGCCGGAGATGGTCCCAGACATTGCGCAGCGGCGGCGGAATGGAGCCGACGGCGAGCGCCTTCGCCACATCCCTGCCGGCGCGGGCGAGATTGAACATATTCCTGAAATTAACGCGTACGCGGTAGCCCGCGTCGGCGTTGCTTTCGCGCTCTTCCGCCAGTTCCTGCGCGCCGATGAAAATATTGGAGTTGTCCCAGTAAACAAAAACTTTATCCATCGCCGCATTTTATCACGCCGCCGTGTTATAATTCCCGACGGTACACAGGCGTAATGCCCGCTCGTCGGGTTGCTCGCCGAATAAAAAACCCGACAACCCCCGTCGGTCTGCAGCCAGCGGGGGCCGAGCGGCCTCGCGCCGTTCAGGGAAATACGCGGAACAAACATCATTGTGCTTGTGTACCCGGCCCGGCTTCCCCTGCGGCGGGGAAGGCGCGGCCGCCGGTACATTCGCCGCGCGTTCCGACGGGGGAAAATCCATGTCCGACAATACGCGGGTTGCCCGCAAAACTCCGGCGCCCGCGCGCGCCCTTCCCGCCGGGGCCTCGCTCGGCGCGCTGGTTAACGCCGAAAACATTTGCGCCGCAGCGCGCGGCTTTGCGCAGGCGAAACCTTTCCCGCACTGCGTCATTGACGGCTTTTTCGCGCCCGCAACGGCGAAGGCGCTGGCGGAAGAATTCCCCGCTTACGATTCTCCGGCGTGGCGCTCTTACGCCAGCCCGGTGCAGGTCAAAAAAACGCTGAATGCCTGGGACCGCTTCCCGCCCGCGACCTACCGCGTTTTTTTTGAACTCAACGGCGCGCCGTTTGTCGCCGCTTTTTCGGCTTTGTTCGGGCGCGGCAAAACGCTTTTTCCCGACGCGGGGCTGCACGGCGGCGGCTGGCACTCGCACAAAAAGGGCGGCAAACTCAACACGCATTTGGATTACGACATTCATCCCAAAACGGGGCTGCGGCGCAAACTCAATTTGCTGGTGTATCTCAATCCCCATTGGCGCGCAGAATGGGGCGGCGCGCTCGGGCTTTGGGGGCGCGGCAAAACGCCCGGCGCGGCGGGCGCAATGCAAGCGGAAATCGCGCCGCTCTTCAACCGCGCGGTGGTTTTTGACACCACCTGCGAAAGTTGGCACGGAATGACGGGCGCGGTGCAATCCCCCGAAGGCGAAGAGCGGCGCTCGCTCGCGCTGTATTATTTGTGCGCCCCGCCGAAGCGGGCGAGCGCGGGGGACGACCGTCGCCGCGCGCTTTTTTTGCCCTCCGCCGAACAGGAAAACTCCCCGGAAGTGCTGGAATACATTCGCCGCCGCGCAAAAAACCCGGATTATTCCCCCTCCGGCAAAATAGAATACTGACGCCCGCGTCAGCCGCTGAAAAATTAACTATACCCCCCGCCGCTTGCGGGGGGTCGGAGAATACCCCGACGACGAAGTCGGCGGGGTATTCTCCGGGGGGGTGGAGGGCGTCCTCGCAACCGTCATTCTGGCGAAAGCCGGAATCCATACAATTCCGCGAAAAACGCGGAATCTTTCCCGCACCCGAAAATCGGAGAAAAAGTAAGACCGTATGGATTCTGGCTTTCGCCGGAATGACGGGGTGTCGCTGACGGTTGCGGACGCATTCCACCCCTCCACTCCCTCCACCCCCCCGGAGTTTGCCGTCCCTATCTGGCGATGTGGACGGCAAACTCCGATCCCCCCCCCGCTGCGCGGCGGGGGGTAAAGAAGTGTTGTCCGCGCGGCGGTTGTAAAATTGGCGGAAATGGGCGGGAGTTTAGCGGGGGCGGAAGTGTTGACGGTTGCGGAAGAGCGGGAAGGGCAGCGGCTGGATAACTTTCTTTTGCGGGAGTGCAAAAAGACGCCGCGGGATTTGCTTTACCGGTTGATTCGCAGCGGGCAGGTTCGCATTAACGGACGGCGGGCAAAACCCGATTCGCGAGTGGCGAGCGGCGACCGTTTGCGGCTGCCGCCGGTGTTGTGCGGGCTGCAAAAAGAGCGCGCCGCCCGCAACACCGTTCGCGCCGAAAAAGCCGCGCGCGCCGATTCCGAGTTTGCGCCGTTGCCGGTGTTGTTTGAGGAAAACGGTTTTCTTGCCGTGGAAAAACCCGCCGGGCTTGCCGTTCACGGCGGCAGCGGCATCGCCTTCGGCGTCATTGAACGGCTGCGGCAAAAGCGCGGCGACCGTTTTTTGGAACTCGTCCATCGCTTGGACCGCGAAACTTCGGGCGCGCTGCTTTTGGCGACAAAACCCTCGGCGTTGCGCGCCGCGCAAAAACTCTGGCGCGAGCGCAAAGTGGAAAAAACCTACCGCGCCGCGCTCTTCGGCGAATGGCAAAAAAAGCACCGCCGCATCGCCCTGCCGCTGCGCCGGGTGCGGCAAAAAGACGGCGCGCGAATGGCGGCTGTGGACGCCGCCGGCGCGGAGGCGGTAACCGTTTCGCGGCTGCTTTCGCAAAAACGCGGCGCCGCTTTTGTGCGCGCGCAAATCCTCACCGGGCGCACGCATCAACTGCGCGCGCATTTCGCCGCCGCCGGCTTGCCGATTGTCGGCGACCGCAAATACGGCGACTTCGCGCAAAACCGCGCCCTCGCCCGCGCCGCCCCCGCCCTGCGGCGAATGTTTCTGCACGCCGAACGGCTCGCATTTTCACTCCCCGGCGGCGGCGATGTTATCGTGGAATCCCCGCCCCCGCCAGAGTTCGCCGAATTGGAGGAGCAGTTTAATTGATTTGATTTGTGTCCGGCAACGGCGGCGGTTAACCGTAAAGGCGGGAATATTCCCGCACTATGTCGCCTTTGCGAAAGCCGGGGACGGTTGTTGCGCTTTGCATCGCCAATTGGGCGAAGTCCATTTCGCCGCGCAGGCGGCAGTATGTAGTCAATTTGCGTTATCACCATTAAACGGCTGAAGCAAATGCGTTATTACAGCGTCTTCAAGCGTTTTCCGGTTTTGATTCTTAAAAAAGTCGAGCGACGCGTCTTTGTTAAATGCAACTTTTTGCTCAAACGCCTTCCGCACATAAGCGGAAAAACCGTAGGGCTGACTGCCCATTTCTTTCTGATTAAATTCGCGCTGGAGCGCCCTAAGTTTGTCAAAAAATTCGTGCAGTTTTTTGGCGTCGTCGACGCTGACAACATCGCTCCCAAGAAAGAAAGTTACATCCGCCTTGGCACCCGCCGCGCCGAAAATGTACACGCCGTTGGCGCGCGGCAACCCGCTGTTCCAAACCGGGCTTTTTTGCCCGCGTTGGCTGAATTTAACTTCCATGCAAACAACCCTGTCGTCGTCCAGCACGAGAAAATCCGGATAATTTTGCGAGCCATACGGCTGCAAAATAAAGTGCCGGCGGAACTGAGAAAACGGATTGATAATCCCGCGCTCGGAAAATTTGTCCAGCACCTCCACTTTCAGCATGTCAGCCCTGCGCACAATGCGCGAATAACCCAATTCGTGCAGTTTTTCGCCCAGGCGGTCCTCAAAATCCCGGCCCTTAGTGCTGCCGAGGTAAAACCCCTTGTTTGCCCGCAGGTCTTCAAACAACATATACAAATTACCCATAGCGGCGAATGTACTCCTGCACAATGTCCCCCTTGCGAAATCCCGGAACACTGGTGGTGTTGCGCATTGCCAATTGCGCATAGTCAATCCCGCGATGCAGTCGCTTGTGAACAAGAGGATTTGCGGGGGCGAAAAGCATCCACTGCTTATGTTTTTCGCAGTCGCGCGCGCGCGTTTCGCGGCGAGTGTAGTCCTGCCAGCCCTGGCAGGGAACAGCAAAATCAAAGCCCTCCTTGAATGCCTTCAATGCTTCACGCGTGTTGTTGTACTGCCATATTTGAAAGTCGTCGTGGCGAATCGGCGGCGGTACAAACAAGCGCATATCGGAAAACTTGTTTGGCAGAGTCGTCCATACCTGAAATTCAGTGTTGACCACCGCATTTTTTCCATCCGGTGTCCAAAAAGAGTCGCGCGGCAACCCCTCGGAAAAAATCCAGCGCCACCGTTTTGGCAGTTGTTTGTGTATGAAATATTTGCGGAATATAACCGGAACGATAAAGGCGACGGTTTCCGCCATTCCCGCCGCCCGGCGAAAAAATTCCACCGCGGTTTTTCCGCGCACTCCAAAAGGCGGATTGCCGACAACAACCGTCCGCCGCGGCGTATGCGGCAAAACAAGGGGACGCTTAAGAAAATCGGCGCGGACAAATTCATTCCGCCTCGGCGCGATGTCAATTCCCAGCCGCCGTTCCGCCGGCAGCAAATCATAAAAAACCCCGTCGCCCGCCGCCGGTTCCACAAAAAACAAATCTTCTCCGCCGCCGTTCAATTTCGCCAGCACCCGCCGCAAAGTCCGCCAGCAGCGAGCGGCGGCGGTTTTGTGCGTAAAAAACTGGTCCAGCCGCATCGTTCCGCCAGTCAATGCGAAAGTATTTGGCTCAGGAATAATTTGGTGCGGTCGTTTTGCGGGTTGTTGAAGAAATCTTCCGGGTTGTTTTCTTCCACGATTTGGCCCTCGTCCATAAAGATGACGCGGTCGGCGACCGTGCGCGCGAATCCCATTTCGTGCGTTACGCAAAGCATCGTCATTCCCTCGCGGGCGAGTTCCACCATCACATCCAGCACTTCCTTTATCATTTCCGGGTCCAGCGCCGAAGTGGGCTCGTCAAAAAGCATCACCTTCGGCTTCATGCAAAGCGAGCGCGCGATGGCGACGCGCTGCTGCTGCCCGCCGGAGAGTTGCCCCGGATACTTCGCCGCCTGTTCGGGGATTTTCACCCGCTTCAGAAAATGCATCGCCATTTCCTCCGCTTCGTTCTTCGGCGTTTTGCGCACCCAAATCGGCGCGAGAGTCAGGTTTTGCAAAACGGTGAGATGCGGGAAGAGATTGAAGTGCTGAAACACCATCCCGACTTCGCGCCGCACTTCGTCAATGTGCTTGAGGTCGTCGTTGAGCTCAATGCCGTTGACGGAAATGCGCCCCTCCTGATGCTCTTCCAGCCGGTTGATGCAGCGGATGAGCGTGGACTTTCCGCTGCCGGAGGGGCCGCAGACGACGAGTTTTTCGCCGGTGCAAACCTCCAGATTGATGTCGCGCAGCACATGAAATTCGCCGTACCATTTGTTGACGGCGTTCAGCGACATGCACATTTCGCCGTTGCCGTTTTGCGGCGGGGCGCCCCCGTTTTGCGCGGGCTTTTCGGTGTTTTCGGTGTTTCCGTTTTCCATTGTTTTTTCTCCCCTGTGAAAAATCAGCGCGCGTGCCCCGTGTGCAGTTTGCGCTCAAGCGCCTGGCTGTATTTTGACATGCCGAAGCAGAAAACAAAAAACACCGACGCGGTAAAAACATAGGCCTCCAAATCGTAGCCCTTCCACTCCGGCGAGCGCGAGGCCGTCTCCGCCATATTGAGCAAGTCAAAAAGGCCGATAATCAAAACCAGCGTCGTGTCCTTAAACAATTCAATAAAGGAATTGACAATGCCGGGAATGGAAATCTTAAGCGCCTGCGGCAGAACGACCAGCCCGCTTTTTTTCCAAAAGCCGAAGCCGAGCGCGTCCGCCGCCTCAAACTGCCCGCGGTCCAGCGCCTGCAAGCCGCCGCGAATCGCTTCCGCGGTGTACGCCGATTGAAAAAGCGTGATGCCTATCATCGCCCGCGCGACTTTGTCAAAATCCACTTCCGAAGGAAAAAAGAGCGGCAATAAATTGGAAGCCATATACAGCACGGTGATAAGCGGCGCCGCGCGCCACATCTCAATGTAAAAAATGCAGAACGCGCGTATCACCGGCATTTGCGAGCGCCGCCCGAGCGCGAACAAAATGCCCAGCGGCAGCGCGCCGACGATGCCGACCGAAGCGAGAAAGAAAGTGAGCATAAAGCCGCCCCACTGGTCGGTGTCGGCGACGGGCAAGCCCAGCCATTCGCCGTGAACGAGCGCGTAGGCGACAAACGGAAAACCGAAAACAATAAAAGCGCCCAGCAAAAGTTTTTTGCGGAACGAGCGCACAAAAAGCGGAATCATCAATCCGACAAAAAGCGCGAACATCAAAACCGGGCGCCAGACCTGGTCCAGGTTGCCGCTGTAATACAGTCCGAACATCAACTGCAAAAAGCGCACTTTCACAAAAGTCCAGCAGGCGCCGGGGGCGTCCACAATCAGCCCGTCCTCGCCGGCGGTTTTGCACTCCGCGACGGTGCCGCCGGAAATCGTCGCATTAAAAAACAACCAGTCCAGCGACGGCGGAATCACCTTCCACGCAAAATACAACGCCGCCAAAGTGAGCAGCGCGTTTATCGGCGAAGAAAGCAAATTCGCGCGCACCCAGCCGAGCGCCCCGACCGTCGCCGCCGGCGCCGGGCGCGCGGCAATGGGTGTGAAAACAGCGCCCGCCATCGTTACCGTCCCCGCAATTGCACGCGCGTGTTGTAATAATTAAGCGCGGCGGATGTGAGCAGCGAAAGAACCCAATACACGCCTATCGTCATCGCCATAATCACCAGCGACTGCCCGGTTTGATTTAAGGAAATGCCCGCCCACACATTTACGACTTCCGGATAACCGATGGCGACTGCGAGCGAAGAGTTTTTTGTAAGATTTAAAAACTGGCTGATGGTCGGGGGGATAATCACCCGCATCGCCTGCGGGATGACGACGAGTTTGAGCGTCGCGCCGTGGTGCAAACCCAAAGAACGCGCCGCTTCGCTCTGCCCCTTGGCGACGGCGACGATTCCGCCGCGCACATTTTCGGCGATGAAGGCGGCGGTGTATGCCGTCAACCCAAACCACAATGCAAAAGCAATCAGCGGCAAACGCGCGCCGCCGCGGTAGTTCAGCCCTTTCAGTTCGGCGTATTCAAACGAAACCTGCTCGCCGGCAAAAAGCAAAGCCAAAACAGCCGCGGCAATTAAAACCGCAAGCGACGCGAAAAAAAGCGGGAACGGTTTGCCGGTTTCTTCCTGCCGTTTTTTCGCCCACTTGCGCATTGCAATTATTGCGGCTATTGCGGCGACGGCCGAAACCGTAAAAATAACCGTGCCGATTCCGGTCAGCACCGGATTCGGCAAATACAATCCCGCTTTGTTGAGAATAAAACTTTCGCCCAAAGTCCAACTCTGGCGCGGCGGCGGCGCGAGCGGCAAAAACACGGCGAAGTTCCAAAAAAGCAACTGCAGCAAAAGCGGGGTGTTGCGAAAGGCCTCTATGTAGGCGGCGGCGAATTTGGCGACCAGCCAATTCGGCGAAAGGCGCAAAACGCCGACGAAAAACCCCAGCGCCGTCGCGCCGATGATTCCAAAAACGCTGATGATAATCGTGTTCTGCACGCCGATGACGAAAACCTCCCAATACAGGGATTCGCCCAGCGTGAACGACCAGAACGGAAAGAAATCCAGCGGGATGGAAAACGGCGCGACATCGTCAAAAAAATGCAGTCCGATTTTTATCCCGCGCTCTTCCATATTGCGCGCGGTGTTGCCGGCGACGGTGACAATCGCCCACAAGAGCGCGGCAATCAGCGCGCCCTGAAAAAAGAGCGCGCGCACCGCCGGGTCGCGCCGCCACGGTATCTTCGGCGGCTGCAAAGCCGCGGGCTGCTGCTGCTGCGAGTCGTCCATTCGCCGGCAAAAAATATCAGCCGGCTTGTTCGTCCCGGGCTGCGGGGGAAGCCGCGCAATCCATTCTCACGACATCCGGACGATGACCGCGACGAATATCGCGGCGAAAATCCCGGCGATCCAGCGGATGTTTGTAATCACCGCGGCAACCCGTTTGTCAGAATTTTCCCCGGTGGATTTCATCTCTGCGCGCAAAATATTCAGGTCGTCGTGCGTCGCCATGCGGGATTCCAAGCGCCCCTCCATCTCCTTCATTTCCAAGCGCAATTCCGCGCGCAGTTCGCGCATGTCGCCCTTGAGGGCAGTTTCCAAATTGCGC
Organism: Gammaproteobacteria bacterium; assembly: GCA_020027345.1. Lineage (GTDB taxonomy): Bacteria > Pseudomonadota > Gammaproteobacteria > Tethybacterales > Persebacteraceae > JAHRAH01. Next base: position 7,974 of record JAHRAH010000154.1, on the reverse strand, counting down.
ACATCGCCTTTGAGCGCGGTTTCCAAATTGCGCATGTCGCCCTTGAGGGCGTTTTCCAAATCGCGCAAGTCCCCCCGCGTCGCGGGCGCGGAATCGTCGGGCGGCAGGGCGGCGGCGGTCATCGGGGGGCAATCCTCGCGCCAATCATATCATTAAAAAAACGCGGCGGGCGGCTTCCTTGCGAAAGCGGCGCCCGCGCGCTTTTGGCGTTTTTTGCCGTTTGCGAAAGCCCTTACCGTATCGGCGGAGCGTAGAGAATGCCGCCGCGCGACCACAAGTCATTCGGCGAACCCGCGCGAATCAACCCCAGCGGGGTGTTTTCGCCCACATTGGCCTCGTAGATTTCGCCGTAGTTGCCGACCTGCTTGATCGCCTGCGCGAAGCAAACCGTATCCAGCTTGTCGCTGATCAGTTTGCACATATCGCCTTCCGCGCCGACCAGCCGCTTGACCGAGGGGTCGTTGCTGTTGCGCATTTCGTCAACATTCTTGGACGAAACGCCGAGCTCCTCTGCGTTGATGATTGCCCAGAGCGTCCACTTCACGGTGTTGAACCAAACATCGTCGCCCTGCCGCACGACCGGCCCCAGCGGCTCTTTGGAGATCGTCTCCGGCAAAACCACCGCGCTCGCCGGATTCGCCAGTTCGCTGCGGATCGCCGCCAGTTGCGACTTGTCCGAAGTCAGCACATCGCAGGCGCCGCCTTCAAAGCCCTCCCGCGTTTGCGGCGAGGTGTCGTAGGCGATTTGCTCGTACTGCATCCCGTTGGAGCGAAAGAAATCGGCGAGGTTGATTTCCGTGGTCGTCCCCGACTGCACGCAAACCCGCGCCCCGTCCAGTTCCTTCGCGCTGCGCACGCCCAGGTCCTTCTTCGCCAGAAAGCCCTGCCCGTCAATGAAGTTGTAGTAGGTGAAGTTCAACCCCAGCGAGGCGTCGCGCGTCAGCGTGTGCGTCGTGTTGCGGCTCAGCACATCCACTTCCCCTCCGTTCAGCGCGTCAAAGCGTTCCTTCGCCGTCAGCGGGACAAACTTCACTTTGTCGCGGTCGCCGATGACGGCGGCGGCGAGCGCGTAGCAGACATCCGCGTCAATCCCGCGCATCTTCCCGCTGTCGTCCGGCGCCGCAAAGCCGGGCAGCCCCACGGCGACGCCGCAGATTAACTGCCCGCGCTTTTGCACATCTTCCAGCGTCCCGGCTTGCGCCGCCGGGGCGAGCGAAAGCGCCCCCGCCAGAACCATAAAACCGATGGTCTTTTTCATTGTCCCCTCCTTATTGGGAAAAACAGAAACGGGCGGATTCTACCCCATTTCCCCCCCCAACCACAAAATTCCACAAAAAAAAATCCCCCACTCTAATTAATTGGGGGGACTATTAACCCCCCCCCCATCTCTGATGGGGGGGGTTGGGGGGGGGGGAAACCTCATCTCAGCACCCCAACAAAAAAGAGTAGAATCCCGCCCGCAGAAAGGACAAACCCCAAAATGACCCTCAACATAGGATTCATCGGCCTCGGCAATGTCGGCGCCAAACTCGCCGGAAGTTTACTCCGCAACGGCGCCGCCCTCACAGTCCTGGACCTCCGCCGCGCAGCCGCCGAACCCCTGCTCGCACAGGGCGCGAAGTGGGGCGAAACCCCCGCCCAAACCGCCCGCTCCTGCGAAATCACCATCACCTGCCTACCCTCGCCCGCGGCCTCGGCGGATGCGCTGGAAGGCGAAAACGGAGTCCTCGCCGGAATCGGCGCGGGAAAAATCTGGGCGGAAATGTCCTCCACCGACGCCGAAGAAGCGCGCCGCCTCGGCGCAAAAGTCCGCGCCAACGGCGGCGAGGCGATGGACTGCCCCGTCTCCGGCGGCTGCCACCGCGCCGCCACCGGCAACATCTCCATCTTCGCCGCCGGCGAACGCGAAGTGTTTGAGCGAATGCTCCCCGCGCTGAAAATGATGGGGCGCCGCATACTCCACACCGGCGAACTCGGCTCGGCCTCCGCGCTCAAAGTGATGACAAACTACCTCGCCAGCGTCAACCTCTGGTCGGTCTGCGAAGCCCTCGCCACCGCCAAAGCCGCGGGGATGTGCCTCAACACATGCTTTGAAGCGATTCGCATTTCCTCCGGCAATTCCTTCGTCCACGAAACCGAGGGACAGGTCATCCTCAACGGCAGCCGCGACATCAACTTCACGATGGATCTGGTCGCCAAGGACTTGTCGCTTTTCGCCGCCGTCGCCCGCCGCGCCGGGGCCGATTTGCGCTTTCTTCCGCTGCTGCAAAAAATATTTGACGAAGGCAAAAAAAAATACGGCGACCGCGAATGGTCGCCCAACATCGTCCGCCTGCTGGAAGAACAAATAAACCAAAAAATCCAAGCCCCCGGCTTCCCCCCCGAAATCACCGACACCGAACAAGAAGAACCCGGCCACGAAATAACCCCCCAAGGCCTAAAAAAACAATAACCCCCGCAACCCAACCGCGTCCCAACCGCGTCATCCCCGCACTCCGCCTCCCGTGTCATTCCCGCACCCCCATCAAAAGGCGGGAATCCAGCAAGCCAACCGTGTCATTCCCGCACCCCTGTTAAAAAGCGGGAATCCAGCAAATTAAAAAACCACAACCCTCGCCACAAAAACCCCAGGCCTCGTTACACCTCTCCAGAGGTGTAACGCCCCAAAAAAAGCGCCCGCCCCCGCCCGCTCAAATTAACCGCGCCTGCGAACGATTTTTTTGTATTCGTCGTGCGAACCAATCCAAAACCAGAAAATGTCATTTTTCGTTTCGGGATCGCCGAGGGCGCGATATGACCTGCCAATCCGCATAGACCATAATTTTCCGGCGCGCTTCAGCCGCAATGAAGGATGGCGCGGGTTTTCTTCAAGAAATGCAAAGCAACGGTCGGCAAGCGGTTTTATTTTTCCCGGCAGCGCTTTGTGGCATTCCCAAAAATTCGCGTCCCTGCGGTGGTTCACGCCGCCGGCTTGCCGTCGGCTTGCCGCCGCGCGCGCGCTTGTTCAATCAGATGGTCCAGCGCGCCGCTTTTGGCGTCTTCTTCAATTTGCGCGTCCCACAAATCCGCGCGCAAATCCGAAAGCGCTTCGCGTTCCGCGCGCGAAAGGCGGCGCGCTTCCGCAGCCAAAATTTCATCAATCAGCGAAATCAATTCGCCGCAAACTTCGCGCGCCGGCTTTTGCCCGGCCCCGTTCGCCGCCGTCCTCGCCCATTCCGCAAACCGTCCGCGCAACCCCGCCCCCGCCGCCGGCAAAGGCAGCGCCGAAACCCGCCCGGCAAACAACCGCAATTTTTCCATCCCGCAATTCTACCATAACCCCAAAAAAGCCCCCGCCCTCGTCCGCTCAAACTAAGAAAAAACCATCATTCCCGCGCTCCTATAAAAAGCGGGAATCCAGCAAATTTTAACCGTATGTCGCATTACCGTCAATCCCCGCCCCCGGACGATTGCCGCGGACGCAACAACCCCGTGACTGTAAGCACCAACAGTGATGTCAACAGCCAGCCCGCGATAATTTCCAGCCAATACCAAAATGGCAACAGCACTAAAATAATGTCGGCATCTGCGTCATCGGGCTGAGGATACCAATACGGTTCCTGATGCATCGCGAAAAACGGAATAAAAACATCCGCGGAATAAACCAGCGAATTGAATCGCGGGTATTCAGGAAACAGGCGTTCCACAACCGCAGTCGCCCGGCGGTCTGCGGAACACTTCCCGCCCGTTTGCGCCGCTTTGTATTCCTCATGGGCCAAAACCACCGGCTGATGCGGAACAATGCGGCAGGAATTGTCGGCGAATTGAAAAAACGCCGCCCCCGCCAAAACAATCCCCGCCGACCACGCCAGCGTCTTCCGCAAACGGTAACCGTAACCGGCGAAAGTGTCCCAGAGCCGCCGCCCAAATTTGTGCCATCCGGACATTTTTCCCTGTTCGGTAAGCCGCCGCTCTTTCTCCAGCAAAATCTCCCGTGCATCGCTGTTATGCCCCATCGCAAACAAAACCTTCGCCGCTTGCTCAAACGGTTGCGGCGAAAAGCCGAATCCCACCGGGCGATTGTCCAACCAAGCAATACGGGATTTAACATCCCCGGGAACATCAAATTCACGATATGTAAAACCGTTCAGGAAAAATTTAAATCCCGCGCGAAACATATGGCCGTCAGCTAACGCGCCAGTCTTGGCAAACTCAAGATTAATAGTGCCGCTACCCTTCGTGTTTTCCAATACCAGAGCATTTTTAAATTCCGCGGCCCTGGCGGACAAGTCCGCCTGGAATTTACCGCGAGAACAATCAAAAATCCCTTCCACACGGGCACCGTGCAAGCGAACGGCGCCTTTGGCGCAAAACCCTCCGCTCATTAAAACGCTGCCTCCAACTTTTATCTCATCGGCATGAATGACCTTACTGTCCAAACTTTTGTCGGCGGCGGCAAATATGCCATTAGAACAGTCCCATTCGCCGCCAATATTGGCACCAACCAGCGTCACTTTGCCTTTGGAGATAAAGTTGCCCCACATGCCGCCGCGCATATGCAAGGAAATTTTTGTTGTAAGACCGTCGCCAAGCAACCCTTTTTCCAAACAGGAAAAATCCAGGTAAAGGGCGCGGCATTCCATTTGCCTAATTACGACGGGCTGGGCGAAGTGGCACCCTATAAGACCAAAAGCAAAAGGGGTAACCGCATGAGTTAAATCCAGTTGATCAGGTATCCACGCACCTTCCAAATGAATGATGCTGCCCCGCATTTGATAGCGGCCATTCCCGCCCCAAGCAAAAAAGCGAATAACATCGGCGTGGATGACATTGGCGTTTTCGCCCTCGTCAATCGGCTTGTCGGGGCGATTGCCGCCAATTATGCACGGTACTCCCTTCCCCATGCACTCCACAAATTTATTCTCCGCCGCATTCAGCAGCACGGGCAGGGCAACGGGATTGATAAGTGCCAATTGGGACATGTTGTCCATTGTAGCACATCGCGCAAAATTTCCGCCTTATCACCGCCCGAGGGCGAAAATTTGACAGCCGCCCCCCGAATAATGCTATACTGCCCCCACCCAATAAATGCGGACATCCCGAAGTCGGGTTGTTCGCCGAATAAAACACCCGTCAACGGCCCGGTTCGCTACCGTGCCGGGGGAATAAGCGAAAACATTTGTTGTTCGCATTTGTTGGGTCAGCCCGGCGCTTTTGCGCGTGTGGCTGCCAACCCAAACCCCAACAGGAGCGAACATGCTTATACTGCTGACTCTGCGCCGTTTGGCGCCTTTCTCCGCGAAGGCGGCGGTTGCCGCCGTGTTTTTTGCCATATTCCTCTTGCTATCCGCTTGCGGGGGCGGAGGGGGAGGTTCCGCTGTCGCCCCCCCCGATGTGGGAACACCGACTCCCCCCGTGGTGAATCCCCAACCGACACAACCGCCCGTCCCCTTGCCGCGCGACTCTGGAACAGCGTCAGCGGCGGCAAGTTCGTCGGGTTACGCGATAAAAGCAGCGGTCACGGTTGCGACACCGTCGCCAGCCGGAGGAGCAGTGTCAGTTGTCGCCGTTGGCGTGACGGCAACGGGGACCCACATACGGTATTTTGTGCGACACTCAGAAACCGATTATTCCACATATGACGGCGCGAGGGCAAGGCAAATCATGGACAGGAATCGGTGCAGTTTTATGCACATGCCCGGGCCCGGCTTCCAGCCCTTCTATGCCGCATGTGTGGTCGGGGCCTTAAATACGCGCGGGGAATACCCCGAGGAACAAACCGTGCTGCTTTCCGTCGGCGTTGCCGAGCATCGTGCGGCGATTTCTGTCATCAGCGTCACCGTGCCAGAAGTTAATATCAGCGCGTTTGCGATTGTAACGGCGATGGGGCAGTCGGCTAATATCAGCGGCAATTTGCGCAGCGCCACCACCGGTTTGCATAATGCGCGTTTGCCGTTTGCAAACAGCGTTCATATTGCGCATTCCCACTACGACTGCCTTGATTCCACTTTGAATTGTTACCGTTGGCTAAGCGGCAATGGGCGGGTCGGCGACGAAGCAACAGGACAGGCGGCGGAATTAATGTTTGTCAATCATGTCGCAAACAACGACATCGCATATGTTTGGGCGGCACTGCCGGTGACGATAAGTTCGCGCGCAAACGGATTTTGGGCGAGCGCGCCACGCGCGTTTCCGCAATTGAGGGAAAAATGGATTGTCGCCGCCGCCGCGAATGTCGCCGAGGTAAACACCGCCGAGGGCGCGCGGCTTTTCGCCGCCTTGCGCGACCGGCGGGCGTCGTGTTACGGCATTGAAGATTGGTGCCTTGTGGCAAACGCGGAAACTCCGCATGAAGCAGCCGCAAAAACGACCGGCGCACTCGCTCTTTTGAAACAGCGAAATTACGCCGCGCCGATGAGCGTTCTTGTCGAAATTCTTTTGGCGACGGCGGACGAGGTGCGAGCCGGTGCGAGAGATAATTCACCGGCGCTTGAATTGCTTGGCCGCGGCGTTCTTAATGTTGACGCAGCGGTGGCGACGGCGGATGGTATGCGCACAATGGACGGTTTTTCCTTGCAACGGGCGGTGTTTAATATTCCGCCCGCTTTTAGCGGACTCGCGAAAGAATTGCAAGACGAATCCATTGCCGTGCGCTATCTCGGCAATCGTTATTACGACCATCCGCTTGCCAATCTTGTGCGCGCGGAAAAAACGCCGCCGCTGCAAATTAATGCAAGCGATGTTTGGGGTGAAGATAACATTTATCGCGGCGGCAATTTTTTTACCGCGCATGACGGCGGCGGCAATTTGCGCGCAGCGGGAATGAAATTCGGCGCGCTGGAAATCCGACATTTGTGGAACGCCGCATCCTCGGCATTGCGTGATGGCGAAAATTTGCATCCGTTTTTTGCCGCAAACCCCGGGCGCGAGATGCAAATGCGCCTGAGTTTGGGCGGCGGATTTTCCGGTTTTGCGGCAAACGGAAACAGCGGCAGTTATCGTCAAAACGGCGTCTTATTTGCGCGCGAGTTTGGAAGATTCGGCGTTCAATCCTCGTTTTCGCGCATTGACGAAAAAGGCGCGCTGCTCGGCGGAAAATGGGGCGGCGTCGCCCCGCTTTTGCGCGGCGGCAAAAGCAAACAGATGCGGGCAAAAATATCTTTCGCCGCCAGTGATGATTGGACGGTGTTTGCCGCAATGGAAAAAGCAGAAACGCGGGCGGATGTCGGCGGCATTGTCGGGCGGATTGACGGATTGCGCGCTTTCGGCTGGCGCGCAGGATTTTCCGCAAAAAACATTCTGCGCGGCGGCGACATTTTGCGCTTCGCTTTCGCGCGCGAAACCGAAATATCCGGCGCGGCGGTTTTACAATTGCCAAAAAGCGCGGCGGACGGTTACCGAATCGTTGAACGCAAAGTTAAATTTGCGTCCGGAAAAACCCGCGTCATCGCCGCCGCCTACGGTTTTGCCCCGTCGGAAAACACGCGCCTATCCTTCGCCGCCGCGCACCGCATAAACGGCGAAAGCAAAATGCAAATGGAATGGCGCTTGCGGTTTTAAGGGGTTTCTCGTTACACTGCTCCGGCGGTGTAACGCAGCCAACAAGAGCGGGCGTTCCCGCCCGCTCAAATTAAAACTCTCCGCGCAAAAAAAACTACAAGCGGTAATCCGGCTCTTCCTCGTCCAGAATTGCGCGGAGTTCGGCGAAGTGGTTTTTTATTAGCGCGGGGTATTCCTTCCATTGCTGCGCGGTTTTTTCGGCCGTGTCGTCCGCGACCGAATACAACTGCCGCCCGGACGCCATTGCCAGCCACTGGTTTTTGCACGAGCGTTCAAAGTAATACATCAAATCAAACGCTTCGGCGACGGTGGCGGCGGCGGTCATCACGCCGTGCCCGCGCATTACCAAAACCGGCATCCCGCCCAGCGCCTTCGCCTGCCGCGCCGCTTCTTCTTCGGCGAGCAGCATCCCCCCGAAGTTTTCGTCGTATGCGA
>JAHRAH010000153.1 GCA_020027345.1 Gammaproteobacteria bacterium | reverse complement strand
AGGTCTTGCGGGAATGACAAGGGTCTTGCGGACGCCCTCCACCCCCCCGGAGTTTGCCGTCCCCATCTGCCGATGGGAAAGGAAAACTCCGACCCCCCCCCGCAAGCGGCGGGGGGTATAGTTAATTGTATAATGCGGAGATGATTCGTAAAACGGTTATGCTGCTTGCGCTGGGGGGGGCGGTTTTTGTTTCGGGGTGCGGGCCTGCGATTTTCGGGGCGGGGCTTGCCGGGGGGATGGTCGCGCAGGACGAACGCACCGCGGGCTCCATCATTGAGGACGAGACGATTGAGATTAAATCGCGCATCGCGCTGAGCGACGCCTTCGGCGACAAGGTCAATGTCGGCGTTACGAGTTTCAACCGCGCGGTGCTGCTGACGGGGCAAATCCCCGAAGCGGCAATGCGGGAGCGCGCCGTCAAAATCGTCAAGGGCGTGGAAAATGTCGCCAGCGTTCACGATAAAACGACGGCGCAGGGGGCTTCTTCGCTCGCCGCCCGCGCCGCCGATTCGCTGCTGACGGCGCGGGTGAAAGCGGTGCTTTGCTCGCTGCAGACGCCGGGCTTTTCCTGCCTTGATGTGAAAGTGGTGAGCGAGAGCGGCATTGTGTATTTGCTGGGACTGCTCACGCACGAAAATGCGGCGCTTGCTGTGCGGACGGCAAGGGAGGTTAAGGGGGTGCTTAAGGTTGTTAAGGTTTTGCAGTATAGGAGTGGGTGACTGTTGATGGGGTTTTTCCACTGATGGGATTTTCCCCCCCCCAACCCCCCCCATCAGAGATGGAGGGGGGGTTAAATTTCGGTCATTTCAAAATCTTCTTTGCGGGCGCCGCATTCGGGGCAGGTCCAGTTGAGGGGGATGTCCTCCCAGCGGGTGCCGGGGGCGATTCCTTCTTCGGGCGCGCCTTTTTCTTCCTCGTATATCCAGCCGCAAATCTGGCAGATGAAAACGCGGGCGGCGGCGGGGCGGGGTTGCTGCATTCGCGCATTTTAATATGAAACCGGCGGTGTTGGTTTTTGCCGCGAGCGACGGCGGCGGCGGGGCGGGGTTGCTCGCCGACTGCCGCGCTTTGGCTTTTGCCGGCTGCCGCCCGCTGGCTGTCGTCACCGGTGTCAGCGCGCAAAACTCGGAGGGGTTGCGCGGGCTTTGGCCGGTTCCGGCGGCTTCTTTGCGCGCGCAATTCGCGGCGCTCGCAGAAGAGGAAAAGAAAAACGGGGGGACTGTTGCCGCGGTCAAAATCGGGGTGTTGGCGGGGAACGCGGAGGCGGTTGCGGAATGTCTGCGCGAGTTGCCGGGGGATGTTTTGGTGGTTTGGGATCCTGTCGTCGCGCCCGGCGCCGGGGGGCGAAAGTCCTTCGCCGACGCGGACGCAATCCGGGAGATGCGGCGGATTATCGCCCCGCATGTTTTTCTGGCGACGCCGAATCCGGGGGAGATAAAAAAACTTACCGGAACGAAATTTATAAGCAAGGGCGCGCGCGCGCTGATGGCGGACGGAGCGCGCAATGTAGTCGTTACCGGAGTTTCCGTCGGGAAAACGCTGATGCGCAATGAATTGTATTGCGAAGGAATTGACGACACCCACGACGCGGGGCGCTTTCACATTCGCCCGGGAAACTATCACGGCAGCGGCTGCATGTTTTCCTCGCTCGCCGCCGGGTATCTGGCGCGGCGGGAGGAATTGATTTTCTACCACTGCGGCGGGGAATACGACGATATGCTGATGCTGCAAGAAATCTGCGAATGCGCGCACCGGCAAACGCTTTCGGCCGTCGCGCTGGCGGCAAAGGAATCGCCGGGGGAGGGCCGTTATAAAACGCTGCCGCTTTTTCCGCCGTGCCGCCCCGCCGACGAACGCGATTTTGGAAAATGGCTGCAGAAAAAGGACGGTTATTACGACGATTAACGCGGTTGTTTGAGCGAGCGTTTGAATTCGCGGTAGGCGCGCAGGTCGTTGCGGCGGGCGATAGTCCAGATATACACGCCGGTTTCTGCGACGGCGTATATCAGGCGGTAATCGCCGACCGTGATTCTCCAATATTCCCCGTCGTAACCCGCCATTTTTCTTGCGCCCGGCGGTTTCGGGTCGTCTTCCAATTGACTCAGGCGCCGGGTGATTGCGTGCATGTCGCGGGGGTTGCCGCGTTTTAATTTGCCGGCAAATTTCAGCGCCGCCGGAGAAAGTTCAATCTTCATCCGGCAGAATGCAGCTGCGCAGGAATTTTTCGGTTGCCTCGGCGCCGATGGTTCCTTCCTTTTCGGCTTTCAGGGCCATCTCCATCAGTTCGCGGTCTTCGGCGTCCTCTTGGAGTCGTTCTTGCAATTTTTGCATGCGGCGGTAGCGGGCGGCGCTCAGCATCACGGCGGCCGGCTTGCCGTTTTTCGTCAGGACCACCGGCGCTTTGCGGGCGCGCGCCAAAACGCCGCCCAAATCGCGCAGGGCGGCGGAAGCCGGGATGCCGGACGCTTTCTTTTTGCGGGGGGGGAGGGCTTTGCTCATAACGCTCTTATTATACTCCCGCGCGCTTGCGCGGGGGCGGGAATCATACGAATCAATCCTTGTCATTCCCGCGAAAGCGGGAATCCGGAATCGCCCCGGGGTTTGTCTGGATTCCCGCTTTCGCGGGAATGACAAGAGAGGGCGGGAATGACGGGGGGGGGGCGGTGATAGAATGGGGTTGTTATGCGGCGGATTCTTTTGACATCGGCGCTTCCTTATGCGAACGGCGACATACATTTGGGCTACCTTTTGGAGGCGGTGCAAACGGACATTTGGGCGCGCTTTCAGAAGTCGCGCGGGCACGAATGCCATTATGTTTGCGCCGACGACGCGCACGGCACGCCGGTGATGCTGCGGGCGGAAGCGGAGGGCGTTTCGGCGGAGGATTTGATAGCGCGCATGCGCGGCGAACACTTGCGCGATCTTTCGGCTTTCGGCATCGCCTTTGACCATTACGGCAGCACGCACTCGCCGGAGAACCGGGAGTTGTCGGCGGAGATGTTTCGCAAACTGCGCGCGGCCGGGCGCATCGCGGAACGGGAGATAGAACAGTTGTTTGACCCGGAGCGGGGGATGTTTCTGCCCGACCGTTATGTTCGCGGCGAATGTCCGCGCTGCGGGGCGGCGGGGCAGTTTGGCGATTCCTGCGAGAAATGCGGGGGGGTTTATGCGGCGGCGGAATTGAAGAATCCGGTTTCGGTTTTTTCGGGGGCGGCGCCGGTGCGGCGGAGCTCGCGGCATTATTTTTTGCGCCTCGCCGCCGACGGCGACTTCCTGCGCGAATGGGTTTTTGAAAACATAGCCGACCCCGGCGGCGGCGAAAAAACCATTCCGCGCCTGCAGAAAGAAGCGGCGAACAAATTGCGCGAATGGCTTTCGGGCGAATTGCGCGACTGGGACATTTCGCGCGACGCGCCCTATTTCGGCTTTCGCGTTCCGGACTGCGAAGAGGAAAAATATTTGTATGTCTGGCTGGACGCGCCCGTGGGATATATGGCGAGTTTTATGCAGTTGTGCGCGCGCGGCGGGATGTCCTTTGAGGATTTCTGGGGGGAAAACTCGGCGGCGGAACTATACCATTTCATCGGCAAGGACATTTTGTATTTTCACGCGTTGTTCTGGCCGGCGATGCTGAAGAACAGCGGGCGGCGTTTGCCGACGCGGGTTTTCGCGCACGGCTTTCTCACTGTTAACGGCGAGAAGATGTCCAAGTCGCGGGGGACATTCATCACCGCGCGCCGTTACGCGGAGTCGGGTTTGCCGGCGGACGCTTTGCGTTATTATTACGCGGCGAAACTCGGCGACGGCATTGACGACATAGATTTGAACCTGGGCGATTTCGTTCTCAAATACAACGGCGATTTGGTCGGTAAATTCGTAAACATTGCGAGCCGCGTTTCGCGTTTTTTGCTGGAGGATTTCGGCGGCGAACTGGACGGCGAAGCGCAAAGCGGGGAGGGTTTTTCGGCCGTCGTCGCGCCGATTTTGGCGCTTAGCGATTCGCTCGCGCGCGATTATGAATCGCGGCGGTATCATTCGGCGATGCGCTCGGTAATGCGCGCGGCCGATTCCATAAACGGTTACTTGGACGAAAAAGCGCCGTGGGTAATGCGCAAGGACAAAACAAAACGCGCGCAACTGCATCAAACTTGTTCGGCGGCTTTGCGGGGGTTTCACTTGTTGACGGCGTATTTGCTGCCGGTGACTCCGCAACTCGCCGATGACGCCGCGAAGTTTTTGCAGTGCGGGCCGCCGCAGTGGGCGGGACTCTCGCCTTTGCCGGCGGGGCATCGCGTGGGGGAATACCGTCATTTGCTGCGGCGGATGCAAAACGAAAACGCGCGCGCTTTAATACAGGCGGAGGAATCGTGCGCGTAGTTTTGTTCGGCGGCGCGGGGTTTATCGGGCGGCAACTATGCGCGGAACTCGCCGCCGGCGGGCACGAGATTGCTGTTGCGACGCGCGACCGCGAATCGGCGCGGCGCAATTTAATACTGTTGCCGAAGACGGATGTCGTCGCCTGCGATTACAACCGCGCGGCGACTGTGCATCCGATTTTGGAAGGGGCGGACGCTGCGGTTAATCTCACCGGCATTTTGCACGAGCGCAAGCGCGGCGACTTTGAACGGGTGCATTGCGAAATACCGCGAATGCTCGTCGCCGGCTGCGCGGCGCACAAGGTTCGGCGCTTTTTGCAAGTCAGCGCGCTCGGCGCCTCGCTGGCCGCGCCGAGCGAATACTTGCGCAGCCGCGCGAAGGGCGAACAAATCGCGCGCGAAGAAGCGGGAGTGGGCGTTACCGTCATTCGTTTTCCGGTGGTGTTTGGCGGCGGCGATTCTTTTGCGACGATGTTTGCGCGGCTGGCGCGATTGTTTCCGGTGTTGCTTTTGCCCTGCGCGGAGGCGGTTATGCAGCCGATTGCGGTCGGGGACGCGGCGGCGTTTCTGCGGCTTGTTTTGGAAAAGCCGGAGAGCGACGGCAAGACGCTTTCGGCGGGGGGACCGGAGGTTTTGCAACTTGCGCAGATTGTTGAACAAGTGTTGGCCGCGGCGGGTGCGGAGCGCAAGGTCATCCCGCTGGGACCGGGCGCTTCGCGGCTGGTGGGGGCGGCGGCGGATTTGGTGCCGTTTGTGCAGCCGCCGATAAGCGCGGACAATTGTTTGTCGGCGACTGTCCCCGGGGTTTGCCCGCGCGGGGGCAACGACGCGGCGCAAATGCTCGGCGAGATGACGACGCTGCGCGCGGGGCTGGCAACGATGTTCGCGCCCGCGCCGGGGGCGTAGTTTTTGCCGATGGCGCAGGGGTTTCGCGCCGCGCGCGGGGTGTTGCCGCCGGGGGCGAAGGCGTATATCGTCGGCGGCGCTGTGCGCGACGAAATGCTGGGCGCGAGCGGGGGCGACCGTGACTATGTCGTCGTGGGGACGACGCCGGAGGAGATGGCGCGGGCGGGGTTCAAGCCCGTCGGCGACGATTTTCCGGTTTTTTTGCATCCGGAGAGCGGCGAGGAATATGCGCTCGCGCGCACCGAACGCAAGAGCGGGCGCGGCTACCGGGGCTTTGTTTTTTATTCCGGGGCGGATGTCGCCCTCGCCGACGACCTCAAACGGCGCGACCTGACAATAAACGCGATGGCAAAGGGCGAAACCGGCGAACTGCTGGATCCGCACGGCGGCGCGTCCGACCTCGCCGCGGGGGTGTTGCGGCATGTCTCGCCTTCCTTCGCCGAGGATCCTGTGCGGATTTTGCGCGTCGCCCGTTTTGCCGCCGCTTTTCCGGGGTTTGACATCGCGCCGGAAACTGCCGCGCTGATGCGGGCGATGACGGCGCAAGGCGAAGCGGAAGATTTGCGCCCGGAACGGGTCTGGCGCGAGTTGGAACGGGGGTTGCGCGCGCCGCAACCCTCGCGGATGCTGGAAACCCTGCGCGAATGCGGCGCGCTGCGGGTGATTTTGCCGGAGGTCGCGGCGCTGGAAGGGGTGCCGGAACGCTTGGATTACCATCCCGAAGGCGAGAGTTTTTTGCATGTGAAGATGGTGCTGGACGCTACCGCCGCGCGCGGCTGCTCGCCCGCCGAACGCTTTGCCGCGCTGACGCACGACCTCGGCAAGGCGCAAACGCCGGCGGATGTTCTGCCGAGCCATCACGGTCACGAAGCGCGCGGGGCGAAACTTGCGCGCGCGCTTTGCGGACGGCTGAACACGCCGCGCGCCTTTCGCGAACTGGCGGTGCTGACGGCGGCGGAACACGGGAATGTCCACAAATGCATGGAAATGCGGGCGGGGACTGTCGTGGATTTGCTCTCGCGGCTGGACGCCTTCCGCCGCCCGGGACGGATGGAATCGGTGCTGCGCGTTTGCGAAGCGGATTTTTATTATCTGCCCGCGCGGAAGGACGATGTCTACCCGCAAAGCATATTCCTGCGCGCCGCCGCCGAAGCCGCCCGCAAAGCGCGCCCGCCGGAGGGGGTTTTTTTGCGTTGTCGCGGGGAGGACGGGGACGGGGACGGGGAAAAGAAAAAGGACGGGGGGAGGATTGCGATTGCTGTTCGGGAAGCGCGGATTAAGGCGGTGCGGGGGTTGTCGCATAATCCCCGTTCTCCTTGTCATTCCCGCGCAAGCGGGGATACGGCCGATTCTTTACCCCCCGCCGCTTGCGGGGGGGGGTCGGAGCATTCGCCGACGACGATGTCGGCGGGTATTGCTCGGGGGGGGTGGAATGCGCCCGCAAAGCAACGGTTACCGTCAACGGTAACGGACGCCCTCCACCCCCCCGGAGTTTGCCGCCCCCATCTCCGATGGGGACGGCAAACTCCGCCCCCCCCCCGCAAGCGGCGGGGGGTATTCCGCGCGCGCGCGATTTCCCCTTATAATGGAACACTTGCCGCACAAACGCGGGA
>JAHRAH010000151.1 GCA_020027345.1 Gammaproteobacteria bacterium | reverse complement strand
GCAGCGGCTCCCGGGGCAACGCCGCCGTCGTTGAACACCGCGGAACAACTTTGCTTTTGGATTGCGGTTTTACCCTGCCGGACATCAAGCGGCGGCTGGCGCGGCGCACAGTGAATCCTTGCGAAATAGACGCGGTGATTGTCGGGCACGAACATGCCGACCACTGCAAAGGGCTGCGGCGTTTTTTGCGGGAGACAGGGGCGCCGGCGTATATGACGGCGGGGACTGCCGCGGCGCTCGAGCATCCGCCCGGCTGGCGGGAGATTTTTGCGGGAAAGGAATTTGGCGTCGGGGAAATGCATGTTTTTCCTTTCGCCGTTCCGCACGACGCGGCGGAGCCGGTGCAGTTTGTCGTCGGCGACGGCGCGCGGCGCGCGGCGTTTGTCACGGATTTGGGTTTTGTTCCGCCGTCGTTGTTGGAAGTTTTGCGGGGGCTTTCGGCGATTGTTTTGGAATGCAACTACGACGCGAAAATGCTTGCGGCAAACCGCAACTATCCGCAAAAAATAAAAGACCGCATCAGCGGCGGAATGGGGCATTTGGAAAACTCCGAAGCCGCCGCTTTGCTCGCGGCGACGCACCACAAAGGAATGCGGCATATAGTCGCCGCGCATCTCAGCGAACAAAACAACACCCCCGCCGCCGCCCTTCGCGCATTGTCCGCCGCAGTCGGAAAACAATCCGCAAAAAAAATAAAGGTCGCCGACCAAACAACCGGCATCAACTGGCTGGCTTTTTAACCGCCGTCATTCTTTAACAACTGTCATTCCCGCGAAAGCGGGAATCCATACGATTTTTCCTCTTCGCCGTTATTTGCGGACGAGGGAAGATTCCTCTTTTCTCCCGGCTCCATATGGATTCCCGCTTTCGCGGGAATGACGGTTGGTTTGATTTTGTGATATGATAATGATTATCATTATCGCGCGGAAGGAGGGCGAGTTATGGAGAACGGGAACGGTTTTTGGCGGCGGTTTTTGGCAACGGTTTCGGCGACAGTTTCGGCGGCGGGGTTGTCGGTGGTGTCGGTGCGGATTTGGGCGGGGGGATTGGCTTTGGCGTTGGCTTTTTCGCAGGCGGCGTTGGCTTCGTCGGTGGAAGCGGTGCGGGGGGTGGAGAGTTTTGCGTTGGATTCCGGGGGGGCGGACGGCGGCGGGTATGTGGCGGAATACGACGCCGCGCCGCAGATTCGCACTTATGCGGAAATCGTCTACCGCTCCTACGCCGATGCGCTGGCGGCGGCTTTGCGGCTGCGGCGGGCGGTCGCCGACTTCACCGCCGCGCCCTCCGAGGGGACTCTTGCGCGCGCGCGGCGGGCGTGGGTGAACGCGCGGCTGCCGTATTCGCGCACGGAAGCGTTTCGCTTTTACGAGGGGCCGATAGACGCCGAGGACGGACCGGAGGGACGGCTCAACGGCTGGCCCGTCAACGAAGCGGGGATTGATTCGGTGCGGGGGGACGCCGATGCCGGCATAGTCAACGAGGACGGTTTCGCCATCACTCCCGCCGCGCTGGCGCAGCGCAATCAGGCGGCGGACGAAAACGATGTTACGCTCGGCTGGCACGCGATTGAGTTTTTGCTCTGGGGGCAGGATTTTAATCCGCACGGTCCCGGCGCGCGCACTCACGCCGACTATCTGCCGCCGGCGGCGAACGCAAAACGCCGCGCCGACTATCTGAACGCCGCCGCCGAAGCGCTCGTTGCCGACCTCGCCGGGCTGGCGGCGGATTGGGCGGCGGACGACCCGGACAACTACCGCGCGGCGTTTTTGGCGATGCCGCAGCGCGAGGCGCTGGGGCGGATGCTCACGGGAATGGCGATGCTTTCCTCTTTTGAAATGGGGCTGGAACGGCTTGCCGTGGCGATGGAAAGCGGCGAGCAGGAAGACGAGCAGTCGTGTTTTTCCGACAACACGCGGGCGGATTTTCTCGGCAACCAGAGCGGCATCGCGGCGCTGTGGTTCGGTGCATACGGCGATTTTCGCGGGGCGGGGTTGGACGCGCTCGCCGCCTTCGCCGCCCCCGCCGAAGCGCGCCGCGCGGGCGCCGCCGTCTTCGCCGCATCGGACGCCGTCTCGCGGCTGCATTCGCCCTTTGACGCCGCGCTGCACCCAAAAAACAAAGCGGCAAGAAAAGCGGCAAAAGCAGCCGTCGCCGCCTTGCGCGAACAGGGGCGCAGGTTTCAATCGCTCGGCAGGGCGCTCGGCGCGCGAGTAATACTCGGCGAGTGAACGCGCGCGCGTTAACTATACCCCCCGCCGCTTGCGGGGGGGGGTCGGAGCATTCCCCGACGACGAAGTCGGCGGGGAATTCTCCGGGGGGGTGGAGAGCGTCCGCAAAACATCGTTTATCCCTAACAGTAACGGACGACCACCCCCCCGGAGTTTTCCTTTCCCATCTCCGATGGAAAAGGAAAACTCCGACCCCCCCCCGCAAGCGGCGGGGGGTATATGCACAAATCACTCCCCCCCCATCTCCGATGGGGGGGAGAGGGGGGGGAAAACGGCGGCGGGTATGTGCAAGCGTCGCGACTGTCATCGCCGACATCACCGTCATCGTCGCGACTGTCGCAACCGTCATCACTGTCGGCGCGGTTTGGGCGGGGGGGACTGTGACTATGCCTTCGCCGGATTCGCCGGCGGGAGGGGGGACGACGCGGGAGGTTTCCGGGCGGAATTCTTTTTCGCTGCCGGCGGCGAACATTCGCGGCGAACACTTGCCGGTTTTCTTTTTCGGCAACCGGTTGTTTAACACAAACTGGACGGCCGCCCCCGCCTCGGCGAAAAAGTTTGACGGTTTGGGACCGACTTTCAACCGCGTTTCCTGTTCCGGCTGTCATTTGCGCGACGGACGCGGCAGACCGCCGACTGCGGGCGAAGCGAACAATTCAATGCTTGTGCGCATCAGTGTCCCCGACGGCGAAGGCGGCGCGCGACCGCATCCGGTTTTGGGTTCGCAGGTGCAGGAGCGCGCGCTTGCTGGTGTTCCCGCCGAGGGGTTGCTTTCGTTGCGTTGGGCGACGGTGCGCAGCGCGTTTGCCGACGGGGAGGAATATTTTTTGCGCCGTCCCGTCGTTTCCGTTGTGTCGTTGCTCGCGCCCTTGCCGGAGGGGACGATGCTTTCGCCGCGGGTCGCTCCGGCACTGGTCGGAATGGGACTGTTGGAAGCGGTGCCGGAAGCGGCGATACTCGCGCGCGCAGACGCCGAAGATGCGGACGGCGACGGCATCTCCGGGCGGGCGGCGCGAACGGGGGACGGCGCGCTCGGGCGTTTTGGCTGGAAGGCGGCGGCGCCGTCGTTGCTCGTGCAAAACGCGCGCGCCGCCTTGCACGACATCGGTTTGACGACGCCGCTGTTGCCGGAAAACAACTGTCCGGCGGCGCAAACTTTGTGCGCTGCGGCGCCCGGCGGCGGTGAGCCGGAAGTGAGCGGGGAGTTTTTGGAAAAACTGACAAAATACGCGCGCCTGCTCGCCGTTCCCGCGCGGCGCGGCGCAAAAACGGCGGCGGCGTTGCGCGGGGCGGAAGTTTTCGCGCGCATCGGCTGCGGCGGCTGCCATTCGCCGACAATGCGAACGGGCAAGGGCGGGGACATTTTGCCGGAGTTGCGCGGGCAGGTTTTTCATCCCTACACCGATTTGCTGCTGCACGATATGGGCGCGGGACTGGCGGACAACCGCCCCGAAGGCGCGGCAAACGGCAAGGAATGGAGAACCGCGCCGCTCTGGAGTTTGGGATTGACGCCGATGGTAAACGGACATAATCTATATCTCCACGACGGCCGCGCGCGCGGTTTGGAAGAAGCAATTCTGTGGCACGCCGGCGAAGCAAAAAAAGCGCAAGAGTCCTACCGTCATTTACAAAAACCCGACCGAAAAAATCTCCTCGCCTTTTTGCGTTCCCTGTAAAAGCAAACAAACGAACGACGGCGTCTAACAAAAATGATTATGCTTTGACGGCATCGGCAACTCGGCAGCTTGTCGTGTGCGCCTGTCTTTGCAACAATACCCCCATTTCAAAATTGGGAAAAAACTTGCCGGCTTGGGCGGGAACGATATCGTAAATCACGCGCTTGTTGCTTTCAATCACCGTGCCGCTTTTTGCCCGGTGCTCGCAGACAATCCGCACATCCTTAATCGGATGCGGGTTGTTGTTTTGCACCGTGAAATCCATCACAAGAAAAGGGCGCGCCTGTACGATGGAAAAATCCAGCGCGACGCCTTCGCCGGCGCTAAGCGCGACTTGCTTTCCGCCCTGTTGCTGATGCTCGGCGAAAGCGCCGAGCAGAAGCAATCCGGCAAAAATCGCGAGCGTCCATTTTATAAAGCGAAACCGTTTGCGCGGCGCTCCGCATTTGGGGCATGCTTTTGCCTTCGTGCTGACCAACTCGCCGCATTCCTTGCATTTTTCCAAAGCCACGCGGGGATTGTATCACGCCATAACGCCGCCGCGCGCAAAACTCTCCCGCCGGAGCCCGCCACAAAAGCGGCGGCGAACTCGTTACCGCGACCGACCCCGAAGCCGAGGAGATCATCCGCGAACTCCCCCCGTCGTTCCCGCACTCCCCCAAAAAAGCGGGAACCCAGCGAATCAAACACCGCCACACTCAGCAAAAAACCAATAACCGTCATTCCGGCGAAAGCCGGAATCCATACAACCCTGGCGAAAAAGCACAATCCCCGCCCGCTCCGGAACTTAGCGAAAAACCAATGTCCCTATGGATTCCGGCTTTCGCCGGAATGACGGGATACCCCAACCTCGTTCCCGCGCTCCGGACGGGATACCCCAACCTCGTTCCCGCGCTCCGGCGTGGGAGCGCATGCCCTCCGGCGTCCACGCCGACAGCGTCGTCCCCGCGCTATTGCGAATAAAGCGCAAAGCGCGGTTTTTTGCGTATAATGCGGGTCATTCCATTATTTTGTGGAATCAACCCGGCGCCCGTTTGCGGCGGACGCCTGTGGCTGACGGTTTCCCGCAAACAGAGTAAACGGAGACAATGATGAAAATCGTGTTGTCCATCAAATGGCTTGCAATAGCCGTGGCGGTTTTGTTTTCCTTGCCGACTCTCGCCGCCGACTACACCGTGGAGCAAGTGGAGCGCACCGGAGTGTGCTACGACGGCAACGACCGCAAAATAAGCGACGCAAGGTTTTGTCGGGCTTGCCTCACCGAGGGGGGCGATTCAGTGTCGTGGCGGTTTGTCGTCTACTGCGACGGCAAAAAAACCGCAAAGCAGGTGAAAGCTTCTCTTGTGTGCGGTCGGGGCGAGGAATTGGCGCAACTGCAAATTTTGTACCGCGAGGCCGAGAAAAAAATGAACCAACGACTTTCTCCTTTCGACAACATTCCTTTCGTGTCCGAAGAATTCAGGGACTGTGACATGGACGGCTGGAAATGATTTTTCCCTGCTACGCGGAAGGCGGAACCGATGTGGCGCATTGACGCCATAAAGAACCTTTTGCTCGGCATCTCGGCCGTGCTCCATTTGGAGTTGATAATACCCCTTGCCTTATTGGCGACCGTCGCTTGGGTGGTGAGGTTGGTTATCGGACGCTTCTTGGCCTGGACTGTTTTGGGCGTCGTTTTATGGAATTTCTCCAGCAAAATCCCGCCGGAAAATGGCTGGTGGCATGTGGCGCTTTGGGTCATGGTGGGAATTTTCTTTCTCTTCGCTTTCAACACAGAATTGCAGCGCGAGGAAAAAGCCGAAAAAGGGAAAAAGGCGCTGGGCGGCGTGAAAAAACCCCCGGCGTTGACCGTCCTTTCGCCTGATTTTAATTCTATGGCGAACATCAAGGCGGCAAAGGAATCGTGTTTTACGATAAACACCGCGCTCGGGCACGGTTCGGGATTCTTAATAACCGTGGACGGCTGGGCGCTGACTAATCGCCATGTTGTGGAGAACGACGAATATTTTGAGGCGACTTTCACCAAAAACGGAAAAGAAACGGTTCGCGCGGGCAAGCGGCTGATTACTTATGAAAAGCCGGACATTGCGATTGTTAAAATTGACATTGCCGAAGGCAAACCGTTGCGGCTGAATTTTGAATTGCCCGAAGAGGGCGATGATATTTTTGTCATCGGCACGCCGCTGGACGAAGAATATCGCGACACCGTGACCAAGGGCGTGGTGAGCGCCATCCGGGAAACGGACAAAGACGGCGCGCTCATACAAAGCGATGCCAGCGTCCATCCCGGCAACAGCGGGGGACCTATGCTGGACACGCACGGGAATGTCGTGGCCGTTACCGTCAGCAAGCATCAAGAAGGCGGGATTAATTTCTTCATTCCCGTCAAAGAAGCCCTTGCCGCAATTAAGACGAAGCAAGTGAAGGCGGTTGACAAAATCATTTAATCCGGCCGTCATTCCCGCGAAAGCGGGAACCCATACAATCCCGCGAAAAATGCCAAATCCAACGCCGCCCGAAAATCCGCCTTCGCGGGAATGACGCAAAGAGAGCAGAGCGCCTCGTTTTTCCTCGTTCTCAAACGCCTGTTTGGGAACGCAGTTATGCGAAATACTGTTTCGCCTAATTAAGAGCGAAAAAGCGAAAAAGCGGTTCACGGCGGGGCGTTCCTAAACAGGCGTTTGGGATCGAGAAAAAATAATTTGCCGGGCCCGCCTTTGGGACAAATGCGGGAATGACGCGGAGGGCGCGGCGCGAATATTGCGCGTGGGGGATATAATGCCGGCGATGCCGCCTACATCGCCGATGCTTACGGCCGCTCTTGGCGCGGCGCGCAGGGCCGCGGGGCTGATACGACGGCGGTCGCAAAACTCCCGCGCCGGCGCCCGGCACAAGAGCGGCGGCGAGCTTGTTACCGCGACCGACCCCGAAGCCGAGGAAATCATTCGCGAAACTCTCGCCGAAACCTTTCCCGAACACGGCTTTCTCGGCGAGGAAAGCGGAATGCGCGGCGACGCCGACGCATGCTGGGTCGTAGATCCCCTGGACGGCACCACAAACTTCGTCCACGGCTACGGCAGTTGCGCGGTCTCCATTGCTTTTTGCCGCGGCGGCGCGCCCGTCGTTGCCGTCATTTGCGATGTTTTCGCCGACGCATTTTATTCCGCCGAAGAAGGGCAGGGCGCCTTTTGCGACGAGCGCAGAATACGCGTTTCCGCGCGCGCGTCCTTTCCCGAATCCCTCGTCATCGCCGGCGGGCAGATGGATTCCGGCGGCTACAATCTTTGGCCCCTTGTCACCCGCATTGCCCCGCAGTTGCGCGGAGTCCGCCGCACCGGTTCCACCGCTTTGGATATGGCGTATGTCGCCGCCGGCAAAGCCGACGCTCTCATTTCCGGCCCCGTCCGCTTTTGGGATGTCGCCGCCGGCTGGCTGCTCCTGCGCGAGGCCGGCGGGCTGATAGCCGACATACACGGCAAACCCGAATTCGCATTCGCCGAAGCGCCGCCGCCTTTTGCCGCCGCCGGGGCGAAGATGTTCCCCCGGTTTCTCGCCGAACTGCAAACCTGCAAATCCGAAAAACCGTGAAACTCAAACCCCTGGTCAACGAAGAACACGCCGCGCACACGCCGCTGATGCGCCAGTACCTCGGCGTCAAGAAGGACTACCCCGATATGCTGCTGCTTTTCCGCGTCGGCGATTTTTACGAAATGTTTTTTGACGACGCCGAACGCGCCGCCCGCCTGCTGGACATCACTCTCACCCGCCGCGGAATCTCCGACGGCGCGCCCATTCCGATGGCGGGCGTCCCCCATCACGCGCTGGAAAACTATCTCGCGAAACTCGTCCGCCTCGGCGAATCCGCCGCCATTTGCGAGCAACTCGGCGAAGCCGGCGACTCCCACAAGGGACCGATGGAAAGGCGCGTAACCCGCGTCATCACCCCCGGCACCCTCATTGACGAATCGCTCGTGGACGAACGGCGCGAATGCGTCGCCCTCGCCCTCCTGCCGCCGAAGCAGCGCGGCGAATCCTGCGGTTATGCGTGGCTGGACATCTCCCGCGCCGTCTTTCGCGCAAACGAATGCGCGCCGGAAAAAATCCCCGAAGTCCTCGCCCGTTTGCGCCCGGCGGAGATACTCGTCCCCGAAAGCGCCGCCGCCGCAAGCGCAAACGCAACCCTCTCCGCCGGCGCAAAAACCAAAGTCCTCCCCGACTGGCGTTTTGCCGAAGCCGACGCCCCCCGTCAACTCTGCGAACACTTCGGCGCGCGCGAGCTCGCATCCTTCGGACTGGAAGAAAAACCCCGCGCCGCCGCCGCCGCCGCCGCCCTGCTCCGTTACGCCGAAAGCGCAAACAAGCGCGCGCCCGAAACCCTCGCCGCCCTCGCGCTGGACAGCGACGAAGAAAACATCACCCTCAGCGCCGCCGCCCGAAAAAGTTTGGAAATCACCGACTCCCCCACCGGGCGCGAGGACGCCACCCTGCTTTTCGTCGCCGACACCTGCCAGACGGGAATGGGCGCGCGCTTTCTCGCCCGGTTGCTATCCCGCCCGCCGCGCGACCGTTCCGCCGCAGCCGCGCGTTTGGAAGCCGTGCGCCGCCTCGCCGAAAACGAAGCCGAAGCCGCAGCAAAACTGCAAACGCTCCTGCGCGAAATATCCGATTTGGAAAGAATCGCCGCGCGCGTCGCCCTCTTTTCCGCGAGGCCGCGCGATTTGTCCGGGCTGCGCGGGAGTTTGGAACGGTTGCCCGCCATCGCCGCCGCCGCCCGTCCGCAGGGCGAGCTCCTAAGAACGGTCGCGCAGCAAATGGACATCGCCCGCAGCGACGAACTCTCCGCCGCAAACCGTCTACTCGTCCGCGCAATCGCCCCCGACACCCCGCCGACAATGCGCGCAGGGGGAGTCATCGCCGCCGGTTATTCCCAAACGCTGGACGAATGCCGCGCCCTCCGCGATGGCGCAAAAGATATGCTGCAAGACGCCGCCGAAGAAGCGCGCGCGCAAAGCGGAATCCAAAACCTGCGCGTGGAATTTAATAAAGTGCACGGTTTCTTTATTGAAGTCCCCAAAGCCGCCGCCCGCAACGCCCCCGAAGAGTGGCAAAGAAGGCAGACGCTCAAACACGCCGAGCGGTTTATCACTCCCGCGCTCAAACGCCACGAAGACAAAGTCCTTTCCGCCGGCGAACGCGCGATGCATTTGGAACGCCGCATTTTTGACGACATACTGCGCGAACTGCAGCCGGCAATAGTCCCCCTGCGCGAACTGGCGCAAGCGCTCGCCGAACTGGATGTCGCCGCATGCTTTGCCGAACGCGCGCAAACACTGGGCTGGCGCGAACCCTCCTTTTCCGAAAAACCCGAAATGCAAATACGCGGCGGATGGCATCCCGTCGTCAAGGCGCAGGTTTCGCATTTTGTCGCAAACGATTTGTCGCTGCATTCCGAACGGCTGCTGCTCGCGGTCACCGGCGCGAATATGGGCGGAAAATCCACATACCTGCGGCAGGCCGCGATTATCGTCATCCTCGCCGCCTGCGGTTCTTTTGTGCCGGCGGAAGCGGCGACCATCGGCGATGTCCGCGCCATCTTCACCCGCATCGGCGCGGCCGACGACCTCAGCGGCGGGCGTTCCACATTTATGGCGGAAATGACCGAGACCGCCGCGATACTGCGCAACGCCGACGCCAACAGTTTGGTGCTGCTGGACGAAATCGGGCGCGGGACTTCCACCTACGACGGCCTCGCCCTCGCGTGGGCGGTTTTTGAACATCTCCTCGCGCGAAACCGTTCGCTGGTTTTGTTCGCGACGCATTACTACCAGTTGACGGCGCTCGCCGATGCCCGCGAACGCGCCGCAAACTGCCACATGTCCGCGCGCGAACACGGCGACGAAATCGTTTTTTTGCACCGCGCCGAAGAAGGCGCCGCAAGCAAGAGTTACGGACTGCAAGTCGCCCGCCTGGCCGGCGTCCCCGAGCCCGTCCTCGCCGGCGCCCAGTCCCGCCTGTCCCAATTGGAAAACCCCGCAACCTCCCCCGAAGTCCCCCCGCCGCTCCCCCTCTTTGAACAAACCAAACCCGAAACCAACGCCGACAACAACGGCAACACCCCCGAACCCGGCAACGCCAAAAAAGACAGCGCCAAAAAAAAGGACAACGCCGAAGAAAAGGCCAACCACACCGTCCAAGCCGTAATAAACCTCCTCCGATCCTCCAACCCCGACCGCCTCACCCCCCAAGAAGCCCAAACCTTCCTCTACGACCTAAAATCCCGCCTCAGATAAATTGCGTCATTCCCGCACTCCTGTTAAAGGCGGGAATCCAGCGAATTAAAAGGCGGGAATCCAGCGAATCCAATTGCGTCATTCCCGCACTCCTGTTAAAAGGCGGGAATCCAGCGAATTAGTTTGAGCGGGCGCGGACGCCCGCTCTATTGGCTGCGTTCCCACGCCGGAGCGTGGGAACGAGATCTTATGTCCCCCCCCATCTCCGACGGGGGGACGATGGTGGGAGTATGGTATTATCCGATTCCCGCCGCAGGATTGGGCGGCGGAGAAAGGAAAAAGGAGAAAGAAAACAATGGCGCTGACGCCGGAACAGAAGCAGGAGGTTTTGCGCTGTCTGGAAGCGGGCAGGCCGTTGCCGGAAAAATACCGCTTTTTGCTTTTCGGCGAGACGCGGCAGGTGGAACTGCTCTGGAACGGAAAAACCGGCGCCGTGTGCGATGTCGCGCTGCCCTTTCAGACGATAGAGCAGGTGGACGAACCGCGCGAGGAAAAAGCCGCGCAAATCGCCCCCGGGCTTTTGGATTCCGGCGGGCGGCAGCGCAAGGGCTGGGCGAACAAACTCATCTGGGGCGACAACAAACTCATTTTGTCCTCGCTGTTGCGCGGGCCGATGCGGCGGGAGATTGAAAGCGAGGGCGGATTGAAACTGATATACATAGACCCGCCCTTTGATGTCGGCGCCGACTTTTCCATGAACATTGAAATCGGCGGCGACGCCCTCGTCAAGGAGCCCGGCGTTTTGGAAGCCATCGCCTACCGCGACACCTGGGGAAAGGGCGCGGATTCCTTCATCGCGATGATCTACGAACGGCTGCGGCTGATGCGCGATTTGCTCGCCGACGACGGCAGCATTTATGTGCATTGCGACTGGCGGGTGAACGCATACATCCGGCTGGTGCTGGACGAGGTGTTTGGAAAGGATAATTTTGTTAATGAGATTCAGTGGTGTTATACGGGGCCTGGCTCGCCCGAAATGCGTCAATTTAATCGCAAACACGATACCATCTTTTGGTATGCAAAAATCGGCAAGTGGATTTTTAACGGCGACGAAATAAGGGTTCCTTATAAGGATCCTAATCAGACGCTGAGGAGGGCGTTTGATTCCGGAAAGGGAATTGGGAAAAAAGAGATAGAAAAATACAGAGAACGGGGAAAGATTCCAGAAACATGGTGGCCGGGTATCGCAATTGCTGCGAGGGGAAACCAAAATCTTGGATATCCCACCCAAAAGCCCGAAGCGCTTTTGGAGCGCGTCATCAAAGCGTCCTCCAATGAGGGCGATATTGTCGCGGATTTTTTCTGCGGCAGCGGGACGGTTGCGGCCGTGGCGGAAAAACTGGGGCGGAAGTGGATAGCGTCCGACCTCGGCAAGTTCGCGGTTCACACGACGCGCAAGCGGATGATAGGTGCGCAGCGTCAATTAAAAGCGGAAGGGAAAAACTACCGCGCTTTTGAGTTGCTGAATCTCGGCAAATACGAGCGGCAGCATTACATCGGGGTGAATCCGAATCTGACTCCGATGGAGCAGCGCGTGCAGTTGCGGCAAAAGGAGCGGGAGTATGTGGAATTAATTCTCCGCGCCTACCGCGCGGAATCTGCCGCCAACGCCGACCCCTTTCAGGGCAAAAAAGCCGGGCGGATGGTCGCCATCGGCCCGATTAATTTGCCGGTGTCGCGGCTTTTTGCGGAAACAATTACCGCCGAATGCCGTGCGCGGAAAATCACGCGCGCCGACATTCTCGCCTTTGAGTTTGAGATGGGCCTCTACCCCGGCATACAGGAGGAAGCCAAAGAAGGGGGGGTGGATTTGGCGCTGAAATACATTCCGCGGGATGTTTTTGAAAAGCGCGCCGTGGAAAAAGGGGAAGTCGTCTTTCACGATGTCTCGCACATTGATGTGAAAATCCGGCGGCGCCGGCGCGGGGGAAAACTATTCGCCGCCGCGGAACTTAGCGGCTATTCCGCGCACTACTCGCAGGACGCCGCCGCCGCAGGAATCAAACCCGGCAAAAGCGGAGTGATTGTGGACGACGGCACGGTCTTTCGCGTCAGCAAGGACAAGGCGGGGAAGGTCTCGCGCAAGACGCTGACAAAGGACTGGCGGGACTGGGTGGATTACTGGGCGGTGGATTTTGACTACGAAAGCCGGCGCGAAACCGTGCGCGAAGCCGCGCCCGGCGGCGGAAAGGATGTGGAACGCGCGACCGGCGATTTTGTCTTTGAAAACGAATGGCAGAGTTTCCGCACGCGCAAAAGCCGCGATTTGGAATTCGTCAGCGCCGAACGGGAGATCGCCTCGCCAAGGCAAAAAATCGCCGTAAAAGTGGTGGACATCTTCGGAAATGATACAATGCGGGTCGTGGAGGCGGGGGAGTGAGGGCCGAGCAACAGCATACGCAACCGCGCAAGCGCGGGGCCGCAATCAACGAGGAAGGCGGCGAGGAGCGTCCGCGCAGCCATATTGAATCCATTACCATTCGGGGGTTCAAATCCCTGAAAGAGATTATTGACCTCAAATTTTCGCCTCTTAATGTGCTGGTGGGGGCCAATGGGGCGGGGAAATCCAATTTTTTGGCGTTCTTTGAAATGCTGGGGTGGATGATTCGGGGGAAGAATCTGCAGGAATATGTCGCCCGCAAGGGCGGCGGTAATGACTTGCTGTTCAACGGGGCGAAACGCACTCGCGCCATTGAAGCGAAACTTGTTTTCGGCGGCCCCAGGGGGCGGAATGACTATCAATTTACTCTGCGGCATGCGGAGGACGACAAATTGGTGTTCGCGCAGGAGGAGTACCGTTATTGCTTTGACGATTACGAAGGCGAGCCGCCGTGGAACGACCTTGGCATTGGACACAGCGAGGCGAAAATAACCGCTCCGGAAAACGAAGTGGGGGCTCAGGTTATCCGAAAAATTTTGAGTCGGTGCACCGCCTATCATCTCCATGACACTTCGCCGGAAAGCCCTCTGAAAAGGGTGTGGGATGCGGATGAGAATGTTTTTCTGCGCAACGACGGCGCCAACTTGGCGCCGGTGCTGCTGGATTTGCGGGAGAATCACCGTCGCATCTACGACGAGATTGAGAGGATTATCCGGGAAGTTTTTCCGGTGTTCTCCGGTTTTGATTTGCATGTCAGGTATGGCAGAGTTACTTTGCGCTGGCATCACGAAGCCAAAGGCAAATCTTTCGGGCCTCACCTCACTTCCGACGGCACTTTGCGCCTGATGGCGCTGGTGACGCTTTTGAACATGCCCTTGGAGCGGGTTTCGGATGTTCTACTGCTTGACGAGCCGGAACTGGGGCTTCACCCTTACGCCATTTCAATGCTCGGCGCCCTTATACGGCGGCTGAGCGCCGACAAACAAATTGTCGTTGCCACCCAATCGCCGCTGTTGTTAAATGATTTTTCCCCTGAGGATGTCATCGTCGCCGAAATGGACCAAGGCGGAGCGACTTCGTTCAAGCGGCTGGAAACGAAAGCGCTTGTTCAATGGCTGGATGAATTCCGGCTCGGCGAGTTGTGGGAAAAGAATGTCATCGGGGGCAATCCGTGACGAAGCGCGTCGCTTGCGTGGTGGAGGGGGAAACGGAACAGGATTTTGTGTCCGGCGTTCTCCAAAGCGAATTGGCGGGTCTTCATTTTTCCGTCGTCAATCTGCGCGGTCGCAGGATTGCCCTGGACCGTCTGATTGGCAGCATTAAACCTTTGCTGTCAAGCGGGTTTGCCTGCGTCACGACTTTGATTGATTTTTACGGATTCAAGGACCCGGATGCGAGCGACAGCGCCGAGGCGCTCGAAAAAAAAATGCGCGGCGAGATAAATCCTTTTCTGCGTTACGGAACGCAGTTTTTGCCTTATGTGCAAAAGCATGAATTTGAAGCGCTGCTTTTTTCCGACAAGGAAGCGATGGCGGAGCATTTGCGGCTGACCGGCGCGCAACGCGGGCAACTGAACAAGATAAAGGGCTGCCCGGAAGACATAAATCACGATGCGCCGCCGTCCAAGCAGATTCTGCAAATTCATCGCCGTTATCACAAACGGATAGACGGCATTGAAATTGTCCGTAAAATCGGGCTGGCGAAGATTGAGGGGCAATGTCCGAAATTCGCCAACTGGCTCGCAAAATTGAGGGAGATTGCAAAATCATGACCATTCCCAAAAATCTCCCGACCGACCCCTACGCGGTTTTGGAGCCCGGCGGGCGCTGGTATCCGGGGGAGGAAAATTTGCGGCAGATGCAAATCGGGCATCTGATGCCGCCGCTAGTGGACGGGGTGCGGCGCGCAGTCAAGGAATGGCGCGACGCGGGGTATCCGAATGTCAGCGGGACGACCCGCGCGCTGCTTTTCTGGTGGTTTGAGCGCGACGGCGGGGAGGAGTCCAAACTCCGTTATTATTTCTCGCAGCGCGAGGCGGTGGAATCCGTCATTTATCTTTACGAGGCGTTTGACGGCGGGCGCGGCGTGCGGGACAAATATGATTTGCTGCGGTTTTCTTCCGGCGGCGTCGCGCCGGAAATGATGTTGGAAACATGGCGGCGGTTCGTTGTCAAAATGGCGACGGGGAGCGGCAAAACCAAAGTGATTTCCCTGCTGATTGCGTGGTCGTATTTTCACAAACGCTACGAGAAAAACTCGCCGCTTTCGCGCAACATTCTTCTCGTCGCGCCGAACATTATCGTTTTGGACCGGCTCTACCGCGATTTTGAGGGATTGCGGATTTTCCACGAAGACCGCGTTTTGCCCGACGACGGTTGCGAGGGGCGCGACTGGCAAAGCGATTTTCAGATGCGCCTGCACCGGCAGAACGAAGTGCGCGACCGTTGCGAAACCGGCAATTTGTTTTTAACAAACATTCACCGCGTGTATGTGCGTGAAGCCGCTCCGCCTTCCGCGGGGGACGAAGACGCGAGCGAGTATTTTTTGGGCCCCGAGCCGCGCGGCGCGCTGACCGACAACCGCATTGACCTTGGCGATATTGTGCGCGATTTGGACGAACTGTTGATTATCAACGACGAGGCGCATCACATTCACGACGAAAAGATGGCGTGGTCCAAGGCGATAGAGGGAATGCACAACGCGCTTGTGCAAAAAGACCGCGCGCTTTCGCTGCAAGTGGATATGACGGCGACGCCGAAGCACAACAACGGCGCGATTTTCGTTCAGACCGTCGCCGATTATCCTTTGGTGGAGGCAATCCATCAAAACATCGTCAAGCGTCCGGTGATTCCCGACGACGCGAGCGAGCAAAAAATGAAGGAGCGCCCCAGTTCGGAATACGGCGAGCGTTACGCCGATTACATAGACCTCGGCGTAAAGGAATGGCGCAAGGCGCGCGACGCGCACAAGCAGGCCGGCAAAAAAGCGGTTTTGTTTGTGATGACCGACGACACAAAAAACTGCGACGCAATGGGCGCGCATTTGGAACGCACTTACGACGACCTGCGGGGCAAAGTGCTGGTAATTCACACGCAAAAGAACGGGGAAATAACCGAAAAAACGACGACCGGCAAAGCGGATGCGGAATTGAACGCGCTGCGCGAAGCGGCGGCGGACATTGACGGCATTGAAAACAAATACAGCGCCATCGTTTCGGTGCTGGTTTTGCGCGAAGGGTGGGATGTGCGCAATGTTACGACCGTCGTCGGTTTGCGCGCGTTCGCCGCCAAAAGCAACATTCTGCCGGAGCAAACGCTCGGGCGCGGCTTGCGGCTGATGTATCCGGAGCAAAACGACGCCGGCGAAAAAGTCAGCGTCATCGGCTCCCGCGCCTTTATTGATTTTGTCAAGGAAATAGAAAAGGAAGGCGTGAAGTTGGAGCGCAAGGAAATGGGCGAAGCCACTCCGCCGCAGGCGCCGCTTGTCGTTTTCATTGACCGGGAAAATGCGGAAAAGGACATTGCGGCGCTGGACATCGCCGTTCCGATTTTGTCGCGGCGGTTTTCGCTGGATTTTTCGCGGCTGGCGGAATTGCGCGCGGAAAACATACCTTGCGCCGTGCAGGAATACAAAACATACCCCGCGGACGCGCCGCGCGAGATTGTTTTTCGCGATGTTCTCACCGGCGAAATCAGCCACACCACGAAACTGCCGGACGGCGCCGTCGGCGACCACAGCCGCGTCATCGGTTATTTCGCGCGCCGCATAATGGAAACGCACCGTTTTTTCAGCCATTACGATTTGTTTTATGAAACCGTGCGCGATTTTATTCGCGGCCGTTTGTTCGGCAAAACCGTGGATTTGGACGCCGCCGACACCGTCCGCAATCTCGCCGAGCCCGTCGCGGGCATGGCGATTATGGACGGCTTCGGCGGGGCTTTTTCCGCCCTGCTGACGGCGGAAACGGCGCGGGCGGAAATACGGGGAATGCTGAAAGTGAGCGACATGCGCCCCTTTCCCGCCAAGCCGCAAAAATACGAATACGCGCCGCGCAAATGCGCGCAAAACCTGATTGTCGGCAACTTCTCGCTGGAGGATGGTTTTGCCAAATGGCTGGATTCCGCCGCCGATGTTTCCGCCTTCGCCAAAAACTATTTCGCCGTCAACTTCCGTTTGGATTATGTCCGAACCGACGGCGGCGTCGCCAACTACTTTCCCGATTTTCTCGTTCGCGACGAAAAGGGCGCGGTGTGGATAGTGGAAACAAAAGGTCGCAGGGACGAAAACGACATTCGCAAAGAAGCGCGGCTGCGGCAGTGGTGCGCCGACGCGCGCAAACTGACGCAGGATCCGGTTGTTCGCCCGCTGCTTGTGGAAGAGGAACCGTACAAAAAACACCGCCCCCTGACATTCGCCGATTTGGTTACGATGTTTGACAAGCGCGGCTGATTTGTCCGCCGGCGCCGGCGGCGAGGTTGGAGCGGATTTTTTTTGTTATGGTTTCGGCGGCGGTTTTTGCGGGGATGTTTTCGGGGGAGTCGGCGGCGCGGTGTTTGTATTCGGCTTCGTTGTTTTGCAGTCCGCGGGGGGATATTACTATGCGGTGGGGGATTCCGAGGAGGTCGGCTTCGGCGAACATTACGCCGGGGCGGAGTTCGCGGTCGTCCAGCAAAACATCAATTCCGGCGGCGCGCAGTTCGCCGTATGTTTTTTCGGCGGCGGCGCGGGTTTCTTCGCCGCTTTTTTTCGGCGCTATCGGAATCACGACTGCGGCGAAGGGGGCGATGGCGTCGGGGAAAATCATGCCGCGTTCGTCGTGCGCCTGCTCTATCGCGGCGGCGACGATTCTTGTTACGCCTATTCCGTAGCATCCCATCAAAACCGGGCGGGCGCCGCCTTCGGGCATTTCGGCGCAAACATTCATCGCTTTGGAATATTTGTCGCCGAGTTGGAAAATATGCCCGACTTCAATTCCGCGGCACGACGACAGTTTTCCTTCGCCGCCCGGAACGGCGTCGCCGGACTGCGCCGCGCGCAAATCGGCAAAGCGCGGCATCGGGCAATCGCGCCCGAAGTTGACGCCGACATAATGGTAGCCGTCCTCGTTTGCGCCGCAAACCATATCGGCGCTTTTTTGCAAAGAATAATCGGCGACGACCGGCAATTGCATATTGACGGGGCCGAGCGAGCCAAACCCCGCGCCTATTAATTCGCGCGCTTCTTCCGCGCTTGCGAGTTCGGCGCCCGCGCCTATTTCCGGCTGGCGCGCGGCTTTGGCGATGTTTAAAGAACGGTCGCCGGCGAGCAAAAGCGCGCAAGCGCCGTTGCTGCCGCGCGCTATCATTGTTTTTATGCTGCGGGCGGGCGGCGTTTTTCCGCCGAGGAATTCGTGCAGCGCGGCGATGGTCGTTATTCCGGGCGTTTGTATTTTTTTCATTTCCTCGCGCGGTTCGGGACGGCTGTTACCGTCGCCGCCGTTATCGTTCGCCGCGCAGGGGACATGTTCGGCGTTTGCGGCGTAGTTGCCGTTTTTGTCGTAAAGTATTTCTTCTTCGCCGGAATCGGCGAGGACGACAAATTCGTGCGAGGTGTCGCCGCCGATTGCGCCGGAATCCGCGGCGACCATCCGGTATTTCAAACCGACGCGGTCAAAGATGCGGCAGTACGCGCGGCGCATTGTTTCGTAACTTTCGCGCATTCCTTTTTCGCAGATGTCAAAGGAGTATGCGTCCTTCATAATAAATTCGCGCGAGCGCATAACGCCGAAGCGCGGGCGTATTTCGTCGCGGAATTTTGTTTGTATCTGGTAAAGGTTGACGGGCAGTTGCCGGTGCCCGGAGACGGCGGCGCGCAAAATGTCGGAGACGATTTCCTCGTGCGTCGGCCCCATGCAAAACTCGCGCCCGTGCCGGTCGGAAAAGCGCAGCAGTTCGGCGCCGTAGACCGACCACCTTCCGGATTCGCGCCAGAGTTCGGCGGGCTGCACGGCGGGCATAAATATTTCGGCGCAGCCGGCGGCGTCCATTTCTTCGCGCACGATTTCGGCGATCTTGCGCGCGACGCGCCAGCCGCAGGGCAGCCACGAATATATTCCGGCGGCGGCTTTGCGCACAAACCCCGCGCGCAGCATCAGCCGGTGGCTGACCAACTCCGCCTCCGCCGGCGCTTCCTTGGCGGTGTGAATAAAAAACCTGCTCGCGCGCATTGTGTCCCGGATATTGTAACCGTTTTTAATTCCGCTTTTCCGCTTTCGCGTTTTGTTTTTCGCCGGCGGAGGGGTAACGGTTGCGAATGTATTTCTCCAAAATGGCGATGAATTCTTCGGGAATGTTTTCGCCTTTCAGCGCCGCGGTTTTTTTTCCGTCCACATACACCGGCGCGGAGGGGTTTTCGCCGCCGCCGGGGAGGGATATGCCGATGTCGGCGCGCCGCGATTCGCCGGGGCCGTTTACGACGCAGCCCATCACCGCGATATTAAGATTTTCCACGCCGGGATGTTCGCTTTTCCATTCGGGCAAACGGCGCGCGATGTGCGATTCTATTTTTTCCGCCAATCTCCGAAAGAAATCCCCGCTTGTCCGCCCGCAGCCGGGGCAGGCCGTAACCTGCGGGGAAAAAGCGCGCAATCCCAGCGACTGCAAAAGCGAACAGCAAAGCCGGACTTCGTCGGCGCGCGACGCGCCCGGCGCGGGAGTGAGCGAAGCGCGCACGGTGTCGCCTATTCCTTCGGCGAGCAAAATCGCCATCGCCGCGCTGGAAGAAGCGGCGCCGCCCAATCCCATTCCCGCTTCGGTCAAACCCAAATGCAGCGGATAGGAACATTCGCGCGCCAACTTCCGATATACCGCAAGCAAATCCGGAACGCGGCTGGTTTTGCACGAAACAATAATGCGCTCCGGCGCAAGCCCCCATTCCTCCGCCGCGCGCGCCGAAAGCAAAGCCGATTGAACAAGCGCGGCGCGCAAAACCGTTTGCGAATCTTCCGGGTTTTTTTTGCGCGCGTTTGCGTCCATCATTTGCGAAAGCAAATCCCGGTCGGCGCTCCCCCAATTAACTCCGATGCGCACCGGCTTTTCGTTTTCCAAAGCGGCGCCGACAATCGCGCGAAACTGCGGGTCGCGTTTTTCGCCTTTGCCGATGTTGCCGGGGTTTATGCGGTATTTCGCCAGCGCGCGCGCGCATTCCGGATATTGCGCCAGAAGTTTGTGACCGTTGTAATGAAAATCGCCGACCAGCGGCGCGCCGATTCCCATATCGTCCAAACGCGCGCGCACTTTGGAAACGGCGGCGGCGGCGCGCGGGGTGTTGACGGTAACGCGCACTATTTCCGCCCCGGCGCGAAAAAGGTCGGCGCATTGAATCGCCGTCGCCAAATCGTCGGCGGTGTCGGTGTCGGTCATCGCCTGAACGACAACGGGCGCGCCGCCGCCGACGATAACGCCGCCGACATTTGCGGCGGCGCTTTTTCGGCGCGGCGCGTATTCCGGCGGGCGCGGCGAAAGTTCGTTTTCGTTAACGGTCATCGCGCTTCTTCGCGCGTTTCTTTTTGCATGGGAAAAACTTTTCTTCCCTCGCGCACTTCGCCCGCCAACTGCCCGCAGGCGGCGAGAATGTCTTCGCCGCGCGTTTGCCGTATCGTCACCGTCAACCCTGACTTCATAAGAGAATCGCGAAACTGCAAAATGTTCTCCGGCGGCGAGGGCAAAAACTCCGCGCCGGAAAAAACATTAAACGGAATCAAATTGATTTTGCAGCGCAAGCCGCGCACAAGCCGGGCGAGGTCGCGCGCGCAAGCGGCGCCGTCGTTGATTCCTTTCAGCATCACATATTCCATCGTAACAAAATCGCGGCGGCTATCCCTGATGTGTTCGCGGCATTCCTCCATCAATTGCGCCAGCGGATATTTGCGGTTAATCGGCATTAATTCGTCGCGCAGCGAATCGCTCGCCGCGTGCAGCGAAACGGCGAGCGCGCATTTCGCCCCTTCGCGCAGAATCTTCATCGCGGGGACGACGCCGGCGGTGGAAACGGTTACGCGCCGCGGCGGCAATGCAAAACCAATAGAGTCGGTCATCACGCGCAGCGCCGGCAAAAGCGCCGGCAAATTCAAAAGCGGCTCGCCCATTCCCATCATCACAACATTGGTAACGCGCCGGGGAAAAGCAAGCCGCGACGCAACCCTCAACTGCCCGACAATTTGCGCCGCGCTCAGGTTTTGCGAAAAACCCTGTTTTCCGGTCAGGCAAAACCGGCATGCGAGCGGGCAGCCGGCCTGCGTGGAAACGCAAAGCGTCAGCCGCTTCCCCTGCGGAATCAAAACCGAATCTATTTTGTCTTCGCCCGCGGAAAAAAGAAGTTTGCGCGTGCCGTCGCGCGCGAGCAAATCGGCGGCGAGCGGCGGTTCGGAAAACACGGTCTCCCCGCGCAACTGTGACCGCAGCCGTTCGGGCAAATCGGCAAAAGGGTCTTCGTCGCCGCGGTGCAAACGGCGAAACACCTGCGCGGCGCGGTATTCTTTTTCGCCGAGTTCGCGCATAAAAAGCGCGAGCGCCGGGCGGTCCAGCCCCAGCAAATTCACCGGCGGCGGCGCGCGCATTGCGCCGGGGTTATTCCGCCAAATCGGGAAAGAAAAAGCGGATTTCCGCGCGCGCCGTCTCCGGCGAATCGGAACCGTGCACGGCGTTGGCTTCCACATTTTCGGCGAAGTCGGCGCGGATTGTGCCGGGCGCCGCTTGCGCCGGGTCGGTCGCGCCCATCAGTTCGCGGTTTTTTTCCACGGCGTTTGCGCCCTCCAAAACCTGCGCCATCACCGGCCCCGAAGTCATAAACGCGACCAAACTTTCGTAAAACGGGCGCTCCTTATGCACGGCGTAAAACTCGCGCGCCCGCTGCGGCGAAAGCAAAAGCATTTGCGCCGCGACCACGCGCAAGCCCGCGCCCTCAAAGCGCGAGAGGATTGCGCCGATTTTGTTTTTGCCGACGGCGTCCGGCTTTATCAATGACAGCGTGCGCTCGCTCATTTTCCCGCTTCGGATTATATCACTTCCCGCCGCGCGCGAGCAAAAAAGCAAGCCAAAAAGCGCCAACGCTGATTGCGGCGTCGGCGGCGTTGAAGGCGGGCCAATGATAATCCCCCCAGTGCGCGTCCACAAAATCCACGACATAACCGTAGCGCAGGCGGTCGTGCGCGTTTCCCAATGCGCCGCCCGCCATCAGCGCCGCGGCGGCGGCGGAAGCGAAGGAGCCCGCCCGCCAGACATAAAAAGCAAAACCGGCGCTCAGCAAAAGCGCAATCGCCGTCAGAATCCAAACGCCCGCCGCGCCGCCGCCGGCAAACAAGCCGAAGGCGATTCCGGTGTTGCGCACATGCACAAAGCGCAAAAACTCCCCGACGACAAGCGGCGCGTTTTGCCAGTCCGAATTCAGGGCGATGTTTTTGCCCCATCTGTCGCAGGCAAAAACAAGCGCGGCGATCGCGCAAAACAAAAGCATGCGCCGCGCGCGTTCAGACAAAACTTCGCCCGCCGTCGTCGCCGCCCGTCGCCGCCAAAACGCAGCGCGCGCACCATTCGGGGTTTTCTTTGTCCGCGCCCGTTGACGGTTCG
The DNA here is from genome assembly GCA_020027345.1 of Gammaproteobacteria bacterium. Lineage (GTDB taxonomy): Bacteria > Pseudomonadota > Gammaproteobacteria > Tethybacterales > Persebacteraceae > JAHRAH01. The sequence continues at coordinate 23,847 of JAHRAH010000151.1, read as the reverse complement.
CGGTGCCAGCACCGTCCGCATTTTTTATGCGGGCTCGCCGAAACCGCCGCGGACGCTTTCGCTTTTTCCAGCCGCGCTTCGGAAACGATAAAAACATAACGCAATTCTTCGCCGAGGGAATTAAGCGCCTCGTATTCCTCGCCTTCCGCGGAGAGTTGCAGCGACGCTTCCAGCGGCGAGCGGATAGTCCCCGCTTCCCGCGCGCGTTCCAGTTCCTGCAATGCGCGTTCGCGCGCGGAAAGTATCAGCCGCCATTTCGCTTTCAGTTCTTTCGCGTCCGGCGGCTGCGGCAGCGGCTCGCAAAAAGTATGCAGCATCGGGCTTTCGTTTTCGTCGCCGGTGAGCGCGCGCCACGCTTCGTCGGCGGTAAAACAAAGCGCCGGCGCCATCGCTTTAATTAATGCGCGCGCAATCGGATAAAGCGCGCTTTGCGCCGAACGCCGCGCGCGGCTTCGCGCCGGGCAGGTATACAAACGGTCTTTGAGAATGTCCAAATAAAAACTCCCCAGCCGCAGCGAACAAAAACGCTGCAGCAGTTTAACCGCCGAATGAAAATCGTATCCCGCGTAAGCGTCCGCGGTTTGCGCGCGAAACTCCTCCGCCATCGTCAGCGCGTAACGGTCCAGTTCCAGCATATCCGCGGGCGCGAGCGAATCTTTTTGCGCGTCAAAATCCGAAAGGTTCGCCAGCAAAAAACGCGCGCTGTTGCGCAGGCGGCGGTAGGTCTCCACGACGCGGCCGATGATTTCCTCCGAAACCGCTATCTCGCCGGAATAATCGGAGGACGCGACCCACAAGCGCAAAATGTCCGCGCCGTAACGGTCTATCACCTCGCGCGGCAAAACGACATTGCCGAGCGACTTGGACATTTTGCGCCCGTCGCCGGCGACGACAAAGCCGTGCGTGAGTATCTGACGGTACGGCGCGCGCCCGAATATCGCCGCGCCGGTCAAAAGCGAAGAATGAAACCAGCCGCGGTGCTGGTCGGAACCTTCCAAATACATATCGGGGCGGTTTGCATCGCCGCCGTCCCAGCCCATCACCGCGCGGTGCGTTACGCCCGAATCAAACCACACATCCAGCGCGTCTTCGGCTTTGTCGTATTCGCGCGCTTCGCTTTGCAAAAAATCCTCCGCGCTTGCGGCATACCACGCTTCAATGCCGCCCTTTTCCACCAAATCGGCAACGGCATATAAAAGTTCCACCGTGCGCGGATGCGGCTCGCCGGTTTTTTTGTGAACGAAAAACGCCGCCGGCACATTCCAAAACCGCTGGCGCGAAAGGCACCAATCCGGGCGCGCCGCAATCATCGCGCGCAAACGGTTCTTTCCCCAATGCGGAAAAAACTCGGTTTCCTCCACCGCCGCCAATGCGAGTTCGCGCAAGGTTTTTCCGCGCGTTTGCGTTTCGGTTTCGGCAACGGTGTCGTTGCCGTCATCGCCGGGGTTTTCTTTGCGCGGGGAATCCATCGTCACAAACCACTGCCGCGTCGCGCGAAAAAGCACCGGCGATTTGTGCCGCCAGCACACCGGATAACTGTGGCGGTATTTTTCCGCCGCGAGCAAAACCCCGCGCTTTTTTAATTCGGCGAGAATGTTTTCCACGGCTTTCCAAATTTGCGCGCCGCCGAAAAGCGGAATGTCATCGGCAAAAAAGCCGCGACCGTCCACCGGCGATTCCGCCGGCATTCCGTGCGCCGCGCCGAATTTAAAATCCTCCTCGCCGTGCGAGGGCGCGGTATGCACAAGCCCCGTCCCGGCTTCGGCGGTAACATGCTCGGCGCAAAGCAAAGGCGATTCGCGTTCGTAAAAAGGATGGCGAAAAACAAGCCCGTGCAATTCTTCGCCGCGCGCGCGCGCGAGTTCGCGCCATTCTCCGCCCCAGCGCAAGACAGACGCATCCGCCAATTCGCAAGCGACAATCGCGCGCTTTCCTTCGTTGTTTTCCATCAGCGCGTATTCCATTTGCGGATGCGCGCAAATCGCGCGGTTGGCCGGCAAAGTCCAAGCCGTCGTCGTCCATATCACCGCGCCGGTCGCACGGTCGCCGCCGCCGATGGAAAACGCTTTTGCGACCGCCGCGGAATCTTCGGCGGGAAACCAAACATCAACGGCGTCGGAAACGCGGTCTTCGTATTCCACTTCGGCTTCGGCGAGCGCCGATTCGCAGTCAATGCACCAAAGCACGGGTTTCAGCCGCCGCGCAATTAATTCGCGCGCGTATATTTGCGCGAGCGCGCGCAAAATGCCCGCTTCGGTTTGCGGCGCCATCGTTTTGTAGGGCGCGTCCCATTCGCCCGTCACGCCCATGCGCATAAAACCCTCGCGCTGCAAACGGATTTGCGATTCGGCGAAGGCGCGGCATTGCCGCCGGAAAGCGTCCGCGTTTTTGCGGTCGCCGCCGGCTTTTTCCACCTGATGCTCAATCGGCAAACCGTGGCAGTCCCAGCCGGGCAGATACGGCGCGTCAAAACCGGCGAGCGTCTTGCTGCGCACGACGATGTCTTTGAGTATTTTGTTCACGGCGTGCCCGATATGCAAATCGCCGTTGGCGTAAGGCGGCCCGTCGTGCAAAACAAACCCCGGCCGCCCCTTCGCCGCCGCGCGCACGCGCTCATAAAGCCGCGTCTCCCGCCAATGCGCCAGCATCCCCGGCTCCCGCCGCGCCAGGTCCCCCCGCATCGGAAACGGAGTGTCCAAAAGATTAAGCGTCTTGTCCTTCGCCATAAGTCAATCCCGCAAAAAAGCCGCCATTATCCCCCAATTCGCCCCCAAAGGCAAATTTGTCAAAGCCCGCCCCGCTGCGCGGAAAAGAGCAAGGGTGCCGGCTCCTCAACGGTTACTAGTTGTTCCAGATGCTAAGCGTCCACTCAACATCAATCAGCCCGTCGCGCGTTTTCGCCAATTCGCGCGGCTCAATATACATGCCGTTCCAGTAGGAATCGTCCATAAATTCGCTGACCACCCAGCACCACATTTTGCGCCCGTCTTTCTCCACGCATTCCGGGCGGACAAACGCGCCACCGGTAAACATTTCCTCCGCCGGAATGCGGATTTTCGGTTTTTTGGATTTCATCATTCTCTCCCGTGTTTTTTCCGCCGCACACCGTCGGCGGCGCTTCCGGGGAATATATCCCGCCCCCGCCGCTCCGGGGCGGAAAACGCGAATTTTTTATTGCGCCTTGGTTAAAAAGCCAAGGAATTAACCGGAGCCGGGCAACGCCGGCGCGCGGTTAACCGTCCTCGTTCATAAATTTCTTGCGCAAATTGCTGGACTGTTTAACCGACTCAAAAAACTCGTCCAGTTCGCGGTAATTCTTAAAAATGTACTTGTCGCGGATTTGCCGGAACGGCGCTTTTTGCCGTTCCCGCTCAAACCGCCCGCGCGTTTCCTCCTGCGCGATGACAAACATTTTTATGGAAATGCCGGAGGCCTGGTAAAGGCGCAAAAGCCCCTTGGTGACATCGGTGGAATGCTCCACCTCAAAGCCGTGCGTCGGCAGTCCGTCGCCGTTAAACCATATCACATCAATGTGTTTGATTTCCTCTATTTTTTTCTTTCCCAAATAATCGTCGGGAACGCTGCTCTCCGAGCACAACTCGCCGAGCGCGCCGTAGGCGCTTGCCTGCGAACGGTCGGGGGTAAATGTGCGGTAGCCGAGATAACTTCCGACCAATATCAATTTGGCCTGGGCGTCGGCGTGGCTGACGGTCTCCGGCTCCTGCACTTTGATGTTGATAATCCGCCCTATTTTGCGCAGCCGCTCCTCGTGCGAATTCGCGCCGCCCAGCGGAATATGAAAAGCGGTGTTGAGAAAATAGCCGGGGATTTCGTCCACGCTGAGCCCGTCTTCTTCAACCGTGATATGAAAAGTCGCCGCGCCGTCTTTCTTTTGCGGCAGGCGGCCGAGGTTTTTGACGAACTCGCCCAGCGCGCCGATGCAAACATCAATGCGCGTTTTGTATTTTTTTGCGACGACCAAAGCGCCGTCGCCGGCTTCGCGCACCGTCGGCAAAGAGGATTGGGAAATCCCGTGCCATGTCCCCCCGCCGCAAAAAACAAGGTAATGCTTCCCCGCCTCGTCGCGGAAAAGCCGCCGTCCCTGCACCGGCGTCAGCCGCGTATTCTGCACTTCCTCCAAGCGCTCCACGACCCGCTTGCGGGCGTCTTTTGTGGAACGGTCGCTTTCCGTCAATTTACTCACTTTTGCCCTCCGCGGGCGGCGGGCGGGCGCGGGGTTGCCGGGCGGGGGGCGGCGGGGTTGCGGCGGGAGGCGGGCAAGCCGGGCATCGTTTGCTTATTGTAAGGCATTTTTTCCGTTTCCCTTCCCGGGCGGGGCGGCGGCGCGCATTGCGGTTTTGCCGCGGTCAAAGCCAGCGGGCTATGCCTATGAGGGCGGTGGCGGCGTAGAAGAGTTGGAGGATGAACAAGCCGCGGTGTTTGCCGAGGTGCGCCCAGATTCCGAGCAGGGCGGCGGAGAGAAAAAGCAAAAGAAAACCGGCGACTTCCGCGCCGATGTTGTAGGCGATTAACTGCGCGTAAACCACCGCCGAAGCGGCGCCGCACCATTCCAGCCATTTCAGTTTTTTTGCGCGGTTCATCGTTTTTCCTTTTTTTGTTTTTGGTTTTTCGGCGCCGATGCGGGGGGTATTATCCATTAATTTACAAAAATATTGTCATTCCCCCGAAAGCGGGAATCCAGAGTCCGCCCGGGCTGGATTCCCGCTTTCGCGGGAATGACAGGGGGTGGTTATTAAAGCGTTTTTGCGAAGCGCGTTGCTTGCAGCAGCGCCATATTTACCGCCTGATGCATGTCTATGTAGGCGTAGGTCCCGCATCTGCCGGTGAATGTCGTTTTGGGATTGCGAATTTTTGCGTAGCGAATATAGAGGCGGCGGTTTTTTCCGGTGGCGTCCTTGACCGGATAATACCGTTCGCGGTTGTTTTCCTCGTGTCCGCAGGGGTATTCCGATGTCAGCGTCGTTTTTTTCGCGCCTTCGCCGTGACCCGGCAGGTGTTTCCATTCCGTGCGCCGGGTGGGACCGTCATCGCTTGTGAAATTAACGACCGCCGCCGGCTGAACGAGTCCGCCGTCGCGGTGTTCGTGGATAAAACGGATGCTGCGCCAGGGCAGTTCGCCGAAGCGGAAATCATAATATTCGTCCGGCGGCATGCAGTTAAAAACATGCGCAAAACCCTTTTCCATTGTTTTCTCAAACGGCGCGGAAAGTTCCACGACAATATTCGGATGCGCGAGAATGTTTTGCGCCATCGCCGCATAACCCTTTTCGGGCAGCGCTTGATATTTGTCGGCGGGAAAATAATCCTCGCAAAAATCGTCGCGCGCGGGAACGCGCTGAAGCACGGCGGAATTCATTTCCTCCAATTCCATCCCCCACATTTTGCGCGTGTAGGGGCGGTAGAGGATGTTGACGATTTCGCTTTCGCCGACGGCGCGCAGCGTTTCGCGGTTGGGCGGAAAGGGGACATATCCCCCGCCGGGCAGCAGCGCCCGCGCTTTGTGACGGTAGGGAAGCCATCCGGTAAAGCGCGAAAGCCAGCAAAAAACCCGCGCGTTGTTTGTGTGAAAAAGATGCGGCCCGTAACGGTGAACGCGCACGCCGTGTTCGTTGACATAATCGTAAGCGTTGCCGGCGATGTGTTTGCGCTTTTCCACAACGCGCACTTCGCATCCGCTTTCGGCGAGAACCCGGGCGATGACGGCGCCGGTAAACCCCGCGCCGACGACGAGGATTCTTTTTTTATCCGGCACCGCCGCCACAGTCGCCGCGGTTTTTTGGCAAATGCTTTTTCATTCCCATTCCACCGTCGCCGGCGGCTTGGAGGAAATGTCGTAGACGACGCGGTTGATTCCCGGCACTTCGTTTATGATTCGCGCGCTCACTTTTGCCAGAAACTCGGACGGCAAGCGCGCCCAGTCGGCGGTCATAAAATCGCCGGTGGTAACGGCGCGCAAGGCCGCCGCATTTTCAAAAGTTCGGGCGTCGCCCATCACGCCGACGGTATTAACGGGAAGCAAAACGGCGAATGCCTGCGCGGTTTTTTCGTAAAGCCCGGCGGCGCGCAGTTCTTCCATAAAAATGGCGTCGGCGCGGCGGGCGATTGCGGCGCGCGCGCGCGTTACTTCGCCCAAAACGCGCACCGCCAAACCGGGGCCGGGAAAGGGATGCCGCTGCAAAAGCGATTGCGGCAGGCCGAGTTGCGCGCCGAGTTCGCGCACTTCGTCCTTAAACAATTCGCGCAGCGGTTCCAGCAGTTTCAAATGCAAACGCGCCGGCAGCCCGCCGACATTGTGGTGCGTTTTTATCACCGCTTTTCCGGCGCCGGCGCGCGCCGATTCCACAACATCGGGGTATATCGTCCCCTGCGCGAGCCATTTCGCGCCCTTTATTTTTTTCGCGCGCTTTTCAAAAACTTCGGCGAAAACGCGCCCGATGCGGCGGCGTTTTTCTTCCGGATGCGACGCGCCGGCGAGCGCGGAAAAGAATTCTTTTTCGGCGCGCGCGACAATCAAACGCCCGCCGAATTTTCCGGCGAATGCGGCGCGCACTTCCTCCGTTTCGCCCTCGCGCAAGAGTCCGTTGTCCACCAAAACGCATGTTAGCCGCTTGCCGATTGCGCGGTGCAAAAGCGCGGCGACGACGGCGGAATCCACGCCCCCGGAAAGCGCGAGCAAAACCCCCTCGCCGTTTGTTTTTTCGCGGACAAGTTCGCATTGCCGTTCTATAAAATTCGGCATCGTCCATTCGCCGCGCAGTTTGCATATTTTGCGCGCGAAGTTCGCGAGTATTCTCCCGCCGTCTTTTGTGTGCGCGACTTCCGGATGAAAAAGCAGTCCGTACAGCCGCCGCGAATCGTCGGCGATCGCCGCGACCGGCGAGGTTTCGCTTTTTGCGGCGACGGCAAAACCCGGCGGCGGCTTGCTTATTTTGTCGCCGTGGCTCATCCATGTTTGCAGTTCGCCTTTTTTATTAAACGCGCCGCGCAGCAAATCGCTTTTCGCCGCCGCTTTGACTGTCGCGCGCCCGTATTCGCGCCCGCCGGAAGCGGCGGATATGTCGCCGCCGAATTTGCGCGCCATCGCCTGCATTCCGTAACAAACGCCGAGCACGGGCTTGCCCAGCGCGAAAACGGCGTCGTTTATGCGCGGCGCGTTTTTTTTCGCCGCCGACATCGGACCGCCGGAAAGAACAACGCCGTCGGCGCCGAATGCGCGGATTTCCGCCGCCGGAATGTCGCCGGGGCGTATTTCGCAATACACGCGCAGTTCGCGCACGGCGCGCGCAATCAGTTGCGTGTATTGCGAGCCGTAATCAAGGATTAAAATCTTTTCCATCGCGGAGGGCGCGCGGGTGGGCGCGCGGTTGCATTCTACCCGCCCGCGCCGTTTGCGCCGCGTTTTTTTTGCGGGCGGCGGCGGTTTTATAATTCGCCGATGGCGAAGGCGCTGCCGCTTGTGCCGGGCTTGTTCGCCCTGTATCTTTTCACCGCCGCGGCGGACGCGGGCTTTGGCGATTCGGTTTTCTTCACGCTGGCCTGCCTCGGCGGGGACATCGCGCACGCGCCCGGCTATCCGCTGTATGCGCTGGCGTGCTTTCCCTTCGCGCACATTCCGGGCGTTTCGGCGGCGACCGGCGCGGCGGCTTTTTCGGCTTTGTGCGCCGCCTTCGCCTGCGCGCTCTTCGCCGACATCGCGCGCCTGCTGCTCGGCGGCGGGCGCGGCGGCTGCGCTTTTTTTGCCGCCGCGCTTTTTGGGGTTTCGGCGAGTTTCTGGCAGCAGGCGAACTTTCAGGAAGCGTACGCGTTTAACGCGTTTTTGTTTATGGTTTCGTGGCGGCTGGTTTTGGAAATACGAACGCGCGCGGAAGAAGAAAAACCGATTGCGGCTGTCGCGACTGTTCTCGCTTTTGTTTGCGCGCTCGGGCTTTCCAATCACTGGCCGCTTTTTGTTTTGGCCGCGGCGGGTTTTCCTTTTTGGCTTTGGCGCGCGCGCCGCGCGGTTGCGGCGGAAGTTTTTCGCCCGCGCACGGTCGCGGCGATTTTTGCGGCGGTTGTTGTCGGGCTTTTGCCGTATCTTTATTTAATATGGCGCGCGCGGAATCCGGGGTTGTTTTCCGGTTTGCCTTTCGCGCCGGACGACTGGCAAACATTTTGGGACGCCGTTTCGCGGCGGCTGCATTTTGCCGACGACTATCAGCCGGGGGCGACGATTGCGGATTCCGCGAAGTTTGTCGCCGATTTTTTTGCCGGCGCATTTTGGCGGGAGATGGGGATAGTCGCCGGAATGCTCGCGCTCGCCGGTTTTGTTTTGCAGTGGAAGGTTTTGGGAATCTCCGCATCGCTCGCATTGTGCGCGACATTTTCCGCGGCCGGAATTGTTTTGCCGCTTTTGTTGCGGCGCGTTTACGACGGCGCAACCGCGCAGGATTTTTCCGCCTACCCGCTGCTTTCTTTCGCCGTCGTTTGTTTTTGGGCGGCGGTTGCGGCGGCGCGCCTGCCAAAAAAATGGGGCGCGGGCGCGCTCGCAATTGCGGCGGCGCTCGCGCTCGCGCAAAACTTTGAAAAGGCCGACCGGCGCGGGCAGACATTGGCGGGGGACATCGCGCGCGCATATTTGCAAACATTGCCGCCCGGCGGCTGGACGCCGTTTCCCTCGCTGAGAAAGCACGCGAAATATTTGCAGTTGACGGAAAACGCCGGCGCGCAAGTTTCCGTCATTGCCGCGCCGAATCCCTTCGCCTACGAAATGCGCTTTGCCGGTTTTGCGCTGTATCCGCCGAATGCGCTTTCCGCCGCCGAAGAAGTTCGCGCCGTGCGCGAATACGCGAATGCAAATCCTTTTTGCTACAACACTTTTATTCCGGGACTGCAATCGCCGCGCCCGCCGCGCGAATATCTTTTGTTTTCCTGCATAAACCACGGCGGGAAAAAAGAAAATGAAAGCGAAAGCGAAAAAGAAAGCGAAGGTGAAAAAGAAAACGCGCGCGCCGTCGTTTTGCCGCAGGCGACGGCGTTAATTAACCGCATTGTTTCCGGCGAATACGACCGCAATGATTATTACGCGCGAAAAACCGCGGGGAGGATTCTCGCCGACGCGACCCGCGCGATGCTTGTTTTGCAAGCGTCCTATGCGCTGCCCGAAGAATGGCGCGAACTGCTCGCGCGCGCCGAACAAACCCCCGAAGGGCATCTGGCAAAAACCGAATTTCTCGCCGCCCGCCCGGGGCTGCTGCTCAGCAAACGGCGCGCAAACGAATACGCGCAAAAGACGCAAAAACACCTGCCGCAACTGCCGCGCCGCGAACGCTCGCGCGCGCTTTCGGCGGCCGCAAAATTATTCGCGGCGGCAAGCCCGCGCGACGCGGAATCCATGGCGGCGGCAAAGCAATTCCACGCCCGCGCCGCCGCTTTGTTCCCCGCCGCAAACAACCCCGCCGTCCACGCCGCACTCCGCTTTTATTTGCAAGAAGGAATGGACGAAGAAGCCGCAAAACTATACGCCCGTCACGGCGAAGCGTTAAACCGCGCGCGCTAACCGTTGCCGCCGCATCATCGGAGACAAATGGGGACAAATTTGGGCGGCGCGGCGGCGGGCGTGTTAAAATGGCGGGCGCGGCGGCGTAGCTCAGACGGTAGAGCAGCGGAATCATAATCCGCGGGTCGGGGGTTCAAGTCCCTCCGCCGCTACTTTCATCGTTCACCGCCGTCGTTTCTTTACCGTTCACCGTTGCCGTTTATGCCGCTGGAAATCAATCGCGAAGTTTTTATAACCTGCGCCGTCACCGGCTCGGGCGACACCGTCGGCAAATCGGCGAAAGTCCCGGTAACGCCGAAGCAGATTGCCGAATCCGCGCTGGAAGCCGCGCGCGCCGGGGCGGCGATTGTGCATTGCCATGTGCGCGACCCGCAAAGCGGCGCGCCCTCGCGCGCGCCCGCGCTTTTTCGGGAAGTAACGGAGCGCGTGCGCGATTCGCAAACGGACGCGGTTTTGAATCTGACCGCCGGAATGGGCGGCGACTTGGTTTTGGGCGGCGCGGAAAAGCCGTTGCCGCCGCGCGAAAGCGGCACCGACCTCGCCGGCGCAAGCGAGCGCCTCGCGCACATCGGCGAATGCCTGCCGGAAATTTGCACACTGGACTGCGGGACGATGAACTTCGGGCACGGCGATTATGTGATGACAAACACGCCGGCGACGCTGCGCGCGATGGCAAAGCAAATCGGCGAACTCGGCGTGCGCCCGGAAATAGAAGCGTTTGACACCGGGCATTTGTGGTTTGGCAAACAACTGCTCGCCGAAGGCGCGATTGCCGAGCCGGCGCTTTGGCAATTATGCATGGGCATTCCCTGGGGCGCGCCCGACGATTTGAACACGCTGCTGGCGATGGTAAACAACCTCCCGCCGCGTTCGGTGTTTTCCGCTTTTTCCATCGGCAAAAACGCGCAGGCCTATCCCGCCGCCGCCGTTCTCGCCGGGGGAAATGTGCGCGTCGGCTTGGAGGACAATTTATATCTCGGCCGCGGGGTTTTTGCGAGCAACGCCGAACTCGTCGCGCGCGCCGCGGACATCGCGGAAAAAATGGGCGCGCGCATATTGACCCCCGCCGAAGTGCGGGAGAAACTTTCGCTGCAAAAACGCGCGCCGCAAAAATGAGCGCAAAAACAAAACCCCTGCAAAAAGCGGCGGTCGTCGGCGCCGGAGTCATCGGCGCCGGCTGGGCCGCGCGCCTGCTTTGGAACGGCGTCGCCGTAACCGTTTTTGACCCCGCACCGGACGCCGCGCGTAAAACGCGCGAGGTTTGCGCCGCCGCCGACATTGCGATGGAAAAACTGACATCGGCCCCGGCGCCGAAGCGCGGCGCATTGTCGTTCGCAAAAACCGCCGCCGAAGCCGCCGCCGGCGCGGAATGGATTATAGAAAGCGTGCCGGAAAATCTTGCGCGCAAACAAAGCGCGTATTCCGAAATGGAAAAAACGGCGGAAGAAGGCGCGCTTATATCGTCCTCCACTTCCGGCATTTTGCCTTCGCAATTGCAAAAGGAAATGCGTTTTCCGGGGAGGATGCTGGTCGCGCATCCTTTTAATCCGGTGTATTTGCTGCCGCTGGTGGAAATCGTTTGCGGCGAAAAAACGGACGCGAAAGAAGCGGAGCGCGCGGCGGAATACTGCCGCTTTCTGGGAATGCGTCCGCTGCTTGTGCGCGGGGAAACGCCGGCGTTTATCGCCGACCGCATTTTGGAATCGGCCTGGCGCGAGGCGCTTTGGCTGGTGAAGGAGGGCGCGGCGACGACGGCGGAAATAGACGACGCGATTCGTTACGGCTTTGGAATCCGCTGGGCGCAAATGGGAATGTTTGAAACCTACCGCGCCGGCGGCGGCGAAGGCGGAATGCGGCAGTTCCTCGCGCAGTTTGCGCCGGCATTAAAATGGGATTGGAGCAAACTGACAAACACGCCGGAAATGGACGGCGAATTAATAGAACGAATCGCAAAACAATCGGACGAACAATCCGGGGGGATGTCCGCGCGCGAATTGGAGCGAATCCGCGACGGCAACCTCGCGGCGGTGTTGCGCGCTTTGCGCGCGCGCGACTGCGCGGCGGGGAAAACACTGGCGGAATACGAAAAGCGTTTGCATTATTCCGCGCCGGCGCAAACTCCGGGCGCAAACGCGCTTGTGCCGACTCTTTCGCGGACGGTTTTGGAGGAATGGACCGACCACAACGGGCACATGAACGAAAGCCGTTATTTGGAATGTTTCAGCGAGGCGAGCGACGAACTGATGCGGTTAATCGGCGCGGATTTTTGCTACATTCGCGGCGGGCATTCTTATTTCACCGCGGAAACGCACATTTGCCATTCGGACGAAGCGCGCGCGGGCGAGCGCGTTTGCGCGAACACGCAAGTGCTTTCCGCGGGGAAGAAACTGCATCTCTTTCACCGTTTATATTCGGAAGAAAACGGAAAGCCCGCGCGCCCGCTGGCGACGGGCGAACACTTGCTTTTGCATGTGGATATGCAAACGCGCCGCGCTTGCGAACCTTCGGCGGAAGTTTTGCAAAAAGGAACGGCGCTTGCGGACGGTCATGCGCGCTTGCCGCGTCCGGCGGAGTCGGGGCGCAAAGTCGGCGACAAGCCGGAAAAAAAGAAAACAAGCGAAAGCAAAAACAAAAACAACCGGGGGGACTGATGGATTTTGCGCTCAGCGAAGAGCAGCGTTTGATAGCGGAAACCGTGCGCGCCTTTGTGGAAAAAGAATTGTATCCGCTGGAAGACGAAACGGAAAAAACCGGAACAGTCGCGCCCGAAACCGCGGCGGAGATTCGCGAGAAATGCAAGGCGGCGGGTTTTTACGCGGCAAATTTGCCGGCGGAAGTCGGCGGCGGCGGGCTGGATTGTTTGGAGTTGACTCTTTTGGAGCGCGAACTCGGGCGCGCTTCCATGGCGTTGACCGTGCATTTCGCGCGCCCTTCGGGGATATTGATGGCCTGCAACGGCGAACAGCGCGAAAAATATTTATTGCCCGCCGTCCGCGGCGAAAAACTGGACGCGCTCGCGATGAGCGAGCCCGGCGCCGGCTCCGATGTGCGCGGTATGCGCTGCGCCGCGCGCAAAGCCGGCGGCGACTGGATTCTCAACGGCAGCAAGCATTTTATATCGCACGCCGACATCGCCGATTTTGTAATTGTTTTCGCCGCGAGCGGGGAAAAACAAACGGCGCGCGGAATACAAAAAGAAATAACAAGCTTTCTCGCCGACCGCGATGCGCCCGGCTTTTCCGTTTTGCCCGGGTATCAATCGGTCTCGCACCGCGGCTACAATAATTGCGTTTTGGCTTTTGACGACTGTCGCCTGCCGCAGTCGCAGGTGCTGGGCGAAGTGGGCGAAGGTTTTGCGCTGGCGAACGAATGGCTTTTTGCGACTCGGCTGACGGTCGCCGCGATGTGCGTGGGGCGCGCGCGCCGCGCTTTGGATTTGGCTTTGGAATACGCGGCGCGGCGCGAACAGTTCGGAAAAACCATCGGCAAGTTTCAGGGAGTGTCTTTTAAACTCGCGGATATGTTGACGGAAACGGACGCCGCCGATATGTTGACGCTTTCCGCCGCGTGGCGCGCGCAAAAAGGTTTGCCGGCAAATCGCGAAATAGCGTCGGCGAAATTGTTCGCGTCGGAAAATCTCGCGCGCGTCGCCGACAACGCGCTGCAAATATTCGGCGGAATGGGATTGATGCGCGATTTGCCGCTGGAAAGAATCTGGCGCGACGCGCGCGTGGAAAGAATATGGGAGGGGACTTCCGAAATACAACGGCACATTATCAGCCGCGAAATGCTGCGCCCGCTGGAATCGCGGTGATGCCGCCGCCGTCATTGTCGCGGTTGCTGCGCCCGGCGTCCGTCGCTTTTTTTGGCGGGAGATGGGCGGAAGCGGCGGTGCGCAGCAGTTTGAAAATGCGGTACGGCGGCGCGCTTTTTCCCGTGCATCCTTCGCGCAAAAAGATGGGCGGCGTAAAATGCTTTCGCCGCGTTTGCGATTTGCCTTCGCCGCCCGACGCCGCTTTTGTCGGCGTCAACCGCGGGGCGACGGTTGCGGTGGCGCGCGAACTTGCCGAAGCGGGCTGCGGCGGCGCGGTGTGTTTCGCATCCGGTTTCGGCGAAGCGGGCGGGATTAAACTGCAAAACGAATTAACGCGCGCGGCGGGGGATATGCCTTTTTTGGGCCCGAACTGTTACGGCTTTATTAATTATCTGGACGGCGCATTGCTTTGGCCCGACGCGCATTCCGGGCGGCGGGCAAAAAGCGGCGCGGCTTTTCTCAGCCAATCTTCAAACATCGCCGTGAATGTGGCGATGCATCTGCGCGGGCTGCCGCTGAGTTATGTCGTTTGCGCCGGCAATCAGGCGCAAACCGGAATCGCCGAAATCGGCGAAGCATTGCTCGCCGACAAAAGAGTGAGCGCAATCGGAATGTATCTGGAAGGAATAGCGCGCCCCGGCGAGTTTGCCGCATTCGCCGCAAAAGCGGAAGAAACGGGGACGCGAATCGCCGCGATAAAAACCGGCCGCAGCGTTCAATCGCGGCGGGCGGCGGCGGCGCACACCGCGTCTCTTTCCGGCGAAGCGGAAGCGTCCTCGGCTTTTTTGCAAAAATGCGGGATAACCGAAGCGCAATCGCTGCCGCAATTGATGGAAATATTAAAAATGTTTCATTTGCGCGCCGCCCCGCGCGGGCGAAAAATATTCGCGATGGCATGCTCCGGCGGCGAAGCCGGGCTCTTCGCCGACTCCGCCGCAAGGGCGGGACTGCAAACGCCGCAGCCCAAGCCCGCGCGGGCGCGCGAGTTGGCGAAATGCCTGGGGCCGCTCGTGCGCATCGCCAATCCGCTGGACTACCACACTTTTGTATGGGGCGACGAAGCGGAATCGGAAAGGGTTTTTTCGCTGGCGGTTTCCGACGATTGCGATATGAATATTCTGACTTTGGATTATCCGAGCGCCGCGCATTCCCCCGGCAGGGGATGGAAAATTGCCGCGGACGCTTTTTGCCGCGCGGCGAAAAAGATTAAATCGCCCTGCGCGGTTTTGTCGACGCTGCCGGAAAATATGAGCGAAAAGGAATCGCAAAAACTGCTGCGCAACGGGGTCGTTCCCTTCGCCGGAATGGACGACGCATTGGAAGCGATTGCGGCGACCGTCCGCGCAAGCGAATGCGAAAACGCCGCGGCGAAAGGATGGCGGCCGCATCCGCCTTTTTGCGGCGGCGCGCTTTTCGCCGTTGACGAAGCCGAAGCGAAAGATGTTTTGTCGCGCGCGGGGATTGATGTCCCCCGCGGAATGCGCGCGAAAAACGCGGCGGAAGCCGGAAAGATTGCGGACAGTTTAATTAAAAAATGCGGCGGACGAATCGCGCTTAAAGGTTTGGGCTGCGCGCACAAAACCGAAAAGGGTTTGCTGGCGTTGAATCTGGAATCGGGAAACGCCGCCGCCCGCGCGGGCGGGCGAATGCAATCGGCGAAGGGTTTTCTTGTGGAGGAAATGGTCGGGGGCGCCGCCGCGGAAATGCTTGTTTGCGCGCGGCGCGACGCGGTTTATGGAATAACGCTCACCGTCGCCGCCGGCGGGATTGCCGCGGAATTTTTGAAAGACGCTGCGACGATTGTTTTGCCCGCGGACGAAAAAGAAATATTGGCGGCGATGCGGCGCCTGCATTATTGGAAAATCCTGCGCGGCTGGCGGGGACTTGCGCCCGCCGATGTTTTCGCCGCCGCAAAGGCCGCGTTTATGCTTGCGAATCTTTTGGAAACGGAAAAAAACATCGCCGAAGCGGAAATCAACCCGCTGCTGGTGATGCCAAAAAAGGGCGGCGCAGTCGCCGCGGACGCTTTGATAAAAATGCGAAAGGAAAAAAAACGATGAGCGAAGAAGCCGTAACCGTCCGCGCCGAAAACGGCGTTTTGGAACTGACACTCAACCGCCCGCCGGCGAACGCGATTGACCTCGCGACTTCGCGTAAAATGGGCGAATGCTTCGCGCGTTTTCGCGACGACGATTCCTTGCGCGCGGCGATTGTTTGCAGCGCCGGCGAAAAGTTTTTTTGCGCCGGCTGGGATCTGAAAGCGGCGGCGGGCGGCGACGCGGTGGACGGCGATTACGGCGTCGGCGGTTTCGGCGGACTGCAGGAATTGCGCGGACTGAACAAGCCGGTGATAGCCGCAGTGGAAGGAATGGCGGTCGGCGGCGGGGTGGAACTCGCGCTTTCGGCGGATTTGATTTACGCGGCGGAGAACGCATCCTTTTCGCTGCCAGAAATACGCGCCGGCACGCTCGCCGACGCCGCGACTTGCAAACTGCCGAAGCGCCTGCCTTATCACATCGCGCTGGAAATGCTTTTTACCGGGCGGAAAATGTGCGCCGAAGAAGCGCTGCGGTGGGGATTGGTTTGCGAAGTTTTGCCCGACGGCGATTCTTTGCTGCGGCGCGCGCGGGAGATTGCAGGCGAACTCGCCGCGGGGCCGCCTTTGGTTTTCGCCGCGATAAAAGAAGTGCTGCGCTGCGCCGAAAACGAAAAGTTTCAGGACGCGATGAACAAAATAACGCGCCGCCAATTGGAGACCGTGGACAAACTCTACGGCTCCGAAGACATACAAGAAGGCGCCCGCGCCTTCGCCGAAAAACGCCCGCCGAAGTGGAAGGGACGATGACCGTCATTTTCGCTTTTTAACAAAAGCGCGGGAATGACGCATTAATTTGAGCGGGCGGGGACGCCCGCTTTTTTTTTGGGGCGTTACATCTCCGGAGGGGTGTAACGAGGCCTGGGGGTTTTTAATTTGCTGGATTCCCGCCTCTGGGGAAAAGCGGGAATGACGCGGAGGGGGGAGTGCGGGGATGACGCGGGTGGGGGTTTTTAATTTGCTGGATTTCCGCTTTTTGGGAGAATGCGGGAATGACAAATTATGCGGGGATGGGGGGTTATTTTAGGGGGGTGAAGAAGCAGGTGGGGTTGCCGGTGTGGCAGGCGGGGCCGGTTTGTTGGACTGTGGCGAGGAGGGTGTCGCCGTCGCAGTCGGCGGTTATGCTTATGCATTGCTGGCGGTTGCCGGATTCTTCGCCTTTTTGCCAGCGCTTTTTGCGGGAGCGGGAGTAGTAGGTCATCTTGCCGCTGGCGAGGGTTTCGGCGAGGGTTTCTTTGTTCATCCACGCCATCATCAGCACCCTTCCGCTTTTGGCGCATTGGGTGATGACGGGGATTAGTCCTTCTTTGTTGAAGTGGATGTTTTTGAAGGGGTTCCCCCCCTTGAAGGGTTTCCCCCCCCAGCCCCCCCCATCGGAGATGGGGGGGGGGTTAATTTGGGGGGTTGTTGTTGTTGTTGGGGTTTTGGGGGGTTTGTCATTGGGGGGGGGATATTATAGAATATGCGGGCGGCAAGCGGACCGGCCGAGGTGGCGGAATTGGCAGACGCGCCAGGTTCAGGCCCTGGTGGGGTGCAAACCCTGTGGAGGTTCGAGTCCTCTTCTCGGCACCGGCGGCAGCCGCGCAGGACGATGGCGCACGAACAACAACGGCAAGCCAACATGATTGAGCAGCAAATCCGCACATGGGATGTGCTGGACGAGCGCGTTTTGGCCGCTTGCCGGGAACTGCGGCGCGAGGATTTTGTCGCCTTGGCGGCGCATCGCCCGCTTGCCTACGCCGACGCCGCCCTGCCGCTGGGCGACGGCGGCGGGCGAATGCTGGAACCGAAGTTGGAAGCGCGAATGCTGCAAGCGCTTGCGCCGACGCGGGAGGAAAAGATTTTGCATATCGGGACGGGCAGCGGTTACTTCGCCGCTTTGCTGGGGTTGCTGGCGGGGGATGTTGTGAGCGTGGAGATTTCGCCCGCGCTCGCCGGGGCGGCGCGGGAGCGGTTGGAAAAGGCGGGGGCGCGCAATGTCTCGGTGCGCTGCGCCGACGGCTGCGGGGGGTTGCCGGAAGAAGCGCCGTTTGACGCGATTGTTTTGACGGCGTCGGCGCCGATGATTCCGCCTTCGCTGTGGCATCAGGTTCGCAACGGCGGGCGGATTCTGGCGATAGTGGGGGACGCGCCGGCGATGACGCTGCGGTTGATAGAAACGCGCGGAGGGGATGTTCGCATCGTGCGGGATATTTTGGAGACATGCGTGGAGCCGCTTGTGGGGGCGCCGCAGCCGGAGCGGTTTCGGTTTTGAGGGGGGGGTGTGGCCGGGGGGGGGTCTTCTCGGTTTTTTTTGCTGTTTTGCTTGTTTCCTCGGCTGGGGGGGGGGATTTGAGCGGCGGGGACGCCGCTGATTTTGGGTGCGTTACACCTCTGGAGAGGTGTAACGAGACCGGGGGTTTTGATGGTTTTCCACCCCCCCGGAGTTTGCCGTCCTCATCTCCGATGCGGACGGCAAACTCCGAACCCCCCCCGCAAGCGGCGGGGGGTATAGATTCCCTGCGAGCGGCGGGGGGTTCTTCTTCCTCTTTCTCTGCGGATTTCCCCCCCCCAGCCCCCCCCATCGGAGATGGGGGGGGGGTTGTTGGGGAGTCCTCCTTGTCCAATGGGAAGGGGTTGGCGGAGTTGGTTTTGGGGGCGGAGGGGTTTGATGCGGGGTTGCGGGGGGCTCGGGCGGTTTTGGAAGGCGAGCGGGAGGGGGTGGGGATTGCGCGCTCGCGGTTGCTGCCGCAGGCGAGCGCTTCGGCTAGCCGGAGTTTTGCCGGGGGGGGGACTCCCGATGCAAAGCGGGCGGGGGCGGAGTTGGTGCAGACATTCAGTTTGCCGCGGCGGGAGAGTTTGCGGGCGGCGGAGAAGACGGCTGCTGCTGCTGCTGCGGAGTTTCGGGGACAGTTGCAGTCGCTGCGGGCGCGGGTGGTGCGGGGGTGGCTGCGGGCGCAGCTGGCGTCGGACACTTTGCTTTTGCTTTCGGCGCGGAAGAAAACTTTGGGGGAACGGTTGAAGTTGGCGGAGAAGTTGCTCGCCGCCGGGAGCGCTTTGCGGGCGGACGCTTTGCGGGCGCGGGCGCGGGTTTTTGATGTGGAGGCGCAGCGGGCGCAGGCGCGGAACGAACTTGCGGACGCGCGGGCGGAATTGGAACGGTTGACGGGGGCGGTGCCGCAGTTGGCGAAGATTGCGGGGGACGCCGAGTTTGCGAAGCCGCAGCCGCTTGCGGAATGGCGGGAGCGGATTGCGGCGAACAGTCCGCGCTTGAAGGCGGCGGCGCTGGCGAGCGAGGCGGCGCGGTTTTCGCTGGCGGCGGCGGAGAAGTCGGCGTATCCGGAGTTGGATGTTTCGCTGGGCGCGGCGAGCGACAACCGTTTGCGGCGGTTTGACGAGCGGCTGCAGTTTTCGTTGCGGCAGCCGCTTTACACGGGGGGACGCATCGGCGCGGAAAAGCGGCGGCTGATGGCGAACGCGCGGCTGCAGGATGCGCGTTTGCTGGCGGCGCGGCGGGAAGTCGGGCAGCAGGCGCGGCAACGGCACGGGGCGATGGAATCGGCGCGGGCGCGGATGCGGGCGCTGTCGGCGGCGGTTGCGGCTTCGGCGGAGGCGCTGGGGGCGGTGGATTTCGGACACCGTCAGGGGACGCGGACGACGGCGGATGTTTTGTCGGCGGAGGAGGAATTGTTTGATTCGCGTCTGCAATTGCGCCGGGCGCAATATAATTACCTGGAAAACCTGACGCTGCTGCGGGAACTTGCGGGGGGCGTTGACGACGGTTTTGTCGTTCGCGTGGAATCGTTTTTTGCGCCGGGCGGGGACGGTTGACGGTTGCGGTTTTTTGTTTTTGGAAAAGGGAATTGGAGATGCATCCGCTTTGCAAAGTATCGGAGCTGGGCGAGGACGCGCCGCTGGAATGCGAGGGCCCGGGGGGGGAGGCGGTTGTTGTTGTGCGCAGCGACGGTCGTTTTTTTGCGGCGGAGGGGGTTTGCCCGCATCAGGGCGCGCCGCTTGCGGACGGGGAAGCGGGTGTTGACGAAAACGGGGAGCCGACGCTGACTTGCTGTTTGCATTTTTGGAGCTGGCGGCTGGCGGACGGCGCGCCTTTGGAGGACGCCGAGGAGTCGCTGCGGGTTTTTCCGGTGCGGGAAGAGGGGGGGACTTTGTATATGGTTTCCGATGGTTGACGCGGTTTCGGATTCGGGCTGCAAGGCGCCGCTGCTGATAGTTGACGACGACCCTATCATTCGCAATTTGCTTTGCGATTTTTTTGACGGGGAGTTTGCGGTGGTGGGCGCGCAGAATCTTGCGGAAGTTAAAAGCGCGCTGGCGCAGATGCGCCCGCCGCCGGCGTATGCTTTGGTGGATTTGGGATTGCCGCCGGCGCCGCATCGTCCGGACGGGGGCTTTGCTGTTATTCGGAGCATACAATCCATCGCGCCGGAATGCGCGATAGTTGTCGTCTCCGGGCAGAACGCTCGGCGGCACGCGGACCAGGCGCGGCTTTTGGGGGCGCATGATTATGTGGAGAAACCGTGTCAACCGTCGCAGTTGCGGGAGACATTGTTGACTTCGCGGACTGCGCTTTTGGCGGCGCGGCGGGATATGGGGTTGGTGGGGGATTCGCCGGCGATAGAACGATTGCGCGAGCAGATTAAATTGATTGCGGAAACTCCGTATCCGGTTTTGATAACGGGGGAGACGGGTTCGGGGAAGGAACTGGTTGCGCGGGCATTGCATTCGGGTTCGCGGCCGGGGAAGCCGTTTTGGGCTTTGAATTGCGCGTCCATTCCGCAGGATTTGATGGAGCCGACATTGTTTGGCAATGCGAAGAATGCGTTTACCGGTGCGGCGGAAAACAAGGGTATGCTGGGGGATGTGGCGGACGGCACTTTGTTTTTGGACGAGATAGGGGATTTGCCGAAAAGCGCGCAGGCGAATTTATTGCGCGTTTTGGAAACGGGGGAATACCGGCGCGTTGGCGAAACTTCGGCGCGGCAATCTCCGGCGCGGATTGTCGCCGCATCCAACAAACCGTTGCGGGGAAAAATGCGGGAGGATTTATATCATCGGATTAGCGTTTTTACGGTCGCGGTTCCGCCGGTGCGGGAGATGGGGGACGATCGTTTTTTATTGCTATTGCATTTTGCCGGTCGGATATCGGCGGACCGGAAGACGGCGCCGTTTTCGCTTTCGCGGGCGGCGAAGGGTTTGTGGCGGCGTTATTCTTTTGCCGGGAATGTTCGCGAACTGCGGAATATAGTCGCGCGGTTGCAGGTTAAATATCCGGGGTGCGAAGTTGGCGCGCAACAGTTGCAGGGGGAGATGTGCGAGGAGGCGCCGGTTGCGGGTTTGGAATCGGCGGCGTTCGGAGAGTTTGCGCGGGCGCGGCTTGCGGGGGATTCTTGCGCGCGGACTTTGCCGGAGTTGATGCGGGAGACGGGGGCGGCCTTTGCGCGTGCGGCGATTGCGAAATGCGGTTCGGAAACGAAAGCGGCGGCTTTTTTGGGGGTTAATTTGCGGGAACTGCGGGCGGCGCTTTCCGCTGTGGAAAACGAAAACGAAAACGAAAAAGGGGAATAAACGGTGACGCTGTATTTGCGGCATTTCGGCTTGCGCGAGGCGCCTTTTAAGATCACGCCGACGACGGAGTTTTTTTACGCCGGCGGGCGGCGGGGGGAGATACTGCACGCGCTGCAGTATGCGATTAGTTCCGGCGAGGGGATTATGATGGTGAGCGGCGAGGTGGGCTCCGGCAAGACGATGCTGCTGCGCACGCTGCTGGAGAAACTGCCGGAGGAGACGGACATTGTCTACATTCCGAATCCGAGTTTGTCGGGGCGGGAGATTTTGTATCACATCTGCGAGGAGTTGGAGTTGCAGATTGACCAGAACCGCCCGGACACTGTTCGGATGCTGCAGAATTATTTGATAGAGCGCAGCGCGCAGGGGCGGCGGGTTGTGGCGTTTATTGACGAGGCGCAGGCGATGCCGGACGAGTCGCTGGAGGAGATTCGGCTGCTTTCCAATTTGGAAACATCGCGGAACAAGTTGCTGCAGATTGTAATGTTCGGGCAGCCGGAACTGGACGACAAACTGCGGCGGCAAAATATGCGGCAGCTGCGCGAGCGGATTACTGTTTCGCTTACATTGGAACCGTTCAGCCACCGCGACATTCGCGAGTATATTTCCACGCGGCTGCGGGCGGCGGGATACAACGGGGGACAGTTGTTTGCGGACGACGCGCTTAAATTGATTGCGGCGATATCGCAGGGGCTTTCGCGGCGGATTAATGTTTTGGCGGACAAATCCATGCTGTCGGCTTTTACGCGGCGGAGTTTTTCGGTGGACTACGGCGACGCGAAACGGGCGGCGCAGGATGTGCGCTTTGGCAAATTGCGCTACCGTTCGGAGCAGAGTAAAAGGTTTTCGCGGCAGCTTACTGTCGCGCTTTCCACCGCTTCGGCCGCTTTGATATTGCTGGCGGCTTTCGCGCATTGGGGCGGGGAAAATTCGCCGGCGGCGACGACTGTTGCGAACGCGCCGCAAGCGGAGTCGGAAATACAAACGCAAACGCAACCGGAATCGCAAACGGAAATACAACAAGCGGAAGAGGGGGCTGTTGCGGATTCGGCTGTTGCCGAATTGGAAAAGCCGCGGGAGGAAAACGCGGGGGGACTTTCTTCGCCGGAATTGCCTTCGCCTTCTTCGCTTGCGGAGAATTCGTTTGCGCAGTTTGCGGAAGCGGAAGAGATTGTTGCGCCGGTTGTTGCGGTTGCGACGCTGACTGTTGCGGCGACTGTTACGGCTGCATCGCCGGTTGTTGATGTTGATGTTAATTCCGGGGAAAAAATGCGCGCGGCGATTCTTGCAATGCAAACGGAATCGGATTCTGTAAGCGGCGAATCGCTTGCGGAAGAAATTGCGGCGGCGGCGGAAGAGCACAGCGTTCCGCAAAAAAGCGGGGGGAATGCGGCGGTTTCTTCGGAGGATTGGGGCATCGCCGCCGCGCCGCCGCCGGACCTCGCCGACAATCCGGACTGGCAGTGGATGCCGGCGGAAAGTTATTTGCGCGGGCGGCTGAATGCGACGCAAACATGGCTCTCGCGCGAGGAAGGGCGGCGCGGTTTTACGGCGCGGATTATCACGGTCTCGCAGGAGCGCGGGGTGTTTTTGGAAAAGTTTTTGCGGCGCTTTGCGGATTTTTATCCGATTCGGAATGTGATGGCTTATCCGGCGCGCATCGGCGAGCGGGACCGGTTTGTGGTGACATTCGGGGTGTATGCGACGCGGGAGGAAAGCGATGTTTTTATTGCGAACATTCCGCGGTATTTTACCGGGGGGCGGCCGTTTACGCAGCAGTTGGTTTTTTCGGCGGAAGAGTCGGTTGTTGTTAATTGAGGGCGGGGTGTGTTATAATGGGAGCGAGGAAACTGATGACTGTTCGTTCTGTTAAAGCCGCCGCTTCGCGCAGGGAAACCCCCGCCGAAAGGAAAGCGCGGATGGACAAAATGATTGGCGAAGTCATCCGCGAAAACAGGGGCGCGCTGAAAATGCTCGCCGATTACGACCGCGGGTTGATAGACCGCGACGGGAATCCGTGTTATAATGACGGCGCGAGGAAATGACTGTGCGCTCCGTCAAAGCCAAAACCGCCGCCGCCGCTTCCGCCAAAGTGCGGGTTGCGCGCCGCGCGGATTTGCGCGGGGAGACGCGCGGGGAAAAAGTGGCGCGGCAGATTCAGGCGGGGGAAGAAGTCGCGCGCCGGTTTCGCGGCGCGTTGCAAATGCTCGCCGATTACGACCGCGGGTTGATAGACCGCGCGGGCAAACCCGTCACGCAAAACGGCAAGAACGGCGGCTAAGCCGCCGCAGCGGAAAAGGGAGCGCCGGCGGTGGAGCCGGAATGGATAGAGGGCGAAGCCGTTTTGGCCCTTCACGGCAAACGCATCGCCGAAAGCGGCGGCGCGGACGGCTTGCGCGACGCGGGGATGCTGGACTCGGCGCTGAGCCGTCCGAAGAATCTTTTTTATTATTCGGAGACGCCGCCGCCTTTGTCCGTCCTCGCGGCGGAATACGCTTTTGGCATTGTCAAGAATCATCCGTTTGTTGACGGCAACAAGCGGACGGCGCTTACTGTTTGCGCGCTGTTTTTTAAAGTCAACGGGGCGGAGTTGACGGCGGACAACGATGAAATGTTTGCTGTTCTGATGCGGCTTGCGGCGGATGAATTAAGCGCGGGGGACTTTGCGGGGTGGTTGGATTTGCATATTGCGCCGTTGGGTTGATTTCCCCCCAGCCCCCCCCCATCGGAGATGGGGGGGGGTTAATGTGAGATGGGGGCGGGGGACTTTGCGGGGTATAATTTGGGGATGGCGATTTACCCCCCCCCAACCCCCCC
>JAHRAH010000145.1 GCA_020027345.1 Gammaproteobacteria bacterium | reverse complement strand
AATTGCGCAAGCGGATTGTAATCCGTATGCGTCGTTACCGTCAAAACATCGCTGTGCGGCGGCGATAACGCAAACCCCGTCACCAGCGTAACAAAGACCGTCAACGAAACCCCGTCGGTATTGTCGTGCGAATCGTTTGCGGTAACCGTTACCGTAAATGTCGCCGCATTTTCCGCATCGGCAAAAAACAAAACACCGTTCGCGTTCAAATTAAAACCTCCCGCCGGTGAGCCGAGTATCGCCGTAGTGCGCGCGCCGTAACCTCCGCCGACGGTGACATTGCCGACGGTCGCATTGTCCCCCATCGTCAGAAAAACAAAACTCCCCGGCGACGCAAAACCGATTCCCAAATCGGCGAGTATTGCCCTCGCGCCGTCAACAGTGGAAATCGTAAACGGTTCGCTCGCGCCGACAACCGAAACAGTCCCCTCGTGCAAAGTCATCGTCGTGCCGCCGCCGCCGACATCCCACGAAAAGCGCGTTCCCAAAAGTTGGATGGTTACGCCGGGCATTATTACCGTTTGCAGTCGGTTGTTGCCGAAGCGTTCCAACTCGCCGCCGCCGCCGCTCACCGAAAGAACGCGCGCGGTTTGCAAAATGGCGACGGTGCTGTTTGCGTTTAATGTCAGATTCCATCCCCCCGCCTGTTGACGGAAAAACGCCTCGTTGCCGCTTGCGCCGGTTGTTATGTTTACATCCGAAGTCAGTGGAAAAGTGTAATTAATTTGCATTGTCGTCCCGGATATTGCCGTGGCGATAACTGCGGCGACGCCAATGTTGACATCCAAATCCGAAGTGACTAACACCGCCGCAAAGCGCGAAACGCCGCCGCCGGCGCGGGAGATGCGCTGCGAATATTCCCGGCGCGCAGAATCAAAAAAGTGCAAGCGGGGATTAAAACCGTCCGCTTTTTCCGCGCCCGCCGACGCTTCGCCGAATGTGTGCAAATAGGAAAAACTGCCGCCGAAGTCGCCGCTTTCCTCGTCGTATTCCGCTTCCAAATATACGCCGCCGCCGGGCGAGAGGCGCAAACCATAACGCAATCCTTCGTCGTCCTTGTCCCCGCGCTCGCCCTTCCACTGATAGTATCCGCCGCGCAAAGCCGCCCATTCCAAACCCGGCGCGCGCAAATACAAATCGGCGTCAAAACCCTCGCGCGTGTAATAGTAACCGTCCGCCTGCTGTTTGCCTTCGGTTATCCGCCAGTAACGGTTTGCGGATAGTTCCCCGTATTTGTTTTTCCATTCCGCCCCGAATGACCAGCGCCAAAAACCCCCCGCATTTTCATCGCGTTCATAATCCAAAAATGCATTTGCGCCAAAGAGTGATTTTGCTTTTACAAAGCGCCAAAAGAGTCCGGCATTTCCTCCGCGCGCCTTTTCCTCCCCGGCATAACCGCGCAAATGCCAGCCGATGACATCGTCTGTTCTTTCGCGCAACCCGCCAAGCGCATCAATCGCAAATTGCCCCTTCCTCCCCCCAAGCGAAGTTTGAAAGTCCACCCGCGCCTTTTTGACGAAGTGAAAGCGCGAAACCGCCGCATTGCCGACAGCCATTCCCGTCCGCTTTTCCCATTCGCCAAGCAAAGACCGAATCTCCGCCCGCTTCCATTCCCCAATATCCCCGCGCAAAAGGGAATCCACCCCCTTGTTATTCCCCTCCCCCGTCATTCCAGCGAAAGCTGGAATCCATACTATCTTTCCCGCTTCGTTGTCGCTGCGAGGATTCCACTCTTCCCCGGCGGGAGTATGGATTCCAGCTTTCGCTGGAATGACGGGGTGGGCGGAATTAAGGCCGGGGCTCGTTCCCACGCTCCGGCGTGGGAACGGATACCCCCCGGCGTCCACGCCGACTCCCCCCCCCTCACCCCCCCCATCGGAGATGGAGGGGGGGTTAATTTGAGCGGGCGTGGACGCTCGCTCTGTCGGCTGCGTTTCCGAGGTCTGTTTAATTAGGGGCGGCGTGGACGCCGCCCATGTTGGATGCGTTCCCACGCTGGAGCGTGGGAACGAGGCCTGGTTTTCGGTGTCGCCCTTGGCGCTTAGGGCGAGGAAGAGGAGCGCGCCGACGGTTGCCGTTAGGCGGGCGAATTGCCCCGACCGCGTGCACAAGTCATTGATTTTACGGGGGGGGGGGGGGTGGAAATTGAATTCATCGGGGGGATAATACCACAATTTTTGAAAATGTCAACTTTTTTTGTTTTCTGGAATTGGCGAGGAGTGGGGTTTGTGGGGATGGTTTTTTTCCTCCCAACTTTCCCCCCCCCAACCCCCCCCATCAAAGATGGAGGGGGGGTTAAATTTTTTCCATCAAAGATGGAGGGGGGGGTTAAATTTTTTTCATCGGGGATGGAGGGGGGCGGAGGTTGGTTTTAATAATTCGGGGAGTTTGTCTTGTTGCGACTGGATGTCGTCCTGGTATTTTAGGAGCGCGCCGAGGGTCTGGCGGAGGACGGTTTCGTCCAGCGTTTTTGTTTGCAGATGCGCGAGGGCCTGCGCCCAGTCCAGCGTTTCGGCGATGCCGGGGACTTTGAAAAGATCCAGTTTGCGGAGTTTGTGGACGAATTCCACCGCCGCCGCAGTCAGTTCCGCGCCCAGTTGCGGGGCGAGTTCGCGCACGATTTTTGTTTCGCGCTCGCGCCCGGGGAAGTCCAGCCAGTGATACAGGCAGCGGCGTTTGACGGCGTCGTGTATTTCGCGCGTGCGGTTGGAAGTGAGAAAAACCGGCGGCGGCGACGGCGCGCGGATGACGCCGAGCTCGGGGACGGTCACGGCAAAGTCGGAAAGAAATTCCAGCAGGAAGGCCTCAAAGGGTTCGTCGGCGCGGTCCAGTTCGTCTATCAGCAACACCGGCGCGCCGTTTTCGTGTTCTTCCAGCGCGCGCAAGAGCGGGCGGGAGAGGAGGAATTCGCGGGTGTATACGGAACCGCCGCCGCCGCCGTTGGCGCGGGATTGCATTGTGAGGAGTTGGCGGGGGTAGTCCCAGTCGTAAAGGGCGGCGGCGGAATCCAGTCCTTCGTAGCACTGCAGGCGGATGAGTTTGCGCCCGAGCGCGCGGGCGGCGGCTTGGGCGAGGGCGGTTTTGCCGACTCCGGCTTCGCCTTCCAGCAGCAACGGCTTGCGCATTTTGAGGGCGAGGAAGAGCGCCGTGGCGAGCGGGCGCGGGGCGAAGTATCCCGCCGCCGCCAGCATTTCGGCGGTTTCGCCGATGCTCTCCGGCGGGCTTTGCATCCAAACGCTCCGCCGGGGATTATACCCGAAAGGGCGCGCTTGATTTTTTTTGCGGGGGCGGTTATAATATCCGGTAGCGGGCGGTTGTTTCGCCCGCGGGTTTCACACGACGAGGAAAACTGACATGCGATATTCCCTTCCCGCCGCGCGCGGCGCTTCCGTTTTGGGCGCCGAGCGCACCAACAAAGTCCTGCGCAACACCTACCTGCTGCTGGCGATAACGATGCTGCCGACGGTCGTTGGCGCTTTCGTCGGGGCGCTCTTTCCGATTTACGCCTACCTCGGCTGGATGGGGCTGCTGGTGTTTTTCGCCGTGCTCCTCGGCGGGCAGGCGATGGTCGTCAAAAACCGCCATTCCGCCGCGGGCGTCGGCTGGCTGCTGGCGTTCACTTTTGCGATGGGTTATTTTGTCGGCCCCATGGTCGGCTACGCGCTCGGCTCCTACGCCAACGGCGCGCAACTGGTCGGCGTCGCCATCGGGGGGACGGCGGCGATTTTCTTCGTCCTCGCCGGCTACGCGACCGTCACCACCCGCGATTTTTCCAGCCCGACAATCGGGCGGATGCTCATTATCGGGATGTGGATGTTTTTCGTCCTCGGGGCGCTGAACTTTTTGTTCGTTCAGATGCCGGCGGTCGCTTTGGCGATTTCCTCGCTGTTTATCGTCATCGCCTCCGGGCTTATCGTTTTCACCATCAACCGCGTAGTGCGCGGCGGCGAGGAAAACTACATTCTGGCGACGATGACGATTTACATTATGCTCCTGAATATTTTTCAGGGGCTGCTGCATCTCCTGATGGCTTTCGCCGGCTCCCGCGAGTAACGGAATTTTTACCCCCCGCCGCTTGCGGGGGGAGTGGAATGTGCCCGCAACTGTTAACAACAACTTGTCATTCCCGCGAAAGCGGGAATCCAGAACCCACAATCCGGCGGAAAAGGAAAAATCGCGCTGGATTCCCGCTTTCGCGGGAATGACAAGAGTCTGCCTCCGGCGAAAGCGGGGGGCGTCCACGCCGACTCTAAGTATGAGCGGGCGCGGACGCCCGCTCTGTCGGCTGCTTAACTATACCCCCCGCCGCTTGCGGGGGGGGTCGGAGTTTTCCTTTCTCATCGGCAGATGGGGACGGCAAACTCCGGGGGGGTGGACTTTGTCATTCCCGCGAAAGCGGGAATCCAGAATTACGATGTTGCGGCTGACAACTGGATTCCCGCTTTCGCGGGAATGACAAGGGAGGCGGGAATGACAAAGAAAGGGGGAATGACAAAGGTTTCGCGGACACCCTCCACCCCCC
>JAHRAH010000139.1 GCA_020027345.1 Gammaproteobacteria bacterium | reverse complement strand
CGAACCCGCCCGCCCCGCATTCAGCGAATACCACGACGGCGGCAGCCCCGTCGGCATCTTTATGCTCCGGCACAAACAATACAAATACATCCACTACGCCCGCAACAACCCCCCGCAACTCTTCAACATCCAAACCGACCCCGGCGAAACAACCGACCTCGCCCAAAACCCCGCAAGCGCAACCGTCCTCCAACAAATGCGCGCCCGCCTCCAAAAAATCACCGACCCCGAAAAAACCCACACCCAAGCCGCCGCCGACCAATCCGCCCTCCTAAAAACCTACGGCGGCCCAAAAAAAGTATCCCAACTCCCCACCTTCAACCACACCCCCGTCCCATAACCCCCACCCACCCCCACCCCCATCATTCCAGCGAAAGCTGGAATCCATACAAAGCCGGCGAAAAAGCAAAATCCCGCATAGATTCCAGCTTTCGCTGGAATGACGGGGGGGCGGCGGGGGCGTGTTATATTCTTTTGCGATGGGAGCGCGGGCGCCGGATGTTTTGCTTTTGATGGCGGACCAGATGCCGGCGGCGGCGCTTGCGGCCTACGGCGGCGGCTGCGCGAAAACGCCGCATTTGGATTCGCTGGCGGCGCAGGGGGCGGTTTTGGAAAACTGCTACACCGGCTTTCCGCTTTGCGCGCCGGCGCGCTTTTCCATGATCGCCGGGCAGACGCCCTCCACCATCGGGGCGTGGGACAACGGCGCCGAGTTTTGTTCGGAGCATCCGACTCTCGCGCATTATTTGCGCGCCGAAGGATACCGCACCTGCGTCAGCGGCAAAATGCATTTTGTCGGCGCCGACCAACTGCACGGTTTTGAAGAACGGCTGACGACCGACATCTGCCCTTCCGACTTCGGCTGGACGGCGACATGGGACGAGCCGCAGCACGTGCATCCGTGGTTTCACACGATGCAGTTTGCGTCCGAAGGCGGCGTCGTCGCGCGCAGCGTGCAGATGGATTTTGACGAGGAGACGGCGCATCAGACCGTGCGCAAACTGTATCAGTGGGGGCGCGATAGGCGGGCGGGGGATGCGCGCCCGTTTTTTCTGATGCATTCCATGACGCACCCGCACGACCCGTATGTTTGCACGCGGGAATACTGGGAACGGCACAAGGAAAACGAAATTGACCTTCCGCGCGTTCCTTTTCTGCCGCCGGAAAAGCGCGACGCGCACAGCCGCAGTTTGTTTTACAACTACGACCGCGGCGAATATCCGATGGACGAACAGCGAATCAAAAACAGCCGCCGCGGGTTTTACGGCAATATGAGTTTTGTCGACGACATCATCGGGCGCGTTTTGTCGGCGGCGGATGCGGCGGGGCTGGACGACAATCTTGTCGTTGTTTTTTGCAGCGACCACGGCGATATGCTGGGCGAGCGCGGAATGTGGTACAAAATGAGTTTTTACGACTGGTCGGCGCGGGTGCCGATGATTGTGCGTTTGCCCGGCGGGAAGCCGAAGCGGGTGCGCGAGAATGTTTCGCTTTTTGACATTATGCCGAC
Organism: Gammaproteobacteria bacterium; assembly: GCA_020027345.1. Taxonomy (GTDB): domain Bacteria; phylum Pseudomonadota; class Gammaproteobacteria; order Tethybacterales; family Persebacteraceae; genus JAHRAH01. The sequence continues at coordinate 6,586 of JAHRAH010000139.1, read as the reverse complement.
GCTTGTTGACATTGCGGCAGACGGCGACATCCCCGCGCTTTTGCAAACGCACGACGGGAAGAGTTTTAGATTGCTGCTTGACGGTGTTGACGGCGACGGTGACGGTAACGGCAACGGCAGCGTTAATAAATGGCACGACACTGCAATCAGCGAATATTTGTGCGAGGCCGTCGCCGCGCCGTATGTTATGCTGCGGCGGGGAAAATACAAATATATGCACTGCGAAGAATACCCGCCGCAGTTGTTTGATATGGAGGAGGACCCGGACGAACTTCGCAATCTCGCCGACGACGCGGAAGCGGCGGCGGTTTTGGAGGAGATACAAGCGGAGGTTTCGCGGCGCTGGGATTTCGCGCAATTAAAAGAGCGCATATTAATCAGCCAGCGGCGGCGCTTGCTGGCGCATCGCGCATTGACGACGGGGCGCGCGCATTCTTGGGATTTCCAACCTTTTGAAGACGCGGCGCGGCAGTATTACCGCGGCGGCGGAAGTTATCAGGACATTGAAAAAAAGGATTTGCTGCCCTATCCGCAAAAAAGCGGGGGCGGCAAAAAAAGCGAACAATGAGCGAACGGTTTCTTTCCGGCAAAGTTGCGTGGGTGACCGGCGGCGGCTCCGGGCAGGGGCGGGCGGCGGCTTTGGCTTTGGCGGAGGCGGGGGCGGATGTCGCCATTGGTTCTTTTTTGTCGGAACACGCCGGGGAGGGAATCGGCGAAGCGACCTATTATCCCGGGCGCGCAGAATTGCTCGCCGCCGCGGGGGATATGGAAAAGGCCGGGGCGCGCGTTTATTCGGCGCATTTGGATGTTTGCTCGCGCGATTCGGTTGACGGTTTTTTTTCCGATGCGGTTGATGCGCTGGGGAAGATTGACATTCTTGTTAATGCCGCCGGCGTTACGGCCGAACACCCGCTTTGCGGTCATCCGGAAGAGTTGTGGCTGCGCGTTTTGGAGACCAATTTAAGCGGGGCATTTCGCACTTCGCGCTGCTGCCTGCCGCCGATGACGGAGCGCGGCTGGGGGCGGATTATAAATATATGTTCCACCGCGGGAATGGTCGGCTGGGGGGACAACGCCGCATATTGCGCTTCCAAATCGGGGATGCTGGGGCTGACGCGGTGCGCGGGGTTGGAAGGGGCGGCGCGCGGGGTTACCGTTAATGCGATTAGCCCGACATGGGTGAACACCGGATTGATGAAGGCGGATATGGAACAAATCGGGCGCGCGCAGAAAAAAAGCGCGGAAGAAGTCGCCGCGGAATTTGCGAACGCGAATCCGCAAAAGCGCGCGCTGCAGCCGGAAGAGACGGCCGCTGTTGTTGTTTTTCTTTGCGGGGAGGGGGCGAAAGGGATTAACGCTGAGAACATAACACTCTCCGGCGGGGCGTTGTGGTGATTGCATTTTTGGTTGGTGGTTGTTTCCCACCCCCAGCCCCCCCCATCAAAGATGGGGGGGGAGTATCTGCGCGCGCGGAAAAAAGCGCGCCGATTGTTATGGGGATTGACGCCGGGGGGACTATGACGGACACTATTTTGGTGGACGCCGACGGGGGGTTTACCATTGGCAAGGCGGCGACTACTCCGCGCGACGAATCTTTGGGGTTTTTGGAATCTGCGGAGGACGCGGCGGCCGAATGGGGGTTGCGGGCGGAAGAGATGTATCCGCATTTGCGCGTGGCTTTGTATTCCGGGACGGGGATGCTGAACACACTTCTCGCGCGCGCGGGCAAGCGTTTGGGGTTGATAGTTACGCGCGGAATGGAGGACGCGGTTTTGATGGGGCGCGGCTTGCAGGCGTGGGCGGATTATTCCTATTCCGACCGTTTGCATGCGGTAACGCACAATCATCCGCCGCCGCTTGTCCCGCGCGGGCGGGTTTTCGGCGTTACCGAGCGGGTGGATCAATTCGGCGCGGAAGTGATACCGGTTTACGAAAAAGAAGCGGAACTCGCGGCGGTGGAACTGCTGAACGAAAATGTGGACGCTATTTGCGTTTGCACTTTGTTTTCGCATGTCAACCCCGCGCACGAATTGCAAATTGCGGCGGCTGCGGAAAATGCGGCGCGAGAACGCGGCGCGGATGTTGCCGTGTATTGTTCGCACAAAATACGCCCGGTCGTGCGCGAGCAGTCGCGGCTGAACAGCGTTTTGATAGAGGCCTACGCTTGCGCCGGCGGGCGGCGGCAGTTGCTGGGAATAGAAAAAGCGGTGCGCGCGCGCGGGTTCAAACATCAGGTGCATACTGTTCTTTCCTACGGCGGGCTTGCGAGCGTGCGCCATCCGCGTTTGCATGAGACGATGGTTTCCGGCCCCATCGGCGGCATTTTGGGCGCGCAGCACATCGGCGAAGCGCTCGGCGAAGAATCGCTGATAGTTTCCGACATGGGCGGGACGAGCTTTGACATGGGCGTTATCACCCGCGGGCAGGTGCGCATGGAAAACGAGCCGCTGCTCGGCAGGTTTAAATTAAACGCGCCGACTATTGCGATGGATTACATCGGCGCCGGCGCGGGGATGGTCGTGAAGGTGGATCCGCTCACAAAAAAGGCGAGTTTGGGCCCCGAAAGCGCGGGCGCCGACCCGGGGCCGGTTTGTTTTGACCGCGGCGGGGAAATGCCGACTGTGTGCGATTGCGATTTAATACTCGGACGATTAAACCCCGATTATTTTCTCGGCGGCAAAGTTAAATTAAACACGCGCAAAGCGGAGGAAGCATTGCGCCGCGATGTCGCGGATGTCATCGGCGCGGATTTGCATTTTGCCGCCGAGGGGATGACGGCGATGCTGGAAGCCGAGGCGAACAGCGCGCTGCGGCGGATTCTTTCCTCGCAGGGGGTGCATCCTTCCGAGTTTGTTTTGCTTTCCTACGGCGGTTCGGGGCCGCTGCATCTTTCGGGTTACGCGCGCGGCATCGGATTCAAGGACATAATCACATTTCCTTTCGCGGCCGCTTTTTCCGCGTTCGGATGCACGACCGCGGATTATATGCGCCGCCACAGCCGCTCGGTGCATTTGGACATATCGTCCGCCGCGGACGATGATGAATTGCTGCGCATTGCCGGGGAAATTGATTCGCACTGGCACGGGCTGGAAAAACTGGCGCGCGAAGAAATGACAAACGACGGTCACGACCCCGCGGCCGTTTCGGCCGAACCGTTTTTGATGATGCGTTACCGGGGACAGTTGGAGGATGTGGAGGTCCCCTCGCCGGTGCGGGCGGCAAAAACCGCGGACGATGCGCGCGCGATTATCGCCGAGTTTGAACGGATATACGACGAGATTAACCGCAAGGTTTCGCGTTACGGCGACGCCGGATACAGCGTTATGGAATTGGGCGTAATCGCGCGCGCCGAAAAAGTAAAGCCGCGCCTTGTCCGGCGCGCTTTGGAATCGCCGCTGCCGAAAAAAGAAGCGGACAAGGGAAAGCGCAAAGTTTTCTTTGACGGTTGCTGGCGGGAAACGCAACTGTGGGAGATGAACGAATTGCTCCCGGGCAACCGCATTATTGGTCCGGCGGTCGTTGAACATTCGGCGACGACATTGATTGTCGCGCCCGGCGACGATGTTTGCGTGGACGAGTGGACGCTTTTTCATTACCGTTACGGCGGCGCGAAAGAAAAGGAATAAACGGTGACGGACGCTCCTGTGACATTGCGCGAGAAACTGCGCGGCAACGACCGTCTGCTGGCGGAAACGGGGCATTACGCCGGCATTCGCGATTTGCGTTTGCGCGAAAAGGACGCGCTCAAATACGAAACGCTGCACACAAAACTGCGCGCTTTGTGCGTCGCCGGGCGCGAGATGGCGCGGCGCATATCGGCTTCGCCGGGCGTGCGCGAAGTCGGCGAATCGGTCGTCGCGCTTTACACGCCGGAAGGCGACGCCGTCGCGCTTTCCAACGGGATTATGGTGCATGTCCACACCGCGAGCCGCTTTATCAAGTGGATGATAGAAAACGGTTACGAGGACGACCCCGGAATAAATCCGGGCGACATTTTCGCAAACAACGACGCATTCATCGGCACCGTGCAGGCGCCCGATGTGATTGATGTCGTCCCCATTTTTTACGAAGGCGAACTCATCGGCTGGGCCGGCGCGGTTTGTCACGAATTGGAATGCGGGGGGATAACGCCCGGCGGCGATGTCGCGCTCGCGCAGGAGCGTTACGGCGAGGGGCTTTTTGTTTGCGCGGAAAAGGTCGGATTAAACGACGCGCTGCGGCGCGATTATCTGATTCGCTGCGAGCGCAATTTGCGGATGCCGATATATTGGATACTGGACGAAAAAGCGAAAGTCGCCGCGTGCCAGGATGTGCGCGAATCCGTTCTCGCGCTGATAGAAGAAACCGGCGCGGAATATTACCGCCGCGCAATACGCGAATTCATTGAAGAAGGACGGCGCGCGCAATTGGCGCGGATGCGGCAACTGACGGTTCCGGGGCGCTACCGCGGAAACACTTTTTACGGGCATGTTACGCGGGGCAAGCCGGGGCTGCAGCCGCTCGGCCCGCCCGATTTGCTTTACGGAATGCCGATGGAACTCACGGTCAAGGGCGACGGCAAAATGCTTTTGGATTTTGAAGGAACGCAGGGATGGGGCTGGCATTCCATGAACTGCACCCCGGCGGGGATGGACGGCGGAATGTTTGTCACGCTGACGCAGCATATGAATTACGAGGGGCTTGTCAACGACGGCGCGTGGCTGGCGACGGAATTGATTCTGCCGCGCGGGACATGGACGAATCCGGACAACGAAAAATGCGCGACGGCGACATCGTGGGCGCTTTTGCTTCCGGCGTACGGTTGCTTTCAGCGTTTGCTTTCGCGGGCGTTTTTTGCGCGGGGGTTTCGCGAGGAAGTTTTTGTCGGGCAGGTGAACAGCCCGATGATAGAAATGGGCGGCGAGAGTCAATATGGCGGGCGTTTCGGAATGGCGCATTTTGAGTGCGCGGCGGCGGGCAGCGGGGCGATGGCGATTCGGGACGGTTTGGACACCGCATATGTCGGTTGGAATCCGGAGTCGGATATGGGGAATATGGAAATATGGGAGCAGAGTATGCCGATGCTTTATTTGGGGCGCGCGATAACTCCGGATTCCGGCGGCGGCGGAAAATACCGCGGCGGCTGCGGGTTTACTTCCACATGGCTTGTGCATAATACGCGCGAACTGACATTGATAACTTCCGAACATTCCGCGCGCGTTTTTGACAATGCGGGAATGTGCGGGGGGTATCCGGCGCCGACGGTGCAATGGCATACCGCCGTGCGCGGGGCGGACATTGGCGGACGGGCGAAGAAAGGTCTGCCGCTGCCGCATAGTTTGGGGACGGATCCTTTGCGGACATTGCCGGAAACATTGCTCGCCGGGGGGACTGTTGAGAAATGCGAGGGACCGTTTATTACCGCGCCTTTTAAGGATGGCGATGTTTTTTGCCATTCCTACAACGGCGGCGGGGGTTACGGCGACCCGCTGGAACGCGAACCGCAAGCGGCGGCGAAGGATGTGGAAAACGGTTATGCGACCGAAGAGTTCTGCCGCGCCGTTTGCGGAATTGTTCTTAAGAAAGAATCGCGGGCGCGGGCGGCGCGGGAAGCGGACGAAAAGAAAACGAAAGAGTTGCGCGGGGAAATGCGCGAAGTGCGGCGCAAAAAAGCGCGGCCCGTTAAAGAATGGGTTCGCGAAGAACGCGAACGACTGTTGCGGGGGGATGTCGCGCCGGAAGTGCGGCGGATGATAAACGAAAGCATCCGCTTTTCGGCGAAGTTTGCGGATGAGTTTCGGGGATTTTGGAATCTGCCCGATGATTTTGTTTTTGCCGGGGACGGTGACGACAATAACAGCGGCGAAAGGCCGGGGCAGTGAAAACATATCCCGCCGAAACGCTGCGCGATTTGTTCGCCGGCAAACTGCCGTGGAATGCGGCGAAGGAAATAATGTCGTCCTACAAGGACGGCGACCGTTTTTTTAAGCAGTTGGAAATACTGCAGGAACGGGCGGACTGGGGCGGGAAGATTCTGCTGCCGGTTGGCGAGCATTTGTGCATCGTGCAAAAGGACGGGGCGGGCGACGCCGATTCGCGGCGGGTGGTGCGCTGCGACTGCGGTTTTGAATTCGGGAACTACCGGCAGAACTGGAAACTCGCCGCAAATGTGCGGGTGCGGAATACGGCGGCGAGCGTCGCGGAAGTGTATCCGACTTCTTGCGGCTGCGACCCGGAATGGATGGAGTTGCGGGAGTTTGTCTGCCCGGGGTGCGCCGCGCTTTTGGAAGTGGAGGCGGCGCCGCCGGGGTGGCCGGTGGTTTTTGATTTTTTGCCGGATTTGGAGGGGTTTTATCGGGGGTGGTTGGGGGTGCCTTTGCCGGATTGATGGGGGGATTGGGGGTTCTTTTTAATTGGGGTTTCCCCCCCCCAACCCCCCATCGGAGATGGGGGGGGGGTTTAATTAGTTTTATTGGGGATTCCACCCCCCCGGAGTTTGCCGTCCCCATCTGCCGATGGGGACGGCAAGCTCCGCCCCCCCCCGCAAGCGGCGGGGGGTATAGAAAAAAGTCAAGCGCGGACGCGGGTTTTTTGGGGGTCGTAGAAG
>JAHRAH010000117.1 GCA_020027345.1 Gammaproteobacteria bacterium | reverse complement strand
GCGCTCTGGGAGGGAATGCTCGCGGCGGCGCGCGAAGTTTTCGGCTTTTTGGATTCGCCCGCCGAACAGGACGAAGGAAAACGCGTTGTCCACCGCGCAAAAGGCGAAGTGCAATTGCAAAATGTGTCTTTCCATTACGAAAAAGGCGAAACGGAAAACGGTAACGGTGACGGTAACGGCAATGTTGACGACGCCGTCGCCGACGCCCTTTCCGATGTGTCGCTGACAATTGCCGCCGGAGAAACAATCGCACTCGTCGGCAAATCCGGCGCCGGAAAAACAACGCTCGCAAATCTTCTCCCCCGCTTTTGCGAACCGCAGTCGGGAAAAGTTTTGCTGGACGGCATAAACGCGCGCGAATGCACTTTGGAATCGCTGCGCGCGCAAATCGCCCTCGTCCCGCAGGAGGCGCTCTTGTTTGACGACACCGTCGCCGCAAACATCGCATACCCCGACGCCCCCGGCGAACACCCCGAAAAAATAAAGCGCGCCCTCGCAAACGCCGACGCCGAAGAATTCGTCCGCCGCCTGCCGAAGGGCGAAAACACAATCATCGGCGAAAACGGCGCGCGCCTTTCCGGCGGGCAAAAACAACGCCTCGCCCTCGCCCGCGCCTTCTACCGCGATTCCCCCATCGTCATTTTGGACGAGCCCACCTCCGCCCTGGACAGCGACTCCGAAAGCAAAATCAAAAAAGCGATGCGCGAGCTCCTCGCCAACCGCACCGCCATAATCATCGCCCACCGCTTCACCGCCGTGGAATTCGCCGACCGCATAATAGTTCTGGAAAACGGCAAAGTGTCCGCCCAAGGCACCATCCCCCAACTCCTAAAAACCTCCCCCCTCTTCGCCGAACTCCACAAAGCCCAACAACTCCGCGAAACCTCTTAAACCAAAAATTCCCCGTCATTCCCGCCCGCGCGGGAATGGCGCAAGGGGGACGGTTATTGGAAATCCCGGTGGCGGCTGAGGGCCCAGAGGAGGGCGGCGGTTAGGGCCAGGAGGGGGAGGAGGTTCAGGGCGGGGGTTTGCCAGAGGACGGCGGCTTGGGCGGACATTTGTTTGCCGAAGTAGTAGGCGCCGCTGATTGCGGCCGCGCCCAGGGCCGCGGGCGGGGCCGAAAGGCGGCGGCGGCGGTGCAGCATCCAGACGGCGCTCGCGGCCAAGAGGGCGAGGGCGGGGATGCCCGCCAGCCGCGCCCAGAGCGCGCCGGTGAATTTTGCCGCGTTTTGCCCGGAATCGCGCAAGGCGGCGCTCGCCCGCGCCAAGCCGCTTATGGACATATCGCGCGGGCGTTCGTTGAGGGCCGAGAGCGAGCGGGCGTCCACTTTCAGCGGCAGCAGGCGGCGGTCAAAGCGCTCGCGCAACACTTCGCCGCCGCCCGGGCGCGCGGCTTCGCCGGCGAAGAGCAGCCAGCCGCCTTCGGTTTTTTCGCCGCCGGCGGCGCTGACGATGGAAGTTATGCGCGTTCCGTCGGTGCGGTAGAGAACGACATCGCGCAGCAGGTTGCCGCCGATGACTTCGCCGATGCGCACGAAATCGCCGCCGTCGCGCAGCCAGACATTGCGCCCGGCGATTCCTTCTTCGCGCACGGCGCGGGCAACGGCGCGCCCCGGGGCGATGAGCGTTTCGCTGGCGATGCCGTAAAGCAGCGCGACGGGTGCGGCGCAGGCGGCGGCGAAAAGCGCGACCGCCGCCATGGACAAGCCGGAGACGCGCAACACCGGCAGTTCGTGACTGTCGTCGGCGCGGCGGGGAGCGGCGGCGCTGCCGATGGCGCAGGCAAAAAAGGCGGTTTCCATAGCCAGCCGCGGCGTCGCCAAAAGCGCGAGGAGTAGGGCTGTGGCGGCGTCGTGGTCGCCGGCGCGGCGCAGGAATTCAAAGAACGCCGCCAGTGCCGAGAGCGCCGCCCAGACGAGGAAGATTGTTCCGCCGATTCTTCGCCAGAAGTATTTTAAGAGGGTCATTGGGGAGGGGTGTGTTGCGGGGTTTCCCCCCCCCCGCCCCCCCCATCAGAGATGGGGGGGGGGTTGATTGGTTTTAAGGGGGAGAGTTCCCCATCCGGGTTTAATGGTGGTGGCAAATTAAAGATTGAAATACTTACGCCGGATTTTCGGGGGAGGATGGGGCGCGCGCTGGATGCGATTGCAATCGCGCCGCCGGATGTTTTCAATCACAACTTGGAGACCGTCCCCCGCCTCTACAAAGAAGCGCGCCCCGGCGCGGATTACCGTCATTCGCTTGCGCTGCTCGCCGAAGCCGGGCGGCGCTTTCCGCAAACGCCGACAAAGTCCGGACTGATGGTCGGGCTGGGCGAAACCGACGAGGAAATACTGCAGGTAATGCGCGATTTGCGCGAACACGGCGTCGGAATGATCACCGTCGGGCAATACCTGCGCCCGACGCGCGGACATTTGCCGGTGCGCCGTTATGTCGCTCCTGATGTTTTTGACGATTATGCGCGCGCGGCAAAAGAGATGGGTTTTGTTAATGCGGCTTGCGGGGCTTTGGTTCGTTCTTCTTATCATGCGGATTTGCAGGCGGGAGGGGTTTTGAATTGATTTGCTCCGGGTTTTTTTAATTTGCTGGATTCCCGCCTTTTTTGGAGGGGTGCGGGAATGACGCGTTAATTGATTTGCTGGATTCCCGCTTTTTTGGAGGAGTGCGGGAATGACGCGTTATTTGATTTGCTGGATTCCCGCTTTTTTATAGGAGTGCGGGAATGACAGGTTAGGCGGCGGGGTTGGGGGGGGACTCTTTGGGGGGTTCGCTGGTTGTTGCGGGGTGGCGGGGGGAGGTTTGGATTTGGTTGCGGCCGGCTTCTTTGGCGGCGTATAGGGCTTTGTCGGCGACGCTTATGGCGGCGTTGAGGTCTTCGTCCTCTTTGAGGACTTCGGCGACGCCCAAGCTTATAGTTTGCGTGAACTGCCGTCCTTCGGGGCCGCAGGGGGCGGCTTCGGTTTCGGCGCGGATTTTTTCGGCGACCGCCGCGCCGGATTCCAAATGGGCGTTCAACAAAATGACGACGAATTCCTCGCCGCCGAAACGGGCGACGATGTCGGTCTCGCGGATGTTGCCGGCGATGACCTTCGCCGCCTGCTTCAACACTTCGTCGCCGATGAGATGCCCGTAGGTGTCGTTGACGGATTTGAAGTGGTCCAAGTCCGCCATAATCACGCATATCGGGCTGCCGTCGCGGGCGGCGCGCTTGCGCGCGAGGTCGCCTTCCTGAAAGAAATAGTTGCGGTTGTATATCCCCGTGAGCGGGTCGCGGAAACTGATGTTTTCCAGTTCGCGGTAGTTTTGCTCCATCGTCGCCTTCATCTGGAAAAAGCGGCTGGCGAGCAGGCCGATTTCGTCGTTGCGAAAGCCGATTTCCATCGCGTCGGGCATATCCTTGTTTTCCAGCATCGTGCGCGTGAGCAGTTCCACCGGGCGGAGTATGCGCGCGCGCGAAAAGCGGACGACCACAATCAGCAGCCCCAGCCCGAGCAGGAGCGTGAGCGCGACGAGGGCGGAGACGATGTTGACATAGCGGGCGATGTCGCGCTGCTCCTGCTTGAGGCGCGCGCGAATGAGGTCGGAGAGCTCGTCCAGCGGCAGCATCACCGCCTGCTTGTGCTTGCGGTATTCCGGCGAATGCAAAAGATCGCGCGCCATCGCCAGCCCTTCTTCGCCGCCGCCGGACGCGGCTTCAAAAGCGCGCCGTTCCAGTGTCCCCGAGAGGCGGTCGGATTGGATTTTGCTTTCCTCTATGACGGCGATTTCTTCCGGCGTCATCAGTCGGTCAAACTCGTCGCGCAGCGGGCGCTTTTCCCCCGGCGGATGGCGTTGCTCGCGCAGTTCGGGGGAGAGATCCCAATACACGCCCTCGTAGTTTTTCGGGCGGGGGACTGTGCCGTTGCGGATGCCGATGATGGCGTTGTAGATGTCCAGATACTCCTGTTCGCCGGTGACGGCGTAGAGGCGGGAGTAGCGGGAGAGGTCGTCGGAGGATTGGCGCAGTTCGTCGGAGGTGCGCTCCACTTGCGAATGGCGGATGTGGAGCTCCTGCAGCTCGCGCCCGGCGTTGTAGAGAATGAAGGCGAGGACGCACGCAAAGAGCAGCACGACGAGCAGCGAGCTCGTGATGAGGGGGAAGAAATTGCGTATGCGCGCCTGCTTGCCGAGCTGGCGCAGGACGAATTTGCCGGGGTCAAAGGTTTCCATCAGCCGCTTTCGCGCTCCATATATTCGCCGGTGCCGGTGTTGACGCGGATTTTCTCGCCGCTGCCGACGAAGGGGGGGACCATCACGACTGCGCCGGTTTCCAGCGTTGCGGGTTTGTAGGAGGCGGAGGCCGTCGCGCCTTTTGCCTGCGGGTCGGTGCTGGAGACGGTGAGCGCAACGGAGGGCGGGAGCTCGGCGCTGATGGGCTTGCCTTCGTGGAGGTGGACGGTGACGGCGGTGTCGGGCGGCAGAAAGCGCGCGGCGCCGTCAAAGAAGTCGTCGGGGAGGGTGATTTGTTCGTAGGTGCCTTCGTCCATCAGGACGCGGCTTTCGCCTTCGGGGTAGAGGTAGCGCATTTTGCGCTGTTCCACGAAGGGGCGTTCCACTTTTTCGTCTGTGCGCAGGCGCATGGAGTTTTTTGCGCCGGAGGCGAGGCACTTGGCTTCCACTTGCATATAGGCGCCGCCGCGCCCGCCGACATGGACATGACGGGCGCTGACGACGCGCCACAGGCGCCCCTTGACGGCGAGGAGCGCGCCCCCGCGAATTTCGGTCGCTGAAATTTTCGGCATTCCGTAGTTTGATACAATGACGCAATTAACCGCGCCGCCGCGATTCTACCCCGTTTTTGCGATTTTCCAACGGGGGCGGCGGCAAAAAACGCAAAAAACGATTCTCCCGAAAAATGGATTTTTCCCCGCTGACCGTCGTCCTGCTGCTGCTTGCGGTAACGGTGAGCGCGGTGACCGTGCTGAAAATCCTGCGCCTGCCGACGCTGCCGGCGTATTTTATCGCGGGCATCGCGGCGGGCCCGCACGGCATCGGCATTCTGGCGAGCAGCGAGGAGGCGGATTTCGCCGCCGAGCTGGGGGTGATATTCCTGCTCTTCGCCATCGGGCTGGAATTCAGTTTGAGCACATTCAACGCGATTCGCCGCTATGTCCTCGTTTTGGGCTCGCTGCAAGTGGGGGTGTGTTTTGTGGTCTTCGGCGGCGCGGGGTGGTGGCTGACCGGCGACGCGGCCTCCGCCGCTTTGATTGGGGCGGTGGCGGCGATGTCGTCCACCGCCATCGTCAGTCAACTTCTAATTAGGGACAACGCCGTAACTTCGCCGGCGGGGCGGCGGGCGATTGCGGTTTTGCTGTTTCAGGATTTGGCGGTCGTCCCCCTGATTATCGTGTTTTCCTCGCTTTCGGAACAGTCGGACATTGCGTCGCTCACGGGCGTCGTCGCGCTGATAACCGTCAAAATCGCGGGACTGGCGCTGGCGGTTTTCATTGTCTTCCGCCCGCTGATAGGGAAGTGGTTTAACTGGGCGCACCGTCACGGCGACAAGGAATTGGTGATGCTTAATTTGGCGGCGCTGATAGTCATCGCCGCGGGGTTGACTGCTTTCTTCGGGCTTTCGTATTCGCTGGGGGCTTTTCTGGCGGGGATGATTATCGCGGAGACGACGCACCGGCACCGGGTGGAACGGCTGACGGAACCGTTCCGGCATTTGTTTTTGGGGTTTTTCTTTATCTCGCTGGGACTGTTGATAAATCCGGCGGTTTTTGCCGAACACTGGCTTTCGGTTTTGGCGCTGGCTGTTGTTTTCTTTTTTGCGAAGACGGTTCTGGTTTACGGCTGCGCGCGGGCGATAGGGGCCTTCGGGTCGACTTCGCTGCGCGTCGCTCTGCTGCTCGGCGGGGCCGGGGAGTTTGGCTTTGTTTTGCTCGCCATCGCCGGGGCGGAGATTATGGACGAACGGTGGTTTCAAACTTTGTTGCTGGCGAATCTGCTGGCGATGCTGCCGGTGCCGTTGCTTTGGCCGGTGCGGGAGAAGTTTGTGCGCTTCTTTTTCCCGCGCGATTCCGAGCAGCAAAAGCCGGAAGGCAAAACGACCGACGCCGCCGGGCATATCATCGTCAGCGGTTTCGGGCGCACCGGGCAGGCCGTCGCCGGGATCTTTCGGCAATTGAAGATGCGGTATGTAGTCGTGGAGGACGACCACCAGATTCTGCAGGCGGTCGGCGGCGGCGAAGAAATCATCTACGGCGAAGGCGACCGCGTGGATTCGCTGGTGCAGGGCGGGCTGGCGCGGGCGCGGATTTTGATTATCACTTATATGGATGTGGCGAGCGTGCTGAATACGATTCAATCGGCGCGCGCCGTCAATCCCTCGGTGCGGATTATCGCGAAGGCGTCCAACGCCGCGCAGGCGGAGCGGTTCGCGCGGGCGGGGGCGGACGATGTTTTGATAGAAGCGCACGAAGCCGGGTTTTCGCTGGCGCGGATGGCGGGCAAGCGGCTGGGGCGCGATATGGAATCGATCGGGCGCACTATTAAAGAAGGACGGCAGCGCGTCAATTCGTTTTTCGCCGGGGAATACGGCACCGGCGACGAGGACGACGAAGGCGAAGGCGCGCAACACTTCATCGGCTGCACGGTCTGCCGCAACATCGCCGCCGGCGAATTCGCGCAACTGCTCGGCGAACGGACAGTGCTCTCCTGGCGGCGCGGCGAGGAAAACATCCCCCCCGATTCCGCCGAAGCGGCAAAGGGAGTGTTGGCGGGGGACGAGTTGGTCCTGATGGGCGAAGACATAGCCCCCCTAACCGACATAAAAAACAAACTGGAAAACGCCGGCGACTACTTCGCCCGGGAATGACGGTCCTTCGCGGGAGTGACGGTGACGGTTAACTGACGGTTAGGTTAACTATACCCCCCGCCGCTTGCGGGGGGGGGGTCGGAGTTTTGCCGACCCAAAGCCCGGTGGGGGCGGCAAACAACGGGGGGGTGGAATGTCCGGGGAGTGGAATGCGCCCGCCGCCACTGAAATCTTGTCATTCCCGCGAAAGCGGGAATCCAGAAAGAGCCGAGGACGAACGCCAATGCCGGGGACGATTGCCGTCACGGGTATGGCTGGATTCCCGCTTTCGCGGGAATGACAAGGTTGCAGGAATGACAAAGGTATTGCGGGAATGACGAAGATTTTGCGGGCGCATTCCACCCCCCCGGAGCATTCCCCGCCGACTTCGTCGTCGGCGAATGCTCCGACCCCCCCCCGCAAGCGGCGGGGGGTATAGTTAATTTGTCATTCCCGCGAAAGTGTTGGGTTCCGCATTGTTGTGTTGGTTTTGC